>JABJED010000048.1 GCA_018665025.1 Gammaproteobacteria bacterium
AGCAGTATTACTATTGTAGGAGCGAGAAATCAGCAACTTCAAGGAATTGTTGTCGTAATTTCTGGAGAAGTCCCAGACGGTTTTTCCTCACCTTTTCGTCTTCCGCCATGACCATCACCTCATCAAAGAAGTGATCAACTGGCTCCTGAAGTACCGCCAGCTTCTCCAATTTTGCTCCGGCGCCTTTACTCTTGCTGAGATCCAGTTTGTTCAGCGCACGACCTAGCGCAATCTCAGCCTCATCGGTCGCAACGGAAGCGTCGAAACTACTGGCAAGGTCGCTCGGGCCTGCTTTTTTGAGAAAGTTTGCTACCCGCTTGTTTGCTGCGACGATGCTTTTCGCCGCTGGTCCATTGCGAAAGGACTGCAGCGTTCGAACAACGTCGTCAATCGCTAACAGATTGACAGAGGTGCTCGCGCTGTTTGTCGCTGCTTCAACCACATCGCCTGGAATTCCCTGTTCCTGATAGTAGCTGGTTAATCTTTCGACGATGTAATTTGAAACATTAACGGTGTCAAAGGCCCTTCCATAAATCCTGGAGGCCTCATTCAGACAGTCATTCAGAGGAATATTTAGCTGGTTTTCTACGCAAATTCGTATGACACCGAGAGATTGGCGGCGCAGCGCGAACGGATCCCTGGAACCCGTCGGGGGTTGGTTGATGCCAAAGATCCCGGTTAGACTGTCGATCTTGTCCGCTAGCGCAACACAGGAAGCCACATCAGAGGTTGGCAAGATACCCCCACTTTGTGTGGGTCTGTAGTGTTGGGCGATCGCAATGCAAACTTCCTCTGTTTCTTTGTCGTGCCTGGCATAGTAACTACCCATGGTTCCCTGAAGGTCCGGAAACTCGCCGACCATATCACTAACCAGATCCGCTTTGCAGAGCTTGCCCGCCCGCTTTGCAGCGTCGGTGTCTGAACCAAGCTGCTGGGCTATGTAGGCAGCCAGCGCAGCTATTCGGTCGCATTTTTGCGCATAGGTTCCTAGGTCAGCCTGGAACACAACGTTCTCTAGCCGTGCAGATTTTTGCTCCAGTGAAGTTCGAGTGTCCTGATCGAAGAAAAATGCGGCATCTGCAAGACGAGGCCTTATGACCCGTTCGTTACCAGCAACGACCTGTGAACTATCCAGACTTTCAATATTGGAAATAGTGATAAACCTGGGAACGAGCTTCCCGTTGTTATCAACCAGGTGGAAATAACGCTGGTGTTCTTTCATTGCAGAAATCAGCACCTCTGGCGGTACATTCAAAAACGAGCTGTCAAATCCACCGGCGAGTGCCCTTGGCCACTCTACAAGAGACGTGACTTCATTAAGTAAATCCTCATCGATTTCCAGATGGGCTTTCTCCCGGGCGGCGAGGTCGACAACTTGCTCCCGGATCAGATTCTTACGCTCGGTAAAGTCTGCCAGGACATAGTTTGTCCTGCACAACTCTACATAGTCGTTAGCTTTAGTGATCTCAAACTGACCACCGGACATGAATCGATGGCCCGAACTCGTGTTGCTAGCCTCTTTGCCCAGAAGTTGAATGGGAATGACTGAGCTTCCGTACAGGCAAACGAGCCACTGCACCGGTCGAACGAACTCCAATCTGCTTTTACCCCATCGCATTCTTCTGTCAACGGGTAGGGCAGTTACGGCCGACCCGAGCAGCTCTTCCAGCAGGGATGGTAAATCAAGACCGCTTTTTATTGCCCGATAGACGAGATAGTCGCCCTTGTTAGTTGTAATGGTGTCAAGCTGTGATGGGTCAGCCACGTCGCAACCCCTCATGAATCCAGCGAGTGCCTTGGTCGGTTCCCCATCGTCATCAAACGCAGACTTAACCGCAGGCCCACGCTTCTCTACATTCTGGTCTGGCTGTCGGTCCGCAAGGTCGTGAACCAGGATGCCGAGTCTTCGTGGGGTGGCGAAGCTTTCAACCTTTCCGTGTGATAACTCGGCCTGGTTAAGTCCTGCCTCGATATTTTGTTGTAGCGCTTCACGCAGATTGTTCAGGGATTTGGGCGGAAGCTCTTCAGTACCGACTTCAAGTAACAGCGTATTAGTTGGCACGCTTGAGCTCCTTCTCTACAAATGCTCGGGTATCATCGTCAGCAAGTGGGAAGCCGAGTACCTGTCTTGAGTCAAAGTACTTTTGCGCGACCCCGCGGGACAGGGCTCTTACTCTCAAAATAAACCTTTGACGCTCGGTGACCGAAATGGCGTGACGCGAATCCAGAAGGTTGAAGGCATGGGAAGCTTTCATGACGAATTCGTAGGCCGGTAGCGGTAAGTTGGCTTCCAGTAGGCGAGTGGTTTCTTTCTCGCAAAAATCGAACTGAGCGAACAGGGCATCGACATCTGCCAGGTCAAAATTGAAACGGGACATCTCGACCTCATACTGGTGATAGACGTCTGCGTAGGTGATCTTCTTATCGCCATTCT
Organism: Gammaproteobacteria bacterium; assembly: GCA_018665025.1. Taxonomy (GTDB): domain Bacteria; phylum Pseudomonadota; class Gammaproteobacteria; order Pseudomonadales; family Azotimanducaceae; genus UBA9659. Next base: position 2,435 of record JABJED010000048.1, read on the forward strand.
CGGTCCAGACAAGGTCCTTAAAGTCCTCTACGCCCTGAATGTAGAGCGCCAGTCGCTCCAGCCCGTAAGTGATTTCACCCATCACTGGATAGCACTCAAGCCCTCCGACCTGCTGGAAGTAGGTAAACTGAGTGATCTCCATACCATCCATCCAGACTTCCCAACCGAGGCCCCAGGCCCCCAGCGTTGGTGATTCCCAATTGTCTTCAACAAACCTTATGTCATGGGTTTTGGTATCAATTCCCAGATGTTCCAATGACGCTAGGTATAGCTCCTGAAAGTTAGGTGGTGAGGGCTTCATGACGACCTGATACTGGTAGTAGTACTGGTACCTGTTGGGGTTTTCTCCGTATCGGCCGTCTGTTGGTCGACGGCAGGGTTGAACATAAGCTGCCTGCCAGTTTTCAGGCCCAATGGCCCTCAAAAACGTGGCTGGGTGGAAGGTACCGGCGCCAACTTCCATGTCGTAGGGTTGCATTAGCACACAGCCCTGCTCGGACCAGAAAGTTTGCAGGGAAAGGATAAGGTTCTGGAAGTTCATTGGCGTTCTCTTTGTAACATTGGCGTTGTACGGAGCTGCTCCGAGCAAAAAAGGCCGTAAGTATACCTCGGTGCTCAGAAATCAGATAACCTCCTGATCATGGCGAATGAAATCGAAAGATGTGGCTGGTGTGTCGGCAATGAGTTGTACGAAAGCTACCACGACGCCGAATGGGGCTTGCCAACTTATGATGACCAGCTGCTATTTGAGTTCCTTCTGCTTGAAGGAGCTCAGGCAGGGCTATCGTGGATAACAATTCTCAGGAAGCGCGAGGGTTATCGTAAAGCTTTTGATGGCTTTGACGCGGGGAAAATGGCGCGATATCGACCCGCTCGAATCAATAAGTTACTCCAGAATCCTGAAATTGTACGCAATAGGCTCAAAGTAGAAAGCGCGGTGTCGAACGCCAGGTTATTTCTGGACATCCAGGAACGAACAGGCAGTTTCTCGGACTATGTCTGGCAGTTCGTGGATCACCAACCCAGGCAAAACCGTTTCCGATCTATGAAACAGGTCCCGGCAACGACGCCTGCGTCTGACAGTATGTCCAAGACGATGAAAAAAGACGGGTTTAAGTTCGTGGGCTCTACGATTTGTTATGCCTATATGCAGGCGACAGGGATGGTCAATGATCACCTTGTGAGCTGTTTCAGGCATGAGGAATGCTGCCGGTTGTCAAATTGATGGCGTCCCTGGTACAAATTCTCCTTTATCTTTTGAGCCTGTTGCCACGAAAATTCTCCCAGCGCATGGGTGCCGTTGCTGGAATGCTGAACGGTAAGTTGGGTTCCCGCTCAGCCCGGGTTACCAGGGCAAACATTGATCTCTGTTTAACGGGTTTGGCGGACAATTTAGCAGACAGCGATAAGTTCTCGACCCAGAGTCTCATTGAAACTGGCAAGACACTGATGGAAACACCAGCGGTCTGGCTGGGCGATATTGAACGAATCGATGGGTGGATACAGGTTGTGCACAATGAGGCCATGCTGCAAGAACATCTCAATGACTCTGCTGGACTTCTTGTACTGTTGCCGCACATGGGTAACTGGGAACTGTTCAACGTTTTCTACCGTCGATACGGCCAGATGACGGCGCTATATCAACCACCCAGGCAGGACTACATGCAAAAATTGATGCAGAAGGTGCGTCTACGGCATGGTAATCACATGGTGCCAACCACACGGTCCGGTCTCAAGCAGTTGTACAAAACGCTGCGTGAGGGCGGAACCGCAGTGATCCTGCCTGATCAGGTACCCACTACAGGCCAATTCGTACCGTTCTTTGGTCACCCGGCGTTAACCGATGTGCTGGCCAGCAGGCTTCTCAAGAAGACGGGCGCAAAAGCACTGGGGATTACGATGGTACGAAATGAGCAAGGACTGTTTGAAGCCCATGTTCTTGCGCCTGATTCATCTATCTATGAACCCGATGAACTAACTTCTATCGGGGCGGTAAACGACCTGATGCAGACCTGTGCCGAAATTGCTCCAAAGCAATACCAGTGGGAATACAAACGGTTCAGGGAGAGACCCGCTGGATCAGAGAAAATTTACCGATTCAATAAACCATCGGGTGTTCATTAATTGCCGTCACTAACCAATGGGTTTACGAGCGATGATGAAGGCTCGACCTGCTAGCGGGTCGTCCCTGTTTACATTATGGCTCTCATCTTTAAAGGCGAGTATCTCGCAGTCTGGAACGAATGACTGGAGCTCATTTGGTTGCAGCAGGAATTCGGGATTACTAGGCCCCTTATTGATCTGTTTTTCTGCCGTGAAAGTCTGGTAGCAAATAAGCCCCCCTGGACGGGTTGCATCCAGGATTGCCGGTGGCAGGGACCTGTCCAGATAATGACTGGTAAGCACAAGATCGTAACTTTCGGCCGGTAGTACTGCAGCAGTGATATTGACGACTCGTGTTTGAATGTTCAGCCCCAGTGAGCCCGCTTGTCCTGCCAGATCGTTGACTGCAACTTTCGATATATCCCAGGCATGGACTTCTAGCCCCCTTGTCGCAAGGAACAGGCTGTTCGTTCCAAGACCACATGCCAGGTCAAGCGCTATCCCTTTGGTGGGAAGAATATTGTCGTTGTCTGTGAGTACAGCGGCAGGCAGACCAGGAAGCCGGTTTTTTGAATAGATTCGATTCCACTTGTCTCGTACTTTGTTCATTGGAACCCTGGTTTGACGGACATTATACTGCGCTCACGGAACGGGATCTCTGGAACTGCCTTCTGTGGAGCCTTTCTTTCCAGCGCTATTTTCTCCAGAACTACTTTTTCCAGAACTACTTTCTCCAGAACTACTTTCTCCAGCGCTATTTTCTCCAGCGCTATTTTCTCCAGAACATGGGCGAAAAAAGTACCAGCAGTGTGAAAATTTCGAGGCGCCCGAGGGCCATCGTGAAGCAGAGCAGGATCTTGGCGGCATCGGATATATCGGCGTAATGTAGGGCCACTGTCCCTAGCCCAGGGCCAAGGTTATTAATAGTCGCACCAACGGCTGAAAAAGCCGTGACAAAATCCAGACCGGTCATGATCAGTGCAAGTTGCATGAATAGAAATACGATTACGTAAATCGAAAAAAATCCCCAGACCGCTTCTATGACCTGGCCTGAAACCTGTCGATGGTTAACCTTTACCGGGAAAACCGCATTGGGGTGAATCAGCCGATGTACCTCTCGTAGCCCCTGTTTGCAGATCAACATGACCCGAATGACCTTCATACCTCCACCGGTAGATCCGGCACAAGCACCCGTGAAAGCGCCGAAAAAAATCAGATAAGGCAGCATGTTCGGCCATGCTGCGAAATCTGTTGTCGAAAATCCGGTGGTCGTAAATATTGATACAACCTCAAACAATCCGAATCGAATAGCCTGACCGAAGGTATGGGTCTGCTCGTACCAAAGTACCCCGGTAACGGCCACGACGGCTATGAACAGTATAGAAAGATAAAACTTCACCTCATCGTCTCGAAAGTAATGCCGGATCGATCTTTCTTTGAATGAAAAAAAGTGCAAGCTAAAATTCATCCCCGCCAGGACCATAAAAAAGATGGCGATGGCTTCGATAACCCACGAATCGAAATAGCCAATCGAGGCATCGTGAGTAGAAAACCCCCCAATAGCGATAGTTGAGAAGCTGTGGCAGATGGCGTCAAAGCCGCTCATTCCAGCGCCCCAGTAAGCGATTGCGCAGACAACAGTAAGCCCAAGATAGATAGACCAGAGCGCAACTGCGGTCTCTTTAATCCGTGGGGTCAGCTTGGAATCTTTAACCGGCCCTGGCGTCTCTGCCCGGTAAAGTTGCATCCCACCGATCCCAAGCATGGGTAAAATCGCAACGGCGAGAACAATGATTCCCATTCCGCCAAGCCACTGAAGTTGCTGTCTGTAATAAAGGATCGATTTCGGCAGTTCATCCAGTCCTACGATAACAGTAGCGCCTGTCGTTGTGAGCCCCGAGAAAGATTCGAATAGCGCGTCAGGAATAGAGAGCCCGAGCCCATGTTCGTCGATAAATGGTAGTGCACCAAAAGCGCCCAGGGCAATGTAAAATAGCACCGTCACCAGGAACCCGTCCTTGATGCGCATGTCTGCCTGGTTCCTGACAAACATCAGCCATAGAAAAAACCCAGCGACGAAGGTAATGACAAATGCCTTGGTGAAGATACCTGTCACGCCATCCTGGTAAATGAGTGAGACGAAAACAGGGGGTAGCATCGTCAGGCTGAACATCATCAGCAGGATGCCTACAATTCTTATTGCGATCTGTATGTGCATACTTTACTTAGAAGAAACTGAGTGGAGCCTGGAAAAGCTTCTCCACGTCTTTAATGCGTCCTTTGTCGACCAGGAAAAGCACAACATGGTCACCGGACTCTACAACAATGTCGTCGTGAGCTATAACGACCTCATCCCCCCTTACTATAGCGCCGATGTTGGTCCCAGGAGGCAGGTCGATATCCTCGATTTTTCGGCCGATTAGTTTTGAACTGGATTCATCGCCGTGGGCAATGGCCTCGATGGCCTCCGCAGCACCCCGCCTTAGCGAATGGACTCTTGCGATGTCACCTCGCCTGATGTGAGTAAGAATAGACCCAAGGGTTGCCTGCTGGGGGCTAATAACGGTATCGATGGTTCCCCCTTCAATAAGGTCAACATACGCGGGGTTGTTGATCAGCGTAATGACCTTCCTGGCCCCCAGGCTCTTGGCCAGCATAGATGACATGATGTTGGCTTCGTCGTCATTAGTAACCGCACAAAAAACATCTGTTTCTTCGATGTTCTCTTCCAATAGTAAATCCCGATCAGAAGCGTCGCCCGACAAAACTATTGTTCGATCCAGTGTTTCTGACAGTTCGTAGCAACGTTGCCTACTATGCTCAATAATCCGGACACCATATCTACCCTCAATTGTACGGGCCAGATGCTCCCCGATATGTCCGCCTCCAGCGATTACAACTCGTTTATTGGGCTTCTCGACACGACGCATTTCGGACATCACGTTCTTGATGTCCTTGCTCGCTGCGATAAAGAAGACTTCATCATCTGCTTCGATGACAGTATTTCCCTTTGGAATGATCGCCCTGTTCTTGCGAAAGATTGCCGCGACCCGTGTATCTACCGTGGGGATGTGTTGACGAAGATAACGCAGTTCCTGGTCGACAAGGGGTCCGCCGTAATAAGCTTTGATGCCTACCAATTGTGCCTGGCCTTCTGCGAAATCCATGACCTGCAACGCACCGGGATTATCGATGAGCCGTCTGATGTCGTGAGTTACAATCGCCTCGGGGTTGACAATAACGTCGACTGGCATGGCATCGTTGCGGAAAATTCCATCATCTCTTATATAGGCGGAGGAACGAATTCGGGCAATTTTTGTTGGCGTGTTGAAGACGGTGTAGGCAACCTGGCAAGCTACCATGTTGATCTCATCACTGTTTGTCACAGCGATAAGCATGTCGGCATCTTCGGCGCCGGCCTGACGCAGGATATCTGGATGAGAAGCCATGCCCCGAACGGTTCGAATATCGAACCTGTCCTGAAGCTCTCTCAGTCGATCGCTATTAGTGTCGACGACAGTGATGTCGCTCGCTTCCTGGGTCAGGTTCTGGGCAAGATTGCTGCCAACTTCACCAGCTCCGAGAATGATGATCTTCATATAGCCACCTTACGAATACCGGCGTAATAGAAACCGTCATGTTCCTGGGCTGTTGGCAGGAATTGCAGGCCGTATTCCGTTGCAATCAGCGTAGCACCTTCACTACATCCCGGATGACTAAGTGGTATGAGCTGTTTACTGGCGTCTCCTTCAATAAAATCAGCGATGACGCTGTCGTTCTCCTGGCGAAGAATAGAACAGGTTGAATAGAGCATTTCACCGCCGATTGTGAGCAAGTCGAAAGCCTTGTCTAAAAGTCCTCGCTGAATAGATGAAAGCTTATCAACATCCGATTTCGTGCGCAGCAACTTAATGTCAGGATGTCTCCGGATGATGCCGGTTGCAGAACAGGGAGCATCCACCAGTATACGATCAAATTCGGTTTCGGCTACATATTGCTCGAACGATTGTGTCACCACATCAGCCTGTAGGGAAAGACGCTCAAGGTTTTCGGTTATAAGGTGAATCCTTTTTCTATCCCGGTCAATTGAAGTGAGCTTTATGCCGGGTTCGCTTTCCAGCAGATGGCAAGTCTTGCCGCCGGGCGCGGCGCAAGCGTCAATGACCGATAGGCCTGGTTCAAGGTTCATTAATCCGGGTACTAGTTGTGGCGCTTCGTCCTGGACTGACACTTCGCCATCCCTGAAGCCAGGTAACGCCTCGACGGGCATGGCCTTGCCAAGTATCACCGCTGATCGCGCGAAGGCGCCAGCTCGCGCCTCAATACTCTCGTCAGCCAGCTTGGCAAGGTATTGTTCTCTGGTGATTTTCGACGTGTTAACCCTTAGCGTCATTGGTGGCTGGTTGTTGTTGTGTTCGAAAATTTCCGGGTGGTCGGGCCAGTCAGCCCTAATGAGTTCGATTAACCATTGCGGATGGTTCAATCGTGCCTCATCTGACTGCATCACCTGTTGCTTCAGGCTGTCAGCTTCACGGCCGTAACGCCTTAGTACAGCGTTGACTAGACCTTTGGCCCAGGGCTTACCGAGTTTGATTACCGATTCGACAGCGTGGTTAACAGAGGCGTGTTGAGGACGATGAAGATGGTCAATGCTGTATAGGCCAGCCATGAGAATCAGCCAAAGGTCCAGATGTTTTTCGGGTAGCGGTTTGTCCAGTAGTGCTTCTGTCACACGATCGTAATAGAACCAGTTTCGAGTTACGCCATAACAAATTTGTTGGGCGATGGGGCTTGTGTTTTCCAGGCAGTCTCCCAAATGACGGTCTTCTTCCAACATTCGGGACAGGGAGTTTGCGACTTCGACGTATTCACTCATCCGACTTTTTCTTCGAATGTTGAGCCAATCTTAAATGTATCGGTCCAACCATTTAGCATATCTGCGCCAGACAAGACCGCTCCTTTTCCTATTGGAAGCTGGATTTTCTCGATGAGGTAGGCCTGATTACTACATCCCACCATCAAACCTTTTGAGGATAACTCAAGAATAGCACCTGGCTTGCAAAGACTGGATTTGACCATCCGACCTGAATGGATCTTGACCCGGGTTTTATTAAGAAAGGTAAAGGCGATAGGGTCGGGGTTGAAAGCGCGAACTACTCGATCGACCTGCTGAGCATCCTGCTGCCAATCAATCATTGCTTCTGGTTTCTGTATTTTGTGAGCGTAGGTCGCAGCATGGTTGTCCTGTGGATCTTTCTTGGTCGTTCCCCTGTCTACAAAATCGAGGGTTTCCAGTAGAAGTGGTTGCCCAACGTTCGCAAATTTTTTGAGCAGGTCCGCTGTAGTATCAAGGGGCGAAATGGGTACGACAGACTTTGCGAGCATGTCCCCTGTATCCAGACCTGCATTCATCTGTATCAGGGTGACGCCAGATTCCTTGTCACCGGCGAGGATGGCGCGCTGAATCGGCGCTGCACCCCGCCATCTTGGTAAGATAGAGGCATGGATATTGATACAACCAAGCTTTGGATGTGCCAGTACGTCGGGTCTCAGGATCTGACCGAAGGCCACGACGAGCATCAGATCACATTCAAAGTGTTGAATGTCAGTGAGCGCTAATTTTGTAGGCTGTATCACCGTAAGCTTGGCTCGCTCTGCAAGCTGTTTAACAGGGCTTGCACGCAATCTTTTTCCGCGTTTACCCGGCCTATCCGGCTGCGTAATAACGGCAACAACTTTGTGCTCGCTCTGGACTAAAGACTCAAGGAAACCCGCGGCGAACTCGGGAGTGCCGGCAAATAGTATTTTCAAGTTAGCTCAAGCCTGTTCTCAATTTCGGTTAAGCTCGCTGTTTCTGGAGCTTTTGAAGCTTTTTACGAATGAGCTGTCGCTTGGTGCTGGACAGGTAGTCGACGAAGAGTTTTCCCTCCAGATGATCTATTTCGTGCTGTATGCAGACGGCGAGTAAATCAATTGCCTCCATAGTGAATGGCTCACCATCCCGGCCTATGGCTTCGAGCTGAATGTGCTGGAATCGATCCACTGGTTCATAAAACCCAGGGACTGACAAACACCCTTCATTGGTTTCAATTTCACCTTCCCCCGAAATAATAGTGGGGTTGATCAGGATAAGCGGTTGGTCGTTGGTTTCCGATACATCGATCACGATCAGTCGCTGGTGGAAGTTCACCTGTGTCGCCGCCAGGCCAATACCGGGCGCTTCATACATGGCTTCGAGCATCTGGTCGGCCAGAGCTACTATCCTTCCGGTCACTTCTTTCACAGGCTTTGCTACAGTGCGTAGTCGTGGGTCGGGGAATTTTAGAATTTCTAAGGGCACCATATGGTTTTGCTATATACCTCTAGTAAAAGAGCAACTTGTGCTGCTAAGATTATGATCACCTTGATAATTCAGGGGAAATTCACCCCGATGCCTGGGGTGTTACACGTCGGATATTGTACTCTTTTTACTGGTTGGATTCGCCTATGAAGATTCGCCTGGTATCGTCATTCGCCCTAATAATGCTGTTTCTTGCAGGTTTTGCCTATGGCGATCAGGATTCAGGGGCGGAAGCGTCATTGTTGCGTGAAGGACATCCTGATCAGTATTTGGTGAAAGAAGGCGATACCCTCTGGGACATAGCTTCCAAGTTTCTTAAAGAGCCCTGGCACTGGCCGGAAATCTGGTATGTTAATTCCACTATTAGTAACCCTCACCTGATTTATCCTGGGGATGAGATTTTCCTCAAATATGTGGGCGGGGATCCGCAGATATCGCTAAAACGTGGCCCCGGGGAGAGAACCTATAAACTGAAACCCGAGCAGAGAGTTCGTGAGGGCGATCGATACGAAAAAATGGAGCCTGCCGTCAGGGTGTCTCCGCTCGAAAGCGCGATCCCGGCTATTCCTCTAGACGCTGTGGCCAGTTTAATGACAACAGGTCGAATAGTTGAACAGGACACACTTGCCCTTGCCCCAAGAATTCTAGCCGGAAAGCTCGAGTCCCTGGTGTTCGGTCCAGGCGACCGGTTTTATGCTAAGGGCGTTTGGGACGAGGACACCTCTACCTACGGAATCTTCCGGGAAGGGGATGTTTATGTGGACCCTGAAACCGAGGAAATCCTTGGCTATGAAGCAGTTGAGGTTGGCTTGGCTAAGGCATTAGCCCGAGAAGGCGATGTTGTGACCTTCGAGATGAAAAGTGTCCAGGGCGATGTTCGTATCGGTGATCGGCTGATGGCGACGGAAGAGCGACGAGTTGAATCCACGTTTTACCCAATCCCACCTGAGCAGCAGGTTGAGGGTGTTATTATGGCTGTGCTTGGCGGTGTTACCCAGGTCGGTCGCAATGACGTCGTCGTCGTGAATCGTGGTCTCAACCGGGGCGTTGAAGTGGGAACCATACTGGAGATTGCCAAGAAAGGCGCACTGGTTCGTGATCATTTCGAGGGCGGTTATGTCCAGTTGCCAACCGAACGCGCCGGTATCTTGATGATTTTTCGGTCTTTCGAAAAAATGGCTTATGGCCTGGTTCTGCAAACCACCGAGCCGCTGCGTGTGGGGGATTTCGTTCGCAATCCCTAGTGTTTTCGCACGTTAGAACGAGCTGTTATTCCGGTGATATATCCGGGCTTTCCCACAGGTTTCAAAACTTCCTTATCTAGAATAACGGCTCCCTTTTGTCGTGAGCCATTTGTGAATCCTGACCTGCTTGCCTTGTGCCGACTATTGTCCAATCGGCCAAGGGAACTCACCAGACTTTTGAAGTCACGCTCTCCTCGTGACGTGCTCGATCAAGATAGCTCGTTGATTGTTAATGACGCCCTTAAGCTGGACGTCGAACAGGATGTCAATTGGCTTCTGGCGGAAGAACACCATCTCATATTGCTGCAGGATGATGATTATCCTGCCTGCCTGAAACAGATACACGACCCACCTTTCTTTCTGTTTGGGGTAGGTGACCGAACTGTTCTTACGCGCTACGCGGAAAGAGTGGCGATCGTTGGTGCAAGAAAAGCCAGTCAATATGCATTGAAGCAGGCGATGTCTATTGCAGAAACCCTGGGACGATATTCGGTGTTAGTGGTGAGTGGTCTTGCCCTCGGGATTGATGCCGCAGCCCACGAGGGCGCGCTGGCTTCAGGCGAGGCGACGGTCGCGGTGCTAGGATCAGGCTGTGACCAGATTTATCCAAGACGCCATTGGCGGCTTGCCGAGCGAATTCAGGAAAAAGGGCTGGTGGTGAGTGAATTTCCCCTGCGAACTCCTGCGCGCCCGGGCCACTTTCCGCGGCGTAATCGAATAGTGACGGGCTTAAGCAAAGCGACAGTCGTTGTTGAGGCGGCACTAAAAAGTGGTTCTCTGATTTCTGCAAAACTCGCATTGGCGGAAGGTCGCGAAGTGATGGCTGTGCCCGGGCTTGTTACGAATCAACAGGCGCGTGGTTGCCATCAACTGATCAGGGACGGAGCCTCGCTGGTTGAATCAGGTGAGGATGTTTTGAAAGAACTGGGTATTGGGCCGGGAGATACGCTCGACCTTTCTTTGACAGTCCAAGGCTTAACCCATGAGCAGGAAAGGTTGCTCGACCTGCTGGAGGCAGGGCCAGTGTCGATGGATGCACTCTTATCAGACCTTGAGCTTTCCATTGAGGATCTGACGATCGCAATCGTGATGTTAGAGGTCATGGGATTGGTTCATTCTGAAGGTGGGCGATTTCAGTCCACCCGGTTACGGCCGTCCCGAGAGTTGTAATGTTGAAAGCTGATAGTGACTAGGCTAACGTCCATTTCTCTTAACATTTCTTTTTTTCATTGGAGTAAACATTATGGCATTTGTGGCCATCCTGATGGGCTCGGATTCTGACTTGCCTGTTATGCAATCGACCGTCGATGTGCTGAAAAGTTTCGGCATTGAATATGAGGTTCGCATCACGTCCGCGCATCGAACACCTGAAGACACCAGGAGTTATGTGAGCGATGCCGATGCGCGGGGTTGTGCCGTATTTATTGCAGCGGCTGGAATGGCTGCGCATCTTGCCGGGGCTGTGGCTGCACATACGCTAAGACCGGTTATCGGGGTACCAATTGATGCCGGGCCACTGCAAGGATTTGATGCACTACTGTCTACTGTACAAATGCCTGGTGGAATTCCGGTTGCAGGTGTAGCGATAGGCAAGGCCGGCGCAAAGAATGCCGCATACCTTGCGGTTCAGATCCTGGGTGTCTCGAATGAGGTGTTGCATCGTGCCCTGATTGACGAGCGACAAGCGAACGCAGAGGCAATTAGACAAAAAAACATCGACCTGAATTTGTGAACGCCCTTGCCGGATGGCGGAAAAACCTGATTTCAGCTTATCTGCTTGGCGATGGTGTCATCGCCTACCCAACCGAGGGCGTCTGGGGATTGGGTTGTTTACCGGCATCTGCTCGGGCTGTTGCGCGAATCCTGGCATTAAAACGGCGTAGTTGGGCGCAGGGTCTATTGTTAGTCGCGGCGGATATTAGCCAGTTCGAAGATTACCTGGTCGGACTGGACAACGAAAAGCGAGGTGAGCTCGAGAACAACTGGCCTGGCCCAGTAACGTATCTACTGCCGGATAATGGCGTTGCGCCATGGTGGGTGATTGGAAACAACACTACAGTTGGGCTTAGGGTCAGTGATCACCCGGTTGTTCGCGCGCTGTGTGAATCAACTGGTCCGCTGGTGTCTACCTCGGCCAACGTAACAGGACATCCTGCGGCTGTGACATCCCTGCAGGTAAGGCAGTATTTTGGAGCAGGGGTTGATCATCTGGTGCCGGGACAGCTTGGAAATTCAGTTGGGCCGAGTGTTATCAAGCATCTGGTGACAGGAGAGAAGATCAGATGAGCCGGTTCAAACTAGGCGTGTTGGGGAATCCGGTTGCTCACAGTAGGTCTCCCGAGATTCATCAACAGTTTGCCGCGGCAACGGGTATTTCACTGTCTTATGAAAAGGTGCTTGTGTCAGACGGCACATTCACCTCAGTGGCTAATGATTTTCTCGATTCGGGTTTTGGGTTCAACATTACTTTGCCCTGTAAGCGGGACGCATGGCAATTTGTTGATGAGGCTAGTGAATGTGCAAACCAGGCAGAGGCAGTAAACACGATTTCCCGGACCGCAGATGGAAAGCTACGCGGTGATAATACTGATGGCCCTGGCCTGGTTAACGATCTGTTACAAAACCTGGGTTGGCCTATAAACGACAGCAAGATACTGGTGATTGGAGCGGGGGGCGCAGTCAGGGGCGTTTTGGCGAGCCTGCTGGCTGAAGCGCCGGGCGTGCTGCATGTGACAAACCGAACGCATGTCAAAGCACAGGAACTGGAAAAAAATTTCGCGGGTGTCACTGCGGTTGCGATTGATCGCCTCCAGGAAAGTTACGATTTGGTGATTAATGGAACCTCCGCCGGGTTATCTCATCAGGACCTGGAGATCTCTGGATCGGTCATTACCGGAAACACTCGCTGTTACGACATGATCTATGGTTCCGGCACTACTCGTTTTAATCGATGGTGCCAGAAACAAGCGGAATGTGATGTTGCCGATGGATTGGGGATGTTGGTTGAGCAGGCTGTACTAGCTTTCATGATCTGGTTTGGCGGACAGGTGAACACTGCGCCGGATACACGATCGGTGATAAACATGATTAGAAATAACCTGGATTAGGCGCTGGAAGATGATTAACCCGCTACTTGAACACAATACGCTACCTCCTTTTAATAGCATTGAGCCTGAGCACATTGTGCCGGCTATTGAGACGATACTTAAAGCGTTGAGGGTGGGTATTGAGGAACTGCTGGAGACCAGACCCTACAACTACGAGAGCGTCGTTAAAGCGCGGGAGAACCTTGAGGACAAGTTGCATCACGCATGGTCACCGGTTTCACACCTGAACTCGGTCATGAACTCGGTTGAGCTTCGTGATGCTCATACCGCCTGTCTAGCAATGATTACAGACTACTATACGGAGGTTGGGCAGAACCGTCCGTTGTTTGAGGCTTACCAGGCGATTGCTGAGTCAGCGCAATACGATTCACTATCGCAGGCTGGCAGGAAAGTGATCGACAATGCGCTCAGAGATTTTCGTCTGTCAGGGATAGACCTGCCCGAATCAGAGCAGGCCAGGTTCTCCGAGTTGTCGCGGGAAATTTCTGGTTTGAACAGTGCTTTTAATAACAATGTACTGGACGCGACCCAAGTCTGGCAGAAACTAATAACAGAAAAATCTGGCCTGCCAGGGGTTCCACACAATGCGCTTGTCTCGATGCACCAAAATGCGGTCGACAAAGAGCTGCAGGGCTATCTTTTGACTTTGGATGCGCCATGTTATCTGGCAATCATGACCCACTGCGACGATCGAACGCTCCGCCAGGAGTTGTACACCGCCTTTGGAACGCGGGCGTCTAACCTGGGTCCCAACGCTGGTGAATTTGATAACTCTGATGTAATACATGCCTTGTTGTCAGCGCGTTTGGAGCAGGCCAGGTTGTTGGGCTTCAAGAATTACGCAGAGTTGTCGGTCGCGCGCAAGATGGCTCGTTCCGCGGAGGAAGTTCTGGGTTTTCTCGACAATCTGGCTGAAAAATCAAGGGCATTCGCCCGGAACGATTTTGAAACCCTGGTGGCCTTCGCTGAGAAAAGTGGTGGTCCTGAGGATCTGAAGCCGTGGGATGTGCCCTACTACGCCGAGAAACTAAAGAAAGCTGCTTTTGACATTTCGGAAGAGGAGCTCCGGCCCTACTTTCCCGCGCCAACAGTGCTCAAGGGCATGTTTGAGGTTGTGCGCCGGTTGTTTGATATCGAAGTCGCCCCTTGTGATGGAATGTCTGTCTGGCACGAAGACGTGCTGACTTATGAAATCAGGAAAGACGGCGTGGCTATCGCCCGGTTTTACTTCGACCTGTACGCGCGGGCCAGTAAGCGTGGTGGAGCATGGATGGATGATTGCCGGGTCAGGCGAGTCGACGACTCTGGTTCACTACAACTCCCGGTGGCTTATCTCACCTGCAATTTTAGTGGTCCGTTGGGTGATGACCCTGCCCTGCTCAGCCATAATGAAGTTGTGACACTTTTCCATGAGTTTGGCCACGGTCTGCATCATATGCTTACCAGAATTGATGCCGCAGCAGTTTCCGGCATTAATGGTGTCGCCTGGGATGCTGTCGAGCTGCCCAGCCAGTTTATGGAGAACTTTTGTTGGCAGGCAGAGTCACTTTTATTTATTTCCGGACATTACGAGACGGGTGAACCATTGCCTGAAGATATGCTGGATAAGCTGTTAAAGGCCAAGAATTATAACGCAGCTATGATGATGGTCCGGCAGTTGGAATTCGGTCTGTTCGATTTCCGTTTACACGTCGAGTTTGACCCGGATGACCAGAACCAGGTACAGCGCTTATTGAATCAGGTCAGGCAGGACGTCGCCGTCATTCTGCCTCCGGCAGAATATGCTTTCCAGCATGGGTTCTCCCATATATTTGGCGGCGGTTATGCCGCCGGCTATTACAGCTACAAATGGGCGGAAGTCCTGTCAGCAGATGCGTTCGCGAAATTCCTTGAAGACGGTATCTTCAATCGTCAAACGGGAGAGAAATTTCTGGCTACGATCCTTGAAAAGGGGGGCTCTGAAGACGCGATGGATCTGTTTATCGCTTTCCGTGGCAGGGAACCAGAGGTTGAGGCGCTGTTAAGACAAGATGGTATGGTCGCTTGAAAAGATTCATCAGCGGCGCTACCTGTCCCAGCTGTGGCCAAATCGATAAAATTTACGTTCTGAAGGACGACGACCGGGAGTCCATGCATTGTTCCCGGTGTGACTATATAGAGACAAAAAAGGACGATAACGCGGGGATTGAAGTCCAAGAATGGTCGCCGATAAATCTGCCGGACAAATAGACAACGATACTACAAAGTTATGTCCCGATAATGTCCCGTAGACCTTGAAAGAAGCGGGTTGAGAAAAGAACCGCCGCTGCTATAATCGCCCACCTTTTTGCATAGCAACAAAATTGCTGTTGAGCCTGTATCGTTTCGAACACCACCTGAACAGTTAAAAGTGCTTATCGCACGCGTATTTTTATATGGAGTCTCATTGATGAAAAGAGTGATGCAGATGTGGCAAGCGGGATTGTCGCTGCTGCTATGTAGCAACGTTGCGTTGGCCGATTGGACTACGCTGAACATGAGACAAGGTGTTACGGAGATTAGTCGACGAGTCTATGACCTGCACATGCTTATCTTTTATATTTGTTGTGGAATAGGAGTATTGGTGTTCGGTGTCATGATTATCTCGATGCTGATGCATCGGAAATCTCTTGGTGTGACACCAGCGACCTTTCACGAGGATACACGGGTAGAAGTAGCCTGGACGGTTATTCCAATCATTATTCTGTTGGTTATCGCGGTACCCGCCACCAGTACCCTGAGGGATATGTATGAATCAGCGGATTCTGATCTTGATATCGAAGTTCGCGGCTATCAGTGGAAGTGGCAATACACTTATCTGAATGATGATCCTGCCAAGGAAATTCAATTCATGAGTGCCCTTAAAACACCACAGAATGAAATCCAGAACCTGGAAGCAAAGGGTGAGCACTATTTGCTGGATGTTGATAACCCGCTGGTGATTCCGATCAATAAGCGTATCCGGTTCCTCGTCACATCGCAGGATACGATCCACGCCTTCTGGGTACCTGACTTCGCAGTGAAGCGGGATGCTATTCCCGGATTTGTTCACGAATCCTGGGCCGTTGTTGAAGAGCCTGGTGTATACCGCGGTCAATGTGCAGAGCTGTGCGGTAAAGACCATGGCTTCATGCCGATCGTTGTTCATGCCGTTGAACAGGCAGATTATGATCTTTGGGTAGCTGAAAAGCAGGCAGAAGCAGAAGAGGTCTTCAACACCGTCGGCAAGACCTGGACCAAAGATGAGCTGATGATCAAGGGTGAAGAAGTTTACCTGCAGCATTGTGCCGCGTGTCACCAGTCAAATGGCCAGGGCATTCCACCAGCATTTCCTTCGCTGGTTGGCCAGGGCATTGCTGTCGGGCCAATGAGTGATCACATTGACATTCTGTTGAATGGACAAGCAGGAACCGCAATGCAGGCATTTGGTCAGCAACTGAACCCAGCAGAAATCGCGGCTGTAATTACCTACGAACGTAATGCCTGGGGCAATGACATGAACGATATGGTTCAGCCAAAAGAGATCAACACCATGATGGCAAGTGAATAGGAGATACCGATGAGTGCTGTTATAGAAGAACTTCATCACGACGGCCATCACCATGGTCCTGATAAGGGCATCATGCGTTGGGTTTTTACGACTAACCACAAAGATATTGGTACGCTTTATTTGTGGTTCAGTTTTCTAATGTTTCTTACCGGGGGTGTACTTGCGCTCGGTATTCGGGCTGAACTATTTCAGCCGGGTCTGCAAATCGTTCAGCCGGAACTATTTAACCAGCTGACTACAATGCACGGTCTGATTATGGTGTTCGGTGCTGTCATGCCTGCGTTCGTTGGCTTGGCAAACTGGCTGATACCCATGATGATCGGTGCGCCGGATATGGCGTTACCCAGAATGAACAACTATAGCTTCTGGATTCTTCCGTTTGCTTTTGGCATGTTGCTTTCTACCTTTTTTATGGACGGTGGTGCACCAAATTACGGATGGACTTTTTACGCGCCGTTGTCTACTGACTACGCACCGCCTAGCGTAACCTTCTTTATCTTCGCGGTTCACATGATGGGCATTTCATCGATCATGGGATCGATTAATGTGGTTGTCACTATTCTCAATATGCGGGCCCCGGGCATGACTCTGATGAAGATGCCGCTGTTTGTCTGGACCTGGTTCATCACAGCCTATCTGCTTATTGCAGTAATGCCGGTACTGGCGGGTGTGGTAACGATGATGTTAATGGACATTCACTTTGGCACCGCGTTTTTTAACGCCGGTGGTGGTGGTGACCCGGTATTGTTCCAGCATGTATTCTGGTTCTTTGGGCACCCAGAAGTTTATATCATGATCCTCCCGGCGTTTGGTGTTGTGTCTGCAATCATTCCGACGTTTGCGCGCAAACGCCTGTTCGGTTACGACTCTATGGTTTATGCAACGGCGTCGATTGCCTTCTTGTCTTTCATCGTATGGGCACACCACATGTTTACTGTTGGGATTCCTCTTGCGGGTGAACTCTACTTTATGTATGCAACCATGCTGATCGCTGTGCCCACGGGTGTGAAAGTGTTCAACTGGGTAGCGACCATGTGGCAAGGAGCGATGACTTTTGAAACGCCAATGTTGTTTGCGATTGCGTTTGTCATTCTGTTTACCATCGGGGGTCTCTCTGGCTTGATGCTCGCGATTGTTCCGGCTGACTTCCAGTATCACGATACCTACTTTGTCGTGGCGCACTTTCACTATGTCCTGGTGCCTGGTTCGATTTTCTCCATTATGGCTGCGGTCTATTACTGGATCCCTAAATGGACTGGAAACATGTATGACGAAACGCTGGGTAAGACACACTTCTGGCTTTCTTTCATCGGTGTGAACGTTACGTTTTTCCCGCAGCACTTTATTGGCCTGGCTGGAATGCCTAGAAGAATCCCGGACTATGCCCTTCAGTTTGCCGACTGGAATATGGTGTCAAGTTGCGGTGCCTTCCTGTTTGGATTTAGCCAATTACTGTTCCTGTTCATTGTCATCAAGTGTATTCGTGGCGGCAAGAAAGCAACTGACCAGGTATGGGAAGGTGCTCATGGTCTGGAGTGGACGATTCCATCTCCGGCGCCGTATCACACCTTCACGACGCCGCCGACCAGTATGAAAGAAGCGCACGGTTAGGTTACGACAGAGATGAGCGGTAAAACTGCAGCCAGCAAAACTATCAGGCAACTTATTTTTGTTGTTGTGGGGATGTTTGGCTTTGGTTTTGCGATGGTTCCGCTCTACGACGTATTGTGCGACGTTACTGGTTTTAATGGCAAGACTGCAGGTAAGTACACAGCGACAGAAGTACAGGATGTTCGTGAAGACAGGCTGGTAACTATTCAGTTTCTGGCGAGTAACAATGCGAACATGCCGTGGGAATTCAGGCCTAAGGTGAGAACGATGAAAGTTCACCCGGGTAAGCTGAATACAGCGGAGTTTTATGCGCGCAATGTTACCGGTGAAACGATGGTGGCTCAGGCGGTACCTAGTGTAACCCCTTTCCACGCTGCAGAGTTTTTGCATAAGACCGAATGTTTCTGTTTTGAACAGCAACAATTGGAGGCGCGTGAAGACCTGGACATGCCGCTCAGATTTATTATTGACAGCCAAATACCGGAGGATGTGAAGACTCTGACATTGTCTTACACCCTCTATGATGTAACAGAACAAATTGGGTTAGCGACAAACTAACCAACAAGTTTTATCAGGAGAAATATATGTCTGCCCAAGATGCTTACGAAGAGTACTACGTACCTCATAACAGTAAGCTGCCGATTTTTGCTTCCTTCGGAATCTTCTTGACGCTCTATGGCATGGGTAACATGTTTAATGAGATGAAGGCCGGTGTTGATAGCAGTTTCGGCGAGCTGGTGTTCATGACGGGTAGCCTGGTGATGGGAGGAACCCTGTTCGCCTGGTTCAGCGTTGTCATCAAAGAGAATCAGGAGAAGCTTTATAGCAACCAGATGAACAGATCATTCGTCTGGGGAATGAGCTGGTTCATATTCTCGGAAGTGATGTTTTTTGCAGCTTTCTTTGGTGCACTCTTTTACGTAAGAGTCTTTGTTGTTGACTGGATTGGCGGTGTGGGTGAGAGAGGCCCTTCAAACATGCTCTGGCCGGAATACCAGCCTCACTGGCCTATGCTTAATACGCCGGATCCGATCCGATTCCCGGGTGCAGCGGATTTTGTTCACTGGTGGCCGTTGCCGTTTGTCAATACGGCCTTGCTGCTGACATCGAGCGTTACGGTGACTATTGCGCACCATGGCATCAATGAGGGTAACCGCAAGAAGCTGGTCACCTGGTTGGGCTTTACGGTTCTTCTGGGTCTGATTTTCCTTTGTGTTCAGGCCTACGAGTACTATCACGCCTACACTGATCTTGGACTGACACTGAACGCGGGTATATTTGGCACCACTTTCTTCATGCTCACGGGATTCCACGGCGCTCACGTCACCCTGGGCACGTTCATGTTGGCCGTAATGTTCTTCAGAGCCCTAAAGGGCCACTTCAGTAAAGAAGATTGCTTTGGGTTTGAGGCTGCGGTTTGGTATTGGCACTTTGTAGACGTTGTCTGGGTGGGTTTATTTTTGTTCGTTTATATTCTTGGAACTTAAACGTTCGAATGGGTTTTAGAAATGCCCCGGCCTTCTGGGGCTTTTTTATGGTCTGTTTTCTATGGCCGTCTACTAATCAGGATTATCCCGCAAACCTTGAACAGGTCCGATATTAGTAGTGCCAAGTAACGCTGAAGGCTCCCCTCACAGCTCAAAATTGCGGAACAGCCCTGAGCGTTACTTGGTTCAATGTTGTTGGGACCTGTTGAGGATTGTGGGGTAAATCTGGTTAGTAGACGACCATAACTAGTAGCTCAGCCAGGGCGCGGAGGCGCCGAGTTGGCCCGTGATCAATCCGACGGCGACAACGGCGAGTAGTGCCACTGCAAGTATCACTCGGACAGTGAGGTATTTGACGGTTTTACCGGAACTGTCGGTTTGGTCTTTCAGCAGCGCTCTAAGGGCGGCACCAAGCGCCACGATATTTGCGATGAAGAGTATGATGACGATAATTTTAAAAACCATGGTGCTTGCCTTGAAACCTGACAGAGGAGTATACGTTCCGAACCCTGGAAATTGTGTACAAATGAAGGAAGTAGTGTGAAGCGAGCGTTCAGGTTTAACTGGAGGGTGACGGTTTTTTCGGTTCTGTGCCTCGCTGGCTTTGTGCGCCTGGGTATTTGGCAGCTCGAACGGGAAGTCGAGAAGCGGGAGCTACTGGCACAGAAGGCGTATCGAGTGTCTCTTCCGTCGTTAGAGGCCGCAAACTTACTTGAAGAAGGTGATTTGGAAGGTCTGCCCGTTCGGCTAGTGGGTGAGTACCATGAACCCGTTCTACTGCTGGATAACAAGGTGTTGAAGGGTAAAGTTGGCTTTGAGGCACACCAGTTATTCCGCGACGATACAGGACTGCTCTTCCTTGTTAACCGGGGTTTTGTCCCAATGGGTCGGACCCGCGAAGTCCAGCCCAAATTTCCCGAAGTGCACCATGAGCCTGCTGATATTAGGGGCAGAATTTACCAGCCTGGCAAACAGATCTTGCTGCTGAACGATCAGAACCCACTGACGACTGAATTTCCGATTATTGTGCAACAAATCGATGTTGAAAAAATGAATGTTGCTGTGGGTAAGCGGATATATCCGTTTGTGATCAGGTTAGAGGCAGGTCAGCTTGGTGCGCTGCCGCGACACTGGCCCGGTACGGTGATGTCCCCGGAGACGCACAGGGGCTACGCGATTCAATGGTTTTCTATGGCGCTGGCGGTTTTGATCGCCTGGCTGTTTTTTAGTTTTAGTAAGGACTTATCTCGTGAATGAACCTGAACAGGACTCTTCTTCAGACGCGCCATCGGGAAAATTGATGGCCAGCAGAAAGCGATTCATCGCGTTGTTACTGATCGCATTTGTTCCAATGTTCATTGCCTATGCTGCATTTTTCCACTTTCCCGACTGGGCGCCGACCGGGACAACGAACCAGGGTGAGCTGGTCACGCCATCGGTAGATGGCACGACCATGAGTGAAGAACTCGCCAATTTCAGTACCTGGGTATTGATCCAGCCGATAGAAGGTGGTTGTGGCGATCAATGTCGAGAAATGTTGTATCTGTCAAGGCAGGTAGTCACCGGGTTGGGTAAAGATGCAAACCGTGTTCAGCGGGTGGTGTTGATTTC
Source organism: Gammaproteobacteria bacterium (assembly GCA_018665025.1). Taxonomy (GTDB): domain Bacteria; phylum Pseudomonadota; class Gammaproteobacteria; order Pseudomonadales; family Azotimanducaceae; genus UBA9659. The sequence continues at coordinate 23,506 of JABJED010000048.1, forward strand.
GACTGATACAGCAGAGCTTATGGAACACCTCGGTGTTGAGCATCCGGACGTTAAGGTGGTCACTGGCATGACCACCATCAAGCGTGTTGCTACCGGTGACGGCCCGGTCTTGCTGCTAATGGACCCTAACCACAATGTCATGATGCTTTACAGTCTGGACAAGGCCGGTAAGCCCATGTTGCGGGACTTGAAGCATCTCCTGAAAATCTCCAATATCGGCTGAGAGAATCTTCTGGTTTTAATGGTCGCGTATCTCGGGCTAGCACCTGCGGGATTTTCTCGGGTGCTATTGAGATTGGGCCAAATCGCCTTAAGTGCGATTTGGGGTCTCTTTTCCATGCAAATGGGCCGTAATTTCGGTAAAATTAGCGGTCAATTTGCGACATCCTGACCATGACTGATATCACCCAAACAATATTGCAGGCTCCATCCTGGCGAGACTACCTGGAGATGTGTAAACCCCGGGTCGTCCTGTTGATGTTGCTTTGCACGTTGGTCGGAATGTTCCTGGCAACCAATGAAATGGTGCCACTCGATGTGATTGTGTTTGGCAGCCTTGGTGTGGCGCTAGTTGCGAGTTCTGCTGCTGCGCTTAATCATCTTGTTGATGCCAATATCGACGCGAAAATGGCCAGAACCCGGAATCGTCCTCTTGCCCAGGGACGGGTCACCAACATGCAAGGTGCCGTTTTTGTGGGTGTTACTGGTATTGCGGGTATTGGCATCCTTGCTGTGCTGATTAATCCGCTGACAGCTTGGCTTAACCTTGCTTCGTGGCTCGGTTATGGTGTTGTTTACACCATGTACCTGAAACGCGCGACACCCCAGAATATTGTTATAGGCGGTCTGTTTGGCGCGGCTCCCCCATTGTTCGGTTGGACAGCTGTGACAGGCAGTGTTGATGGTGGTGGGTTATTGCTGGTTCTGATTATATTTGCCTGGACGCCGCCGCATTTCTGGGCTCTGGCGATTGACCGCATGGAAGAATATCGGGATGTCGATATTCCCATGTTGCCGGTAACGCATGGCGCGCACTACACCAAGGTACATATCCTGCTCTATACGATCATCATGGTCATTACGTCGGTGCTCCCGTTCGTTATCGGGATGAGCAATATCCTTTACTTGTTAACGGCGTTGGCCCTCGGTGCGGGCTTTATGTACTGGGCGTTGGTCATGTTGTTAACGGATGACGAAAAAGCACCGATGGAGACATTCCGGTATTCGATCTTTTACCTGATGGCAATATTTGTTGCACTCCTGGTAGATCATTACCTCTTCCCCGTCACTTATACAGCCTAGAACGAGCTACCTAACGATATGGAACCTGGCGTCAGGAACACACTGCTTGGCATAGCTGCCTTTATTTCAGTCATCCTGGGACTAATGCTCGCGAGCATCATAATCCCAAGACCCATGAGCGCCGAAGACGCCGCAAAGCTTGGATACTATCGATTTGATGAACCCCGACTGATCTCCGGGTTCGTCATGACTGACCACCTGGGGCGCCGTGCTGAGTTATCCAATTTGAAAGGAGGTTGGTCTTTACTCTTTTTTGGGTTCACCACGTGCCCTGATGTTTGCCCAACCACTTTAAGCGTACTAAATGACGCCATTAGCGCTCTTGATGATCCTCCAGCCGTTGTGATGGTGAGTGTCGACCCGGACCGCGATACACCGGAGCGGCTCGCGCAATACGTCCCGGCCTTTAACCCCAATTTCATCGGCTATACCGGTACATTTGAAGAAACCGTAAAGCTCGCGGCGCAATTGAATATTGCCTTCGGGAAAGTGCCCGGCCTTGTGCCAGGGTCTTATCTTGTTGATCATTCGGCGTCTCTGGTTCTGATAGATCCAGACGGTCGGTATGCCGGGTTTATTAAAGCGCCGCACAATTCTTCTAACATACAACGAGTCATTCGGGACCTGTCATTCTAGCTTGCGCCATAATCGATTCGTTGGCGGAATAACCATTATTTCGCGGTACAGTTTTAAAACCACATGTCCTACAATGGCCGCAATATCAATGCTGGTGTCCCTGTGAGTGCCAATCTGCAATTAGAAAATGAATCCCAGCTGGCGGCACTCTATCTTTCGGTCAGGAATCAGACACTGGCGCTTTGTGCGCCTCTGGAGGTTGAGGATTACCAGGTTCAGCCAATGGCTGACGCGAGTCCTCCCAAGTGGCATCTGGCCCACGTCACCTGGTTTTTTGAAACTTTTTTACTAAAGCCATTCAGCAATAACTACCGCATTTTTGACCCATCTTTCGAAAGGCTGTTTAACTCTTATTACAACGGTGTTGGTAAACCTTTTAGCCGGGCTAACCGGGGTTTTCTGTCGCGCCCTACCCTTGCGCGTGTGCTTGAGTACCGGCATTACGTTGATGAGAAAATGCTTGAACTGATTCAAACGTCGATGATTGATGAAATCAGTTTTCGAATTCAACTGGGGCTAAATCACGAACAGCAACACCAGGAATTAATCCTGACTGATATAAAATACAACCTTGGAAATAACCCGCTTAGACCCATGTATGTTGACCAGAAAGCTGACGATAGCCTCGAATTTAACGCCCGCTGGGTCGAGTTTGACGGTGGGTTAGTTGAATCGGGTACAGATGCAGGCCAAGAATTTGTCTTCGATAATGAAATGCCCAGGCACCAGGTTTTCCTTCAGCCATTTAGGCTATCAACGAACCTTGTCAGTAATGGTGAGTTTGTAGAGTTTATTGAAGATGGTGGCTATGAGAGACCGGAGTTGTGGCTTTCAGATGGTTGGGCGGGATTGCAGGCGCAGCAAGATCAACGGTGGAGCATGCCACTTTACTGGCGTAAACAAGGTGACAATTATTTTGAATACCGACTGACAGGGGAACAATTGGCTGATCCAAACCGTCCCGTCTGTCATGTCAGTGCATACGAGGCAGATGCCTATGCCAGATGGAAAGGGTGCAGATTACCTACCGAGCACGAGTGGGAACATGCAGCAGTAGACGCGCCTGTAGAGGGCAATTTTGTAGACTCGAAGCTGTTTCATCCTTCAGGTCAAAGCGGTGAGGGAATGCAAAGCCAGTTTGGTAATGTCTGGGAATGGACCCAGTCAGGTTACGGGGCCTACCCCTCCTTCAAACCGTTTGACGGACAGTTGGGCGAATACAATGGCAAGTTTATGGCGAACCAACTGGTGCTTCGAGGAGGATCGTGTGCGTCACCCCGCTCCCACATCAGACCGACCTATCGGAATTTCTTTTACCCTCCAGATCGATGGCAGTTTTCAGGCATTCGACTTGCGCAGGATTTAATCAGCAAGGAACGTTTATGAATGCCCTGCCGACGGTTTACTTCTATGATCAGGGGGTTGAGGCCAGGGATTTCACTGATGAGATCGTGGTGGGTTTGAGCAAGACTCAAAAAACCTTGTCGCCAAAGTTTTTCTATGACGAGAAGGGGTCGCAGTTATTTACAGAAATTACTCGGCAGCCAGAGTACTACCCGACAAGAACAGAAACGCAATTATTGCGTGACCACTCGAGTGAGATTAGCCAGCTGATTGGTGAAGACTTTCTGTTGATCGAATATGGCAGTGGGTCTTCAGAGAAGATAAGAATCCTGTTGGATAGCCTAAGACCAAGTCTTTACGCACCGCTCGATATATCCAGGGATTACCTGGCCCAGGCGGCTGAAGCCCTTGGTCGAGAGTACCCCTGGTTGGAGGTTCATGCGACCTGCGTTGATTTCACGGTTGACTTTGAACTGCCCTTTGAAAGTGAAAAAAGGCATGTGAGCTTCTTCCCGGGTTCCAGTATTGGTAATTTTGAAAGAAGCGATGCGATGGAATTTCTAAGCCGTATCCGCTCACTGGTAGGAGCCGACGGTGGTTTGTTGATAGGCGTCGACATGAAGAAAGACATCAACGTGCTAAACGAAGCCTATAACGATAAGAGCGGCGTCACTGCAGACTTTAACCTAAATATTCTAGAACACATCAATCGGGAATATGGTGCAAATTTTGACCTCGGCCGGTTTAGACACGAAGCAACCTACGATGTGGCGCAAGGTTGTATCCAGATGTTTCTGGTAAGCACCTGCGATCAATCTGTCAGTGTTGCGGGTCACAACTTTCAATTTTCTGACGGCGAGAAGGTACACACAGAAAACTCCCACAAATATACCGTCGATGAAGTACTGGGAATGGCCGTGGACGCTGGTTTTTCGAGAGCAAAAACCTGGCTCGATGAAGACGAACTATTTGGTGTTTTTTATTTATACAGTGAGTGAGCTTGCAAGACGCAGCATTTCTGCCGGTGGCTTGAGCGGTGGGTCGCCGCTTAGAAAACGCGTCAGGGCAAATCGGGCCGCGCTGGTTCGTTGAAGTGGAACCAGTGCCTGGGTCTCTTCTTTCTCCAAGGGGCGGATCTCTTCATAGCCAGCAATCAATGAAACGCGAAACGCTTCATTGATGGTTCCTGAGGATGTCTGGCACCAATCATTGATAGCGATTGCTATATCCTGGATCAGGATGTCGTGACATGCGTGATAAAAATCGATAACACCTTTGAGTTCACCCTGATCGGTGAATAGTGCATTGTCTTTGAACAGGTCTCCATGGATCAGGCCAGTCGGCAGTTCCAGTGCTTCAATGCGCTTGTACTCGCCAAGTAATGTCGTGAGCAGCGTTCTTTCGGGATCGCTCAGCCTGTTTGAAACAGAACTCAGAGTGCTTTGCATCCAGCCAAGATGGTAGGGATTTTCCCGCGTCGATTTGAGACTGCTTAACGCCCGGTGCGCGCCACCAAGAAACCCTCCGATTTGAAAACAATGATCTTCGTTGACCGTTACCAGGTGGCTACCTTCAAGTCTCGGTTGCAGGAAAGTGGGTTTACCACAAAAAATGGTAGAGGACATTCCGTCGAGCGTGGAGTGTGGAGCAGCGACCGGCAGGCCTTGATGAAAGAGATGTGACACAACCTTGTTGAAAAAAGGAGCCTCATCGAAACCGAACTGTTCAATGATGGTCAGCACATACTCAACATCGCCTGAGCCGCTATCCAGGGTGACAAAATAATTAGAGTTCTCGATGCCACCGGTAACAGGCGTGCACGCCTTGAGCTCGCCTTTGCCAAACATCACGAGATATCTTTCGAGTGCTTCCTCAGTAAATGTCGTAAAGGCTGCCATTGGCTACCATTCCTTGATGACCCATTGGGGGTAGAGCTTTTTCTGGTGATCAAGGCCCTCAACCCGCTGGGCGCCGTTTAATGGAACCATGTAGTAGGGTAGACCCCTTTTTGGAACGACTTTGATCATGGTGAGCATTCCGTGCTGGCGGTACTCATAAATCAGGCGATCTTCGCCTTCGATGAGTTCAATCTGGTCTTCGTCGTATTCTTCCGGGGATGGTGCGGCAGATGATGTTTCTGTAAGAAACATTAAGCCAATTAGCAGTGCTAATGGAAAAAGGGTGGTGTTCACAGTATCTTTGCCCTTCATGAGCGAGGTTAAAAATGAAGAATAATTATCAGGTGGTGCTGGTCGACGGGTCATCGTACCTTTTTCGAGCATATCATGCACTGCCGCAACTGGTTTCGTCCAAAGGCCAGGCAACCGGGGCCATCAAGGGTGTTATCAGCATGATTCGTAAGCTGATAGCGGAGTATCCCGACAGTCATATTGCAGTCGTGTTTGATGCAAAGGGTAAGTCCTTTCGTAACGAGATTTATAAGGATTACAAAGCCAACAGGCCGCCGATGCCGGACGAGCTGCGCAGCCAGATAGAGCCCATCCATAACATTATCCGATTGATGGGATTGCCCATTCTGGTTGTTGATCACGTAGAGGCGGATGACGTCATTGGGACACTCGCCACCCAGGCGACGGCAAAGAAAATGGATGTGCTGGTCTCAACAGGAGACAAGGATATGGCGCAGCTGGTGACGCCCCATGTGACCTTGATCAATACCATGACTGATACCCTGATGGATGGGCCGGGTGTGGAAGAGAAGTTCGGCGTTCGCGCCGACCAGATCATTGACTACTTGGCGCTGGTGGGTGATACCTCCGATAATATTCCGGGTGTCCCAAAGTGTGGTCCCAAAACCGCGGTGAAGTGGTTGCAGGCGTTTGAGTCGCTCAACGGAGTGATGTCAAATGCGGAATCGGTGAAAGGTAAAGTTGGCGAGTATCTGCGTGATTCGCTGGAATTCCTGCCGATGTCTTACGAGCTTGCCACTATCAAAAAAGACCTGGAGCTTGAGTATAGTGTTGATGAGCTTGCGCCCTCAGAGCCAGATTCAGAGGGGCTACTTGCCATATTTACCGAACTCGAGTTCAGGCCCTGGGTAAATGAGATAAATAGTGATGCATCCGCTGACACCAACGAGAGCCCACTTACGCCGACCCTTGTGACTGAGTACGAGACTGTATTTGACGAGACTCGGCTGGACATTTGGTTGGAAAAACTGGCAAAGGCTGATGCGTTTGCTTTTGACACTGAAACAACCTCAATTGATTATATGGAAGCGAAACTGGTCGGATTGTCTTTTTGCTGTGAAGCAGGAAAGGCGGCCTACGTGCCGATGGCACACAACTATGAAGGTGCACCAGTACAACTGGCGATGGAGCTGGTGCTATCGAAGATACGACTATTACTCGAGAACCCCGAAAAAACCATTATAGGTCAAAATCTTAAGTACGATATCAGTGTGATGGCTAGGCACGGCGTGAGCATCAAGGCAAAGGTAATCGACACCATGCTGGAATCCTATGTGCTGAATTCTGTCGCGTCCCGTCACAATATGGATGACCTTGCGTTGAACTATCTTGGTCTGTCGACGGTGCATTTTGAGGACATTGCCGGCAAGGGCGCCAAGCAGCTGACGTTTAACCAGATTGAGCTCGACAAGGCGGGACACTACGCGGCGGAAGACGCTGACATAACGTTCCGGCTGCACCAGGTCTTATGGCCAAGACTTCAGGCCGAAGGCAGATTGGCCTCGGTCTATCAGGATATTGAAATACCTCTCGTGCCTATTCTGTCGGATGTGGAACGCGGTGGTGTACTGCTGGACGAGGAACAGTTAAAGCTGCAAAGCAGGGAGTTGGAGAAACGCCTTCATGATCTTGAACAGGAAGCCTATGGCTTGGCAGGGGAAGAATTCAACCTCGGTTCTCCAAAACAATTACAGCAGATATTTTTTCAAAAACTGGGTTTACCGGTTATCAAAAAGACGCCCAAGGGCCAGCCTTCAACTGCGGAACCAGTGTTACAGGAATTGGCGCTCGACTACCCTTTGCCCAGGGTGATTATGGAGTATCGCGGGCTGTCCAAGCTCAAATCTACTTATACCGATCAGCTACCTAAACAGATAGCGCAAAGCACGGGCAGGATACATACCTCTTATCATCAGGCAGTGACGGCAACCGGGCGACTTTCAAGCTCGGACCCAAACCTGCAGAACATTCCCATCAGGACGCAAGAAGGTCGGCGCGTAAGGCGGGCTTTTATTGCGCCAGATGGTTACAAGATCATGGCGGCTGACTATTCCCAGATTGAGTTGCGAATTATGGCCCACCTTTCGCAGGACAAGGGCCTGATACATGCCTTTAAAAATGGGCTCGATATTCATAAGGCAACAGCGGCTGAAGTGTTTGGGGGGGCGGTATCAGATGTATCTGATGATCACAGGAGAAGTGCTAAAGCGATTAACTTTGGCTTGATCTACGGCATGTCTGCATTCGGGTTGTCGAGGCAGCTGAATATTTCTCGCGGCGCCGCGCAGGATTATATCGACCTCTACTTTAATCGTTATCCCGGTGTGAAGGACTACATGGATCGAACGCGTGCTCTAGCAGCGGACCAAGGCTATGTGGAAACCATTTTCGGACGAAGGCTATACCTGCCTGAAATCAGGGCTAGTAACTTTCAGCGTAGACAGGCTGCAGAGCGGACGGCGATTAATGCACCGATGCAGGGAACAGCGGCGGATATTATCAAGAAGGCTATGATTACTGTGCATGGTTGGCTGGCATCATCGAATCTTGATACGCGTATGACGATGCAGGTCCACGATGAACTGGTCCTGGAAGTGCCTGAAGGGAATGTCCAGGAGGTAGCAAGCGGTGTTGAAAAGTTGATGTCCGGTGCCGCTGAGCTGTGTATTCCTTTAGTTGTTGAGGCTGGGGTTGGGGACAATTGGGATGAGGCTCATTAGAATGAGCTTTGACGAGCAACCCGCCTTTTACTGGATTTTACCAAAAGTGGAGTAACCTCCACTTTTGTTGTTGAACTTTGCTGTGATCAGCCGGTCATAATATACGTAAGCAATAGCTTCGGTAATTTTCCCCCCAAAAGAACCGAAGTGCGGGCCCTGGTCACCACTCTCCCCTAGCGTTGACCAGGGCCTTTTTTACTTAGGATTCCAGACTTAAGCTTCCAGCCACGCCGTTAGACTTCTTTCAAGTTCTTTAATGCCCAGCTTTTTGGTTGCAGAGAATACCTGGGCCGTTATTTCGGGTGGCAGATGTTTCCGTAGACCCAGCAGGCCGTTCTGTTGGCCGCCTCGTTTCAGCTTGTCGGCCTTGGTTAATAGGATATGTAAGGGCAAACCACTGTCGATCGACCATTCAATCATCATTTTGTCGAATTCCTTCAACGGGTGCCGGATATCCATTAGCAGCACCATACCGCGGAGGCTTTTCCGATCACGCAGATACTCATCCAGATGGCGATGCCAGTGTTCTTTGATCGAAATAGGTACTTTCGCATAACCGTATCCAGGTAAATCTACCAGTTTGGTCTCGTCATCGAGCGTAAAAAAGTTGATTAACTGCGTTCGACCCGGCGTCTTACTGGTCCTCGCCAGCCCTTTCTGATCGGTCAACGCATTGATAGCACTGGATTTACCCGCGTTGGAGCGCCCGCAAAAAGCGATCTCGGCTCCTTCATCCGTGGGACACTGAGACAGCGTTGCGGCGCTGGTGACAAATTTTGCTGTTTTGAACTTAAAAGACATTTTTGGCCGTATTATCCCAACTGCAGGTGCTTTGTTATACAATGCGTCCCGCATTCTAGCACCCTCTTCAAATTAGGGGGGTGCCTGGTAACACCAACTGTTGCCTTCACACAGAAAAGTGGACTTAAGAAGTGACGCTATGAAAAAGATTATAATATTTGCAGTACTCGCCTTTATGGCGCCGATGACTTACGCAGAAGGCAACGCGGCAAAAGGCAAGGACCTCGCCGGTACCTGCCTTGCCTGCCACGGAGAAACCGGTAACAGCCCTGCGTCAATGTTCCCGAATATTGCGGGACAAAACGCTCAGTACCTTCTCAAGCAATTACTTGAAATTCAAAGCGGTCAAAGGCTGGTGCTCACCATGACGGGCATTCTGGACAATCTGTCCGAAAGCGATCTGTCAGATATCGCCGCCTACTACGAGAGCCAGTCCCGGAACCAGGGTACGGCGAAGCAAGATTTTGTAGAGTTGGGTGAGTCGATCTATCGCGCCGGCATACCTCGCAAAAATATCGCAGCATGCACCGCCTGCCACTCGCCGACCGGTAACGGTAACGGTCCAGCGGTCTTTCCTGCACTTGCAGGTCAGTGGCCTGAATATACAGTTACCCAGCTAAAAAACTTTCAGTCGGGGGAACGGCACAATGACGGAGATTCCCAGATGATGCGGACCACAGCGATGGACATGAACGAAAAGGAAATGACGGCTGTTGCCTCGTACCTTTACGGACTGAGGTAGTTCCTGAACATTCGATGAAGGGCGGCATTTTCCGTCCTTTTTTTATCTCTTCCAGAATGGCAGGATTCGCAGGTAAGAACGAACAGGGTAAAAGTCTGCGCGCCAAGTCGTCACAGAAAGATTACCTAACGTAATAATAGAAAAGAGGTTAAATATGGTTCGGAAACTGATGACGAATGTTCTGGTGCTGCTGGTTTTGCTGCTATCTTCTTCAGCCTGGGCAGAAGGCTTTCAGTATGAAGAAGGCACACACTATGCGCGACTGGACGTACCGGTAAAAACGCGCAACACGAACGTCGTTGAGGTTACCGAGTACTTTTCCTATGGTTGTCCGCATTGTTATCGCTTTGAGCCTCTGGTTCAACAATGGAAGACCGACCTTGCTGCAGACGTCGAGTTCAATCGTACCCCTGCGATATGGGGAGTTACAGGGTATGAATTATATGCCCGAACCTACTATACGGCGCAGGCGCTAGGTGTACTCGATAAAGTGCATTACCCGTTGTTTCAGGCAATACATGGAGACAGGCGATCCTTACTTGACCTGAAATCGATGACAATCTTCATGTCGGAACATGGCGTTGAACCGGAAATTTTTGTAAAAACATTTACTGATTCCTTCGGGGTGAAGGCAATGTACCAGCAGGCGGTTGCGCGGCAGCGAATCTATCAATCAAACGGTGTTCCCGCGGTTATCGTGAATGGCAAATACCGTGTTGAAGCTGGGATGGTAGGTAACAGTAATGCAGGTATGCTGGAGGTTGTTAACCACCTTATTGCAAAGGAACGCGAACTTATTAATGCCGGAGCGGATTCAGGGGGA
>JABJED010000326.1 GCA_018665025.1 Gammaproteobacteria bacterium
ATTATCCCCTTTGTCTAATGCCGGAGGGATCTGGACGGAACTGGGCGCCTAACGCCCGCCCTGGCCATCGTCGATTTTGATATAGGTGCCGGTCACAAATTCAGATGCCGGAGACAGAAAGTAGAGCAGGGTGGAATCCATTTGCGCTGGATCACCGATCCGCTTGCGTGGGAAGTGTTGGGCGATATCACCCATCCGCTCGAGCATGCCATCCATCATCTCTGACGAAAATGCACCCGGTGCGATGGCATTGACGTTGATGTTGTTCCTCGCCCATTCAACCGCTAGCACTTCGGTCATCCGTACGATGGCGGATTTAGTCACGGAGTACAGCGCCGCACCGTTTCCGCTGTAGTTGAAACCACCGACAGATGAAATATTGATCATACGGCCTGGTTGCTTTGCGGCGATCAGCCGTCGAGCGACTTCACACGATAGTTTAAAGGGGCCAACCAGATTGGTATCGAACATCGAATCAATAAATTCGTTGCTCATTTTGTGGGCTCTTTGGGCATCCGGAATTCCCGCGTTATTGATGAGGATGTCGACCAGGCCAAGTGCGGATTCCGCTTTGTCGACAACCTGGGCGATTTCTTCGGTGTTGGTAATATCAAAAGGGATCGGCTCACAGACACCGCCTGATGCGCGTATCTCTTTCGCCAGTTCTTCCAACTTTCCAACCCGTCGGCCAGTTATCGCGACCTTGGCGCCACAGGCTGCCAGCACAATGGCGAAGCGCCTGCCAAGTCCTGAAGTGGTGCCAGTGACCAGGGCAACTTGCCCGGTTAAGTCGTGTGAAACATACGGGGTTGGAAAATTGCTCATGAGTGTCCTTTGTAATTTCAGTTAGAGATTAGATTACCTGGTTTGCAAGGCCTGGAACTTCACAGAAAAATTCCGATTCAACTTTAATACACGATGCCGAGTTTTTGTGAGGTCCTGCACACCATGATGGCATCACCATTGAGTAGAGGCCGCTTCCGCCGGACATTAATATCAGCAGTTGTTCGGGGTCTTTAAATGCATCACGATTGCCTGAGCGCTTGCCTGCGAACCCGGGAGAGAGCTTGTTGATCGCTGTCTCTGCCATCGTCGAGCGCCGGTGTATTTCTTCAGCAGTATCCTGACGGGTCAGGCCTGCCTTGTTTAACACTTCGGCATGTTCGGGGTTTAACACTATAGTCGCCGTACCCCCGGTCAGTATCGCGTTGTTAGTTGCAGCATTAGCGATACCAATTGCCAGCATGTCCAACAAGGATTTATAACCGTTCGGGTCGTCGCCGTCGCCACTATAAAGAACCGAGTGGGGTGCTTCTGCGCCGATGACGGTAACAACGCTGTCGTCAGGGTCGAAACCAAGATCGACATGCATGGGTGGAAAGGGGCTGTTTTCTTCGTCTTCTGCCAGGCAGAAGGTGAATTTCCCCGGATGACCCAGCAGGGCCATATCAGAAGTGCCTGGCCGCCCGCCGCCAATATTGATCATGGCCAGTCTCAGAGCGCGGCCAATGGAAGCGTTTGCCCGATGGCCAGGCCCCAAAGCACCGTAGCTGGATGAAATAGGTCCGCAGTTATGCCTGGCGGGACCATTGACAATGATGAGTGGTGCTGTGCAATGTGTGGTCGCCTGCATCTCAGTCAGGTCAAACACCGGATCAATGACGGCTTTTACCGCTGCCAGCACAACCGGCATATAGTCCGGTAGGCAACCGGCCATAACGGCGGCAACAGCTACCTTTTCTATCGTTGCGATTCCGTGGCCTGGTCCCATGGTGCCCAGCACCATATCTGCTTCAAGTCCTGTGGCAAGCACCATTCGACTGACGCGCGCGGGTGTTGGGATAATCACTGGCAAGCCATCGGTAAATCCCTTGGTATGCAGGTCCTCCAACGCAACTGACTCGTCTGCAGCTGTTAGTAAATCAGCCATTGTTTGCCTCTAGCGCCTTAATAACGGCTGGTGCTACTTCTGCAGCGACCTTTTTCATGTTTTTTACCCCAGTGCCTGCAACAGGATGTGGTAGTCGTACTCGTGGAACGTCTGGCATGCCGAGTGATTCAGCAACGAAGTCGCCCTGTGGCCAGAACTCCTCTGTCACTAGTGCTACAGCCGGGATTCCCATTTTTGCAATATTTACGCCGTCACGCACGGTGCCGGTTGTGCAGGATCCTCAATGCCCGTAAGCAGCGACCACGGCATGACATTCATTGGTTATCGTACCCAGTAGGTCATCGTTCGCAGGTACTGATGCATTGCCTTTATTGTAGGAATGAACCTCGATACCGGGTTCAAGTTCCTGCATTGCTTCTTCGAGCGCGTGCAGGAAGTTCTCAGAGTCGGGAAAGCCATTCGCCAGGAAGCCGACGTTAATTGAGTTAGCGCCCTGGATGACAGCAGACAGAGAGTAGGGTGTCACTTCAATACCGACAGACCCTTCAGGATTATGATATTCGATCATTTTTTATCTCGACGTTGGTTGTTGGGATGGATACAGGGAACAAGTATAGCTTTATCCATGATTTGATCCCAATTCTCGTTTGAGTGGCCCTCAAGCGCTGTTATCCTATCGATCTATCAATGTATCAATCTATCAATCTATCAATCTATCAATCTATCAATCTATCAATCTATCAATCTATCAATCTATCAATCTATCAATCTATCAATCTATCAATCTATCAATCTATCAATCTATCAATCTATCAATCTATCAATATTGTCAATGTGGCTTAACAAAGGTGAGGATCGACGTGAATAAAATTATCATAGGGTTTGTAGTTGTCCTGGTTGTTGCGGTAGCAGGAGCTGGTTACTACCTGATGCAGAATCTGGACGGGATCGTTAAAAGCCTGATCGAAGAGGTGGGTACCGAGGTCACAAATGCGCAGGTACGGGTTAGGGAAGTTAAGCTCAACCTGGCCGAAGGCAAGGCAACCTTGAGCGGTCTAACTGTCGCCAACCCCCCTGGTTTTTCGACGGAACCTTTATTTACGCTGGACAACATTTCAGTGGCTATTGATACCTCAAGTCTTACCGGGCCGGTCTACCACATCGAAGATATTAGCATTGATGGTGTTCATGTCCTGGCAGAACAAAAAGGTGCGATAACGAATGTACAGAAATTTATGGAGGGTATGCCGAAATCCGATACTCCAGATGACGTTGGCGATACCGGGAGTAGTGAGGTCGACATTAGACTCGCCATTAGCCGGATCGATTTTTCGGATGGCACGATGGAATTGCGCAGTGACCAGATCGGCAATCAGTCAATTGAACTGAAAGAATTACAGCTCAGAAATATCGGTACGCCGGAAAACGGTTTGACGCCAGACGAAGTCGGCGAGAAGATTGCCGGTCAGCTGATGGTGAGCGTTCAGGATGCGCTGAAGAGTGCGCTTGGTAAGTATCTGCGTAAAGAGGCAGAAGCGAGTATTAGGACTAAACTGGGATCCCTGTTTGGCAGAGATAAAGACTGAACTCCGAGAGAGAAATTAGATATTGCTGAAATCGGGATCGCGTTTATCGAGAAAGGCTTTAATAGCTTCGGCGTTAGCCGGGCCCCCGGCAAGGTTTGCGAGACCGACAGCTTCTTCAAAGACAGCGGTTTTCATTGCTTCTAGGTGCTGGCGGCTTCAGCAGTCAGTCCAAGAGAGGAAAAAGGTGCCCGGAATTTTGCGCTTTCTGCCATGAACACCAGGTCAGCTACGCCATGAATTGTCATGCCAATGCCAACACCAAGTCCGTTCGCCGCGGTAATAAATGGTTTTGGGAAGTCGATAATAGAATGCATCAACGCCCGCAGGTCTTTCTTCGAAGGATCGGGTGCGGTGCCCATGGACTTTAGATCTGCTCCCGCCGAAAAAGCGCGCCCGGCACCGGTCAGCACAAGCACACGAACGGAGTCGTCACTCGCTGCATCCAGAAAAGAATGACAAAGTTCATCGACCATATCAGCATTAAATGAATTCAGTGAATCAGGACGATCCATAGTTACCGTTCTGACCAAATTTTTAGTGGTAACCGTTAATGCTGCCATTATTGCTTACTCGAGTTTAAGTCTGTTTCCAGGTGCCGCGACGCTCGAAAGTAGTAGTAGAAGCTAAACAGATATACAAAGTTGCATGCAAGTAGCGCCATTTGCAAGGATTCTACATCGTTCATCTGCATGCTGGATTGAAGCAGGTCGCTGATGATGCCCACGGTGGTTGGACCGAAAACCAATCCGATGATGTTGATCATAAACAACAACAGGGCAGATGCTGCGGCTCGCATTGCCAGCGGCGCCAGTGATTGAGTCATCGCAAAGGTTGGTCCTGTGTAAAGGTTTACCATGAATACAGGAATCGTGTAGATCGCGAGCACCAGATAAAGTTCATCAACCAGGAAGACAGCCGCACCTGCAGGTACCGCGATCAGAAAGCCGTAAGCGGGTACGAGCATGTAGTATTTAACGTTTTTCGCACCAAGCTTGTCTCCGATGACACCGCTTAAGAGTGTTCCAATGCCACCAAATAAACCGATGATAAGGCCTAGCGCAGTGCCAACTTCACCGATACTCAGGTCGTGGGCGCGCACCAGGAAAGAGGGCATCCAGGCGATGGCGCCATATCCCACAAAAGCCTGGGTACCCGCGCCCAGGGAGATATACTTGAACGATTTGAACCCCCACATGGTTTTCAAAACGGTTCGAAACGGGACGGTGCTGGTGTCTGCCGGTTTTTCCTCTGAGTACCCGCGGGGTGGTTCCTTGACCGTTAGCTTAAGAATAATCGCCAGGATGACCCCTGGTATGCCGACCAGAAAGAATGCCTGTCGCCAACCGAATATTTCACCAATCCATCCGCCGGCGAGATTACCAAAGAGGATTCCTACGGGAACGCCAAGCGCGTAAATACCTAGAGCCGTCGCCCGTTTACCGGGTGCAAAGTAGTCCGCCAACAGCGAGTGCGATGGTGGACTGCCGCCGGCCTCACCGATGCCAACGCCGATTCTGGCGATCAGCAGCTGAATAAAGTTGGTCGCAAGACCTGAAAAGGCGGTCATTAATGACCAGATGCTCAGACAAATTGAGATAATGCTTACCCGCGAGTATCGGTCAGCTAGCCTGGCGATTGGAATGCCCAGGGTCGCGTAGAAGATACCGAAGGCTACCCCGCTGAGTGCGCCTATCTGGGTGTCTGAAAGTAGCAATTCGTCCCTAATGGCGGGCGCGAGTATGGCGAGAATCTGTCGATCAATAAAATTGAAAACGTAGACGACAACCAGGACCCCCAGCACATAATGCTTGTAGGTGTTCGAATACAGCGGTTTTTTCAACTCAGTTCCTTAGGTCGTTCGTCTCCGAGGACAGCAGACCTCGGGGGCTATTGTATCCAGAATCGAAGTTTGCAGACGGAAGCTAGCTAACCGGGCAGTCCATCAAAACCTGTAACACCTTCAGGAATATGGTGAAAGGATTGGGAATCTTTTGTAAATATCGCGACCGATGGAGTAAAAATCGTCGGGTCATCCAGTGTACCTACTTTAAGTACCATAGCGCCCGGTGCACCCGGAGCTTTGGTTCCTATGGCAGTTCCGCAATTGGGACAGAAGAATCGTGTTACTGGGTTATCCAGGTCCGGGCGACTGAAGCTGGAAGCTTCTCCCTTGACGTAGCTGAATGTTGTCTCCGGGACCATAATGAAGACGTTTGGGTTTCCGCCAGTAATGTACTGGCACTCACGACAGTGACATTGCATCTGCGCCGCGATGTCGCCTTCAAAGGTATATCTGATCTGGCCGCAATAACATCCACCGTCTATCTTCATTAGCTGTTCCCCCTAAGACACCGCTATGGAATCACAATGCTGTCGGATAGACAACAGAACTTTGTAACGGAGCACAATGAAGGCAGCGAAAGTTTAGCGATTGAGAAGGTTCTGGTGATCTTTGAAGATACGTTCCCATTCCATTTTCATCCACGGTGTGTAGGTGTCAGGGTTCTGGGATAATTCCCTGTCGAGCTCTTCCCTGGAAAAGAATCGCCAGTTAGCTACCTCGTTGCTGTTTGGCAAGATATCCTGCGCTTCCGCAAAGCCAATCCAGACCCAGCAAAGTTCATGCTCACTGCCAACGTTTTGATACCGGGCGTGATACTCAAACTTGTAGAGATAGGTAAGTGGCGTGGATATACCAAGCTCTTGATTTAGCCTCCGATGGGCAGCATCTTCAGAGTCTTCGCCGGCCCTTGGGTGACTGCAGCACGCGTTCGACCAGTACAGCGGCCACAGGAATTTCTGGGCAGTTCTTTGTTGCAGCAAAACCTCGCCAGCCGAATTGAAGATGAACACAGAGAAAGCACGGTGTAGTTCACCCTGGTCAAGGTGGCATTCCCGTTTCGGTCGCGTGCCTACCTTCTCGTCATCAGAGTTGACGAGAATCAGCTCCTCCAGGTCAGAGGAAACAACTTTGTTTAGTGCGGAAGACATCTATTAACGTCGTTTTCAATGATACATCGGTTGGTACGCAGCGGCGCGATCTTTGGCTTAACATACAGGCAACATAAAGCGTTTTTGTCCAAAATGGTAAAAGTACCTGCTTGGCAAAAGGTGGTCATACTGTCACCTGCAGTGCCTTGAAACCATTTCTTGTCAAGCCATTGACGATCGCTTCAGAGTTGTCATCGCACAGGGCAATGATCGAGCCACCACCACCGGCACCGGTCAATTTAGCGCCCAATGCGCCATGGTCCCGGGAAATCTGTACCATTCGATCCAATTCAGGTGAAGACACCTGGATCGCACTGAGCAGACCGTGATTTATAGTCATCATATGACCAAGCGCTTTGTAGTCACCTTGCTTGATCGCATCCAGTCCCGATTCAGCAACCTGTGCAAAATTCGCAAACAAAGAATCATAAAGAGCGCTGTTTTTTCTCCAACGGTCGCGCACACCGGCAACCATGTCGACAGTCAGGCTGGGCTGGTCCGATATACCAATCACCAGGCTAAGAGGTTTTGGAAATTCGATCATATCCAGCCTGGGCTGTTCGCCTGCCTGATAAACGAGAGGGCTTCCGTAGGTCGCGATGGTATTGTCGATACCTGAGGGTGTGCCGTGGGCTGCTTTCTCGCAAAGGAATGCGTAATGATTGACTTCTTCGTCGTTTAAATCGAGCTTAAAGTGTTTCGAGACTGAGCGCACAATGGCGACCGCGGTTGCGGCTGAGCCACCAAGGCCCATTGCAGCTGGAATGTTAGGCTTTATGTGAACGGAAAATTTCTGGTTCGCGATGCCTAGCTGCTCGAACACATTCTGAATAGCGCTCCACCAGATGGAATTGGATTCTTCCAACTTGTCGTCGATGTCCCAGGCGGGCACCTTGATTTCCGGCGAGTGGTCCGTATCAGAGACTTCTGCGACGACGGCGTTCTTGATGGGAACGGCAATAGCGGGCTTGCCGTAAACCACGGCATGTTCACCCAGCAGAATCACCTTGCCGTTTGCCATTGCTGTCGTTGAACCTTTTTTCTTGATCTCGTTCTTTAGGTTTTTGCCCGTAAGCTCAGCCATAATTTCCTTCGCCGCGGAAACCGTGATTTCACCCTGGTCGATCAAATGACTAACAACGGTTTCAAACAGTTCCTTGGGTGCGCCGGCTGTTACAGCAACACTTCTTGCGTGCAATGACATGTGTCCTTTCTGGATACCTTCCGTTGACAGCGCCTTAATGGCAGAAAAGTTCTGAGCCAGCCCTACAGCCGCCATTAATTCGGCAAGTTCCCTGGCGCTACCGACTTTTAACAGTCGATAGCTGATCATGGCGGTGTCATTGGCCTGCAAAGAGCCGCCTGTGATACCGACTTTGATGGGGATCTCAATAGTGCCAACCAGATCGCCATTGTCGTTGGCGTACCATCGGCTCAGTGAGGAATAGGTACCGCTTCTAGCGGCATAGGCATGGGCCGAGGCTTCAATCGCTCGCCAGTCGTTACCGGTAGCGACTGCTAGTGGGTCTATCCCATTCATGATGCCTTTGTTGTGGGTCGCGGCACGATAAGGATCAATCTCGGCGAACTGGGAGGCCAGGATGATTCCGTCACGAACTTCCTCACCGGGATAGCCTTTTCCTTCCAGTTTCTCGGTTGGTATGACCACGCTGGCCTTGACGACACTTCGATCGGTCAGGTTGGACAGAATCCGGAGAAACACACGACCTTCCGTCAGGGCTTCGATATCTGCGGCGATTTCCTCACACATCGAATTAATGATGTTTGCACCCATGGCATCGCAGGTATCAACGAGGATATGAACGATCAGCATCAGAGGGTTTCGCTCTGTTCTCTCGAAGGTTCTTACTTCGATGTCCTGAACCCCGCCCCCGCGTTTAACCATCTTTGGGTGAAGCTCGTTGAGTTTGTCGATGAGATCGTTTTTATGGAACAGAATTTGATTCCGGGCTTCTTGCGCATCCGGTGGATTCACGACCTGGATCTGGCCAATGAGAAGCGATTCGTCTAAAGAAGACTGAATGCCCCCTGACTCGCTAAAAATTTTTGCAGCGGAACTGAGAGCGGCCACAATCGAAGGTTCTTCGACCACAAGGGGGACGATATAATTTTTTTGGTTGACGTTGAAATTCAGGCCAAGGCCAAGCGGTAGGCCCATGACACCGACGACATTTTCGATCATTTTGTCCGCTCGACTAAGCGGTAGCGTATGGTGTCCATCGCGAAGTGAAAGTAGGTCCTGTTCAGACAACCAACCGCTTTCGTGTACTTTTTTAAGTCTTTCCCCGATGGATAGCTTGTAGAATCCCGGGAATTTTGCCTTGTCCATTAATGCTCCATCACACCCATTCACATACCACTACATCAGAGAGCAAACGTGTCGCTATGTTCTCGTTTCAGTTTATCGGCCAGCGTGAGTAGTTCTTGTTTGTTGGTACTGTAGGCAATTCCATAATCGCCACCACCTGCACCCGAAGGTTTGTATGTGCAGTGCGCCAATTCTACCTTTTTTCGCATCTCCAGGTGCGCCTGATTGTAAAAATTAACCCCTGACACTGACGAAAGGCGCTCAAGGTGTCGATCATATTGTTCAATTCTGGCCAAAATCCGTTGGCAATCATTTTTCTCCAGGGCGGCGATGCACTCAGTTGCAGTACTACGTAGATCACTGATGTGGGATTGGTAGGCGTCCGGGTTATTTTGCCGCCACCGATGCACAGCCGCTACGTAACCCGTGGTCGACGCGGGTTCGCCAGACCAGATGGCGAGCATATATAAATCATCAGGAAGGACCACAGGAATGGGGGATTCACCGCGCTGAAAAACAATCGTTTCATCCATTGCGGCCAGAGCGATATCAGCGCCGCTTCCAATGCCGTTCTGGAATGCTAGATGGCACCTGAAGGCTTTTGCAAACCGTTCATTTGCAGTCGCATCAGGCTGGAATAACTTTACCAGTGCAACAGTCAGCGCTGCACTGGACCCTAGACCGAGTTTGATACCGCGGTTAAAAAAGGCACTGGTATCAAGGCTTAGTTGCGCATTTTGGAGCTGTTCCAGGCAGCCTAATTCAACCATTGTCGCCTTCAACAAGGGGTAGCGTTGTAACGCTTCCTCGAGTGAGTGTTTTTCTAGGGTTGTCGTGTGACTGATCACCTGACTTTTATTCGAGGCCTCAATCGTGACTTTTGCTCTTTGTTTTACTGGTACAAGCAGCGCGGGGCCATCTTCAAGTACCGCATATTCACCCACCAGGAAGAGTTTCCCCGGCGCTGATGCATTCATGATGTTGTAACCGAGGGTGAACCTCCCAGTCGCGTGACAATCACTCGTTTTAGCCCGGTGACGGTTTTCAGCTGCTGCCTGATGGTGTCAGTAGCTGAGGGTAAGCACACGATCTTGACCTGAGCGCCAGCGTCGATCGTGAAGAAAGCAGGTGTGCCTGATGATCGGAGTGCACGAACCTCGTGCATGATCTCAACTGTGGCGGGTTGCCAGTAAATAATAGGGGGCTCGCTGGTTATCATCGTCGCGTGCATTTTCAGGCAATTGTGTTCACTGGTGTCTGCTAGCTTCCCGAAGTCTTTTTCAGTGATGGCTTGTTTAGCCGCGGTCATGTCATCAGAGTGAGAAGATAACCAGCTTCGGTAGAAAGGAGATGTGTTTGCCGTCTGAATCATCGCGTCGGTTGAGCCAATTGCTTTAGGGCGTTCTTCAGTCACCGCGACTATTACATCAAGCGGCCATTCCTCTGCGGTTGCAATAGGAATGGCATAAGCATCATCTGATGGAATTAACTCGACAATCCCGCCGTAGACAGACCTGGCAGCAGAACCGGAGCCTAACCTTGCCATACGTGAGAGGTCGCTTCCGGCCAGTTTCAGGTTGAAGAGCGCGTTGAACGCAAGACTTAGCGCGGCGAAACCTGAAGCACTTGAGGCGAGTCCAGTGCCGGTCGGGAAGTTATTGGCGGTCGTTATGTGCAACCGCTGGGTGATTTGATGGTTCAGTCGGACTCTATCAAGAAAGCTGAGGGCTCTTTTGCGTGCCTTATCATCGAGTTCAGTATCAAACGTATCCCGGTTTCCCGTGGCGTATTCAAGCGTGGTGGTTGTTCTCAGATCTTCCAGGCCAAGAGACACCGAGCCTGTCGCTGGCTGGTTGTTGCCAATACTTGCTTTCCCCCAGTATTTTACGAGGGCGATATTTGCCGCAGCAGAGGCGGTAGCGGTTGAATTGCTCATGAGATAGTTGAAAGTCGGTACGAGCCGTTTAAGAGGCTGCGAAGGATACACCATCTGCGGTCTACTCTCATCATGCTGCTGCGTGAGCTGCTGTTAACTGGTGCGCGCAACCGGTAGCATAAACATATGAGGCCACAGAACAGTCAGATGCAATTTAGTGATCGTGCAGCGGAATATAAAACGCGAGTCGAACAGGTCATGGTGGATTTTGTTTGCGCAAAAAAATTGCAGGGACGGTTAGCTGACGCCGTGAATTATGCGATCGCGACTGATGGGAAGAGGATTCGTCCTCTGATTGTTTATGCAACAGCGGAGTTGCTGGGTGTTCCGCTAACGGTCGCAGACCATCCTGCCGCCGCTATCGAACTGGTGCATATCTATTCTCTTGTGCACGATGATTTGCCAGCGATGGATGATGATGATCTCAGGCGTGGTGAACCAACGGTCCACAAACAATTCGATGAAGCGATGGGCATTCTTGTCGGAGATGCGCTACTAACCTTTGCATTTGAATTGCTAGCGGAATCCGGGGTCGAGCCAGCGTTGATTGTTGAGTGGGTGCGCCTGCTATCAAGAGCGGCGGGGGCGAACGGGATGATCGCAGGGCAATCTACAGACCTTGAAGGTGAAACCTGCGTTCTGACTTTAAATGAGCTTGAACAAATGCATAGACAGAAGAGTGGGGCGCTGATCGAAACGGGCCTTTCGATGATTTGTAGTGAGGTCGTCACAAGCACGATGGGAACCGGGACTAATGAAGCTGACCGGCTACAGGGTTTCGGCCATCATATTGGTCTGGCGTTCCAGGTTCGCGATGACCTGCTGGATGTCGAAGGCACAACCGAACAGATTGGGAAACCCCAGGGATCAGATGCGGCCAGCAACAAGTCAACCTTTGCCAGTTTGTTAGGTGTGGAGACGGCACGAAACAGAATGAACCAGGAACTTGCCGCTGCCCAGCAGCAGTTGACGTGTTTTGGAGAACGAGCTGAAGGACTAAACTGGATTGCTGAATATATTGTATCCCGCAGCAAATAGGTGCCTGCTATTCAAGGCGTATCGAAATCTATAATAAAAAGAAACCGGGGGTGTGTTGATTCGTGAGTAAACTTAAAGGACAGATCGCTATTGTGACCGGCGCAGGCCGGGGTGTAGGAAGGGCTACTGCCATGATGCTCGCTAAAGACGGCGCATGTGTTGTGGTCAATGACCTGGACCCGGATGTCGCCGCAGAAACTGTTTCGCTCATACAACAGTCCGGACACGAAGCAACGGTGGTTGCGGGCAGCGTGACAGATTCTGACTTTCCGAGCCTTTTGATACAGGGCGCTCTTGACGCATATGGCGGCATTGACATTATCGTTAATAATGCGGGCTACATCTGGAATGGCGCGATGCATAACCATTCTGATGAACAATTCCAGGCGATGATAGACGTCCACCTGTCTGCTCCATTCAGGATACTCAGGGAATTTTCAAGTTGGTTGAGACCGCAGGCCAATAAAGAAATTGAAGCGGATGGCCAGGCCAGGTGCCGGAAGGTCGTGAATATTTCTTCTGTCTCCGGCACGACCGGAAGTGCTACACAGATAGCATACAGCGCTGCTAAGGCCGGTGTACTAGGGCTAACCAAAACGCTCGCCAAGGAATGGGGCCGCTACAATGTCACGGTTAACTGTGTGGCATTTGGTCCAATCGACACCCGATTAACACAGCCGTATTCCGATGCGCCGCCGACCATTGACGTTGGCGGGCGTGAATTTAAGGTGGGCTTGAGCGAAAGGCAAATACAAGGGCTTACCACCACATCTCCGCTTGGTAGAACCGGAAAGCCGGAAGATGCTGCAGGGGCGGTATATTTGTTCTGTATTCCTGAATCCAACTTCGTCACTGGTGAGGTGCTTACCTGTTCGGGTGGTCTTTAAGGTTTGTAAACGGTGGTTTCCCTAGGATTAATATGTCATTCCCTGTGTTATAGACATGTTTATTCGAATCCGAGTCGCTCGAGGTTTTTAGCCAGGTCCGGACCAGCGGTTGCTGTTTTCACATTGCGGTCAATGTCCCTGATGATACCGTCGTTATCGATGTAGAAGGTCCATCTTTTGGCGTAGCCAATTGCGCTCAGTACACCGAAAGATCTGGAGACTGATTTACTCGCATCGGACAGGATAGGAAAGTTAGCCTCATGAAGTTTTGCGAAGGCAGTTACGTCATCGAGCGTATCTGTGCTCGCCATGAAGTATGCGACTTTGTATTGCTTGAGGATTTCATCACTGTCACGCAGCGATTGGCATTCTCTGGTTCAGCCTCCGGTGAACGCCTTGGGAAAGAAGGCGATGACAATTCCGCCGCTGCCCACCAACTCTTGTAGCGAATAGGTGTTTCCATCAGAGCCCTGCAGGCTGAAGTCTGGGGCAGGGTCACCGATCTCTGGTGCGGCAAAGACAAAACCGGGGAGTGCGAGTAAGAGCCAAATCAGGAATTGAAAACGCATTGTAGTAACCGATGAATATGTGGAACAAGTGTAGACTGTCTCTCGGTTAATCGACAACAGGAAATTGTTTGCCGGGGCTAGATGAACTAAGCTCACCGGACACAGGATTTTGTGGAACAGCATGTCAAAACCTATCGTGGGTGCAGTGCTTGGTCTGGCAATCGGTCTGACAATCGGTCTATGGGGTACCTATTATTTTGGTATAGTGGATTGGCTCAGTAGAGTCTGTGTCATTGCCAGTGTGATGCTTGTGTTCCAGCTTCTGGGAACGACAATCGGTGCAACGATCGGAAAACCGTCAGCTTGACGAGATCAATCCGTGATGTTCATCCTGAGAAGTTTAAGATAAGCCGCCGGCGCGAGCCTTTCTATCCAGGATGCAATCTTTGCATCACTGCCGACCAGAATTCTTGCTTTGTTCTTCAAAACGCCATCCAGAATAATGGCCGCCGCCTGTTCTGGTGATTTTCTTGCCAACCGACTGAATGTTTCGACCAGATCTTGCTTGGTCGCTGACTCATTGTCCGTTGGAATGAATCGGGAGGAATTAACGATGTTGGTTTTCACCCCTCCAGGTTGTACGCAGTTAACGCCAATGTGTGAGTCGATCAGTTCCTGGCGCAAGGCATAGGTGTAGCCTTTAACGGCAAACTTGGATGCGTTGTAAGCGGACTGGCTTGGCACCGCAATAGTGCCGAATATACTGGATGTATTAATGATCGCGGCTTCGTCGGCTTCTCGCAGGTATGGCAGGAAAGATTTACAGCCATACACGACGCCCCAGAAATTGATGCTCATCAGCCATTCGATGTCTTCATACGGCATCTGTTCAGCAAGGCCTGTCACCGATACACCGGCATTGTTAAAGATCATGTTGATCTTGCTGTGCTCTGTGTTCGCTGAAGCGGCGAAAGCCTCCACCTGTTCGCGATTAGCAACGTCGACAACGTGCACAGATACGTTGACGGCTGGGTCCAGCAGCGCCCGGGTTTCTTCCAGACCGTCTGCATTTAGATCTGAAATTGCGACGTGACATCCCGCCCGGGCTAACAGCACTGCAAGCGATTGGCCCATACCTGATCCGGCGCCGGTAATGGCCGCCACTTTGTTATTAAAGTCAGTAACGCTCATTGTTATCCTTAAGAATTTTCGGGGCGCATGATTTGCCGTACGTCGCCAATTCGTCTTGTGACACCTTGCCGGTCGAAATATTCCAGTATTTCAATACTCAGGTTCCTGCCGATACCAGTCTGGTCTCTATACTGTTTTACCGTAAACTGTTGTTTGTCATCAGCTGCCTTGGCCATAGCGGCCATTAGTTCCGGCATCGCTTCTGGCAGGAAAAACCTGTTTTTTACAGGTCGTACTAACAAGCCTGTCTTGACCACCTGGTTAAGAATTTTTTCGAGTTGTTTCGGTTCAACTGACATTGTGCCGGCAAGTTCGTGCAGCACCGGTGGTTTCAACAGCTCCTGTTGCAGGTGTGGAAGTGCTGCCTGCCAGGTGGACATCTCTTGCTTGTTGAGTTGTACGCCATAGCCTGGTCTCTGAACCAGGTTGCCATCCTGTAGAAGCTCCTCGCTGGTAATTAATCCATCAACGATTCGATCAAATAACCCCTGGTGCCAGGCTTTCACCATCTGCCTTATCTTGTTTCGTGGTAACCCGGATTTACCGGGATTGGCTTTGTGCCAATCTTCCAGTTTCGCTATGAGTCCATCTTTGACCGTTTCAAGCCTGTCTTTTGGAATCACCAGCTGATTTGAAACGATGTCGAACCCGGATGTATCCAGATAGTTCACTAATTCCGGGTCCGTGAGATTGAACATTTCGCGAATCGTTTTCAGTTCGATCCCGTGTATCCCGCTCTGGATGAGAGCCGTCAGGCTTTCTTTAATGCTGCCTGGATTCAGTTGTCGTAATTGTTCAATGCGTTCCGGTTTTGCCCTGCCGCGTTTCGGCGATGTTGTATTAATGACCTTGCCTCCACCGATCGTCCTTGTCGCGGCCTGGTCCCTAATGATGACTCGATCACCGAAACAAAGATTGATGGGCGGGTCGAACACGAGTTGAGCCAAGCCCTTTTGGCCTGGGGCTATTTTGGTTGTGTCTGTGGTTTCAAGTAATGCGACTCTACCGGTGACATGGTTGGCCGCACTATGTATGTGAACAGGCGTCCAGTGAGAGAAAGGCCTGGTTTCCGAGTGTGAAATCGCGAGTTCTATATCCACCCGCGCCGTGGCAACTGCCGGGTTTGTCGTTAACCAGTTACCGCGGTGAATAAGTTCCAGTTCGAGGCCCTGACCGGAAATATTTACAGCGCAACGATCACCCGCAATTGCTGATTCGGCCTCCTGGTTTTGTGTGTGCAAACCCCGAATACGCACTGGGATCGCCTGTGGCATCAGGAACAGTTCGTCACCAACGGAAATGCTTCCCGAAAAGACACTACCTGTAACAACCACGCCAGACCCCTTGATGCTGAACCTACGATCTATCGCGAGCCTGAATTGCCCGTTTTGCCTTCGGTGTTGAATGTCATCGGCGGTGAGCTCAAGTGCAACCTGCAGCGTTTCCATGCCTTCATTTGTGATCGAGGAGACAGGGTAAATCTCGGCGTCTTTGAGAAAAGTTCGGCTCACAACCTGAGTGATTTGTTCCAGGGTTCGACTGATCTGCTCCTCATCGCAGCGATCGATCTTGGTGAGCGCAATCAAGCCGTAATCGATTCCAAGTAGATTGAGTATTTCGAGATGCTCTAGCGTTTGCGGCATGACACCATCATCAGCGGCGACCACTAAGAGAGCGCAATCAATTGCCGAGACTCCAGCCAGCATGTTGCTGATAAATTTGGTGTGTCCGGGTACGTCGACGAAACCCAGGCGTTCGCCAGATTCAGCTTCGCTGTAGGCAAACCCAAGGTCGATCGTTAGTCCGCGCTGCTTCTCTTCTTTAAGGCGATCTGTGTCGATGCCAGTTAACGCATTCACTAGTGAGGTCTTGCCATGATCTACGTGACCGGAGGTTGCGATAATCATGGCCAGGCAAAGTGCTCGAGCTGGTCTATGAGCAGAGCACATTCATCCAGGGTGCGGACATCAAACAGCAGTGCACCATCGTGTAGCCTGCCGACTACCGGCACAGGCATATCTCTAAAAGCCCTGGCTAATTGTTGAAGTGCAGAGTCACGTTCTGAAATTGGTTTGATCTGGATCGAAAAACTCGGTAACTGATCCAAGGGAAGGGCGCCGCTGCCGATCTGACTAGCACTCGGGATAATGGAAGCTGTTGCTTTATCGCCTGCTGATTTCGTAAAGGCAGGTAGTACTGTTTCGGCGATACTTCTGATTTCCTCAGATCGTCGCGCAAGATGCCTAATTGTCGGAAGCTCCCGAGTCAGGGACTCGGGGTGTTTATAAAGTTTCAACACTTCCGATAGCGAAGCCATGGTCATTTTGTCTACCCGAAGCGCTCGCTTTAAGGGGTTGTTTTTGACCTGTTCGATGAGATCCTTGCGCCCGGCAATGATGCCGCTCTGAGGGCCGCCCAGCAACTTGTCGCCGCTAAAAGTCACAACATCCGTTCCGGCTTTCAGCACTTCCTGCACGGTCGGTTCGTGTTCGAGCCCGTAGTGTTCGAGATTGACCAGCGTACCGCTGCCAAGATCAGCAAGAAAGGGTACGTCACTTTCTTTCGCGAGACGCGCTACTGCCTCGTAGCTTACTTCCTGGGTGAAGCCCCTGATTTCGTAGTTGCTGGTATGTACTTTCATTAGTAAACCAGTTTTCTCATTGACCGCGTTCGCATAATCCTTCAAATGCGTTCTATTAGTTGCGCCCAACTCCCTGAGAGAGCAGCCTGACTTTTCCATGACCTCCGGGATACGAAAAGACCCGCCAATTTCCACTAGCTCACCACGTGAGATACAGACTTCTTTACCAAAGGCAAAAGTATTCAGGCAAATGAGTACTGCAGCGGCATTGTTATTAACAACTGTGACAGCCTCGGCACCCGTCAATTCACAGAGCAACTTCTCGACGTGATCATCCCTGTCGCCTCGTTTCCCCTCCGATAGATCAAACTCAAGGTTGGTGTTTCCTGATGCCGTGCGTATAACAGCGTCCAGTGCACTGGCCGGCAGCGCAGCTCTGCCAAGATTAGTATGTAGAACTGTTCCGGTCAGATTAAGAACCGGCCGCAGTGAACTGGTATCAATTGCATCCAGCGAGGTTGTAATGATGACCGCGATATCCTCCATCGCAGGAATTGGGTGACCATCATTTTGCCGAACCTCAGATCGAAGAGAAGACAGGTATTCACGAATAGATTGGCTTGTCCGGGTATGCCCATAAACTCCAATCGTATTCCGAAACGCTGCTGACGAGAGAAGCTTGTCGACCGAAGGAATTAGCTTCAGTTGGTTAGGCTGGCTCATGTTTAGGGGGCCACAAGGTTCGCGGCTTTTTTCAATGGATGCAGCGGGCGGACCCAGGGTCTTGAGTATGGGTCGTGGCTCGAAGCCCATTTTTCTGAAGCTGCATCGGCTTCAGGCCTGGTTTCATATATTCCCAACAGCACGACGTACCAGTCTGAGCCCTGACTGCGAATCTTCACATACATGGGCGGGTTCAGATTGAATTTTTCTGTGTATTGTGTCACTTCTTCGAGTGTTTGCAGGGCGATTAGCTGTATCGCGAAGCTGGTATTGCTGTACCCGGATAATAAATCTGTCGGCCCTGTCTGGGACGTTGGTGCTTCCATACCCGATACTTCGGCTGAGTTTGATATGTTATCAGCCAAATCCATTTCTGCCCTGTGATCTGGCGCTGCGTTTTCTTCGTTTTCGAACGCTTGCTCAGGGTTGTCTATCCGCTCAGGGCTGTTTATGCGCTCAGGGCTGTTTATGCGCTCAGGGCTGTCTATGCGCTCAGGGATGTTTGCAAGCTCAGGGCTGTTTATGCGCTCAGGGCTGTCTTCACGCTCAGGGCTGTTTATGCGCTCAGGGCTGTTTATGCGCTCAGGGCTGTCTATCCGCTCAGGGCTGTCTATGCGCTCAGGGCTGTCTTCACGCTCAGGGCTGTCTTCGACTGCCGCGATTTTGGTGTCGTCTTGCTCCTGGCTGCAATCCCAAGGCTCTTTTTTACTGACACCATAACAATGCCAGGTACCCCCCTTTAGTTTTTCTTCGAACGGATTGGCGCCTTCGCAGTTACCATCATCCAGGCAGTTCCCTGTTTTACTTGCGCCCCATGGCCATGACCAGGAACAGGAGGTAACCAAAGTTACCAGAAAAAAAATCGTTACGTACCGCATAGTTAACCTGATTCAAATAGCTTTTGTTTTTGTGGAAATAACCCTAGCATGCCGCCGGTATGGATAAACACGATATCTGACAATCCTTCGAATTTACCTGACCTTATTTCCTGCAGCAGGGCGTTAAACGCTTTACCAGTATAAACCGGATCCAGAACAATTCCTTCCAACCTTGCAACTTCTCTGATGGTTTCGAACACTTCCGGGGTCGCTCGACCATAACCAGGTCCAACATATCCATCGATTACGTTGATTGGCAGCTGGTCAATATCTAATTCACTACCGTACCGGTCCCTCCATAAAACGAAATCTTTGGAAATTTTATGTTTGAAATAGGCCTCGTCGTCGCAAACATTGAACGCGACTACCCGTGTATTCAGTTCGTGCAAGGCATTTCCGATAATCAATCCAGCAAGCGTCCCGCCCGAACCAGTCGCTGACACGATCGCATCGGGAGAAATACCTGCAGACTCGAAATCTCGTTTCAGTTCATTCGCACAGTTGATGTAGCCCCAAAGACCGACTTCATCTGAAGCGCCAACCGGAATGCGATAGGTTTTCAGCCCCTGGCTAGCATATTCAGCCTGCAAGTCCATATAGGTATGATCCATTGCATGGTAGCGCTCTGGGGGGGCAAAGGTTATCTCTGCTCCTACCAGGCTATCAATGAGTAGATTACCGTCTCTTTCGTTGGGTTCACTGCCTCGCAATACCAGATGAGACTTAAGTCCGAGCCTGGCAGCAAGCGCCGCAGTTGCCCGGCAATGGTTGGATTGGACACCACCCCAGGTGACCAGGACATCGGCTTCTTCGGCTAGCGCTTGGCCAATCGAGTACTCGAGCTTTCGAATCTTGTTCCCACTGGCGACGGTATCAGTCAGGTCATCACGCTTAATCCAGATTCTTGTGCCATAGGCGGCTGATAGTCGAGTAAGTGGTTCCAGTGGCGTTGGCAATCGAGCTAGAGATATTCGAGCCGGCGTGTTCACTTGTCAGGTCCTGGTTTCTTTTTTACATGGTATTTTGCGGCGAGGCGCATGGCATTTTTATTATTACTTTTAAAGACTGAAGTTAGCGTTGTTGAGGCAGCACCTTCTCGGACAAGTGTCTCGAAAACTTTCGCTGAATCATTCGGTAACCTGCAAACACACAGCAGTTGCTCTAAAACTGGCCTTTCGTACGAGACTTCACCGCTCATAACCACTGTATTGCAATCAAGTAGCAACTCGCTAAGCTTCATTTGCATCAGGCCCCATCCCGCGAGTGCCGCGATAGAGAAGAGACTTCCTCCGAACGCTGATTGATGAGGGTTGATGTTAGGCGCAAGCGGCGCAGCAACCGTCAGTGATTCGCGATCATAACTGACTACGCTGATGCCCATGACCTTACTGATAGGCGTGAGCGAATGCATGGCTTCTTCCAGGGATTGAATGGAATCCACGAAGATACTTGGTTGTGTTGCTGGATTGGTGGTTTCCAACAGCGTTAAGCCTGTGACAACGAGCCGCGGAGTAAAACATGAAAATCCCTTTGACCTCAATAGTTTGGTTTCGAAACCTCGCTTTGATTGCAATCTCAATAAGCCTTATTTCAGGTTGTGAAGACCGCAGGGACAGTGCGGTTGAGATAAGCGGCGAGACAATGGGTACGACGTACCACATCAAGATTGTGTCTGATGAAATTGATTCAGGTACCCTCAAAATTGATATTGATGAGCGACTGGTACAGCTTAACCAGGTGTTTTCAACCTACATTCCTGACTCTGAGTTGTCCCTCCTGAACCGCGGTGAGGGCGACATTCAAGTCTCGAGGCAATTGATGAAGGTGTTGTCGCTTAGCAGTGAGATACATCACTTGTCCGGCGGAGCTTTCGATCCAACAGTCGGGTCTCTGGTTAATCTGTGGGGCTTCGGGCCTTCTGGTCCCAGAAATGGCGTACCGTCGGATGAGGAAATTAGCCAGGCGATGGCTCGTGCCGGGTTTACAAGGCTCGCGCTTCAGGAGCTGACAATAACCAAGCCCAGAGATCTGGTGATAGACCTGTCTGCTATCGCGAAGGGTTATGCCGTAGACGTTGTTAGCGACTATCTTGACGCGATGGGAGAGCACCGTTATCTCGTGGAAATTGGCGGCGAGGTCAGAGCAAGTGGCAGGAACGATCGTCATGTTCCATGGGTGATCGGAATAGAAGCGCCGGATATGCAGGTCAGACGCCTCCAGCGGAGTGTGCCGATCCGAAACATGGGCATGGCAACATCCGGGGACTATCGCAATTTTTTCGAACATGAAGGCCAAGTGTATTCACACACCCTGAACCCTAAAACGGGATGGCCAGTGAGGCACAATTTAGCATCGGTCACCGTGCTTCATCCAAGGGCAGGCTACGCGGATGGTTTGGCGACAGCATTCAGTGTCATGGGGGAGGCTGCAACAATGGAACTGGCA
Organism: Gammaproteobacteria bacterium; assembly: GCA_018665025.1. GTDB lineage: Bacteria > Pseudomonadota > Gammaproteobacteria > Pseudomonadales > Azotimanducaceae > UBA9659. The sequence goes on from JABJED010000326.1 coordinate 20,986, forward strand.
GAGGCGAATAAACTTCTCGTTTTGGCTATAATTCGTGATGAGGGGGCTTACAGGGAAGTGATGTCTACTGAACTTAATCGTTATCTTGCTGGTATAAACGGTAAAAAATGAAACTGTTCTTAAGTAACGCTGAAGCTCTTATTAAGTAACGCTGAAGCTCTTATTAAGTAAAAGCCCTAACAGGCGCTGAATAGGTAAATACATGACTGAATTTCTTTTATCCTTCGTCATCCTGATGACAATCGTCGCCATGATGGCTGTTGGTGTCATGAGAGGGCGTGCCCCGATTTCAGGTTCTTGTGGTGGCTTGAACAACCTTGGTGTGGATGGTGCGTGTGAGATATGCGGTGGCAACCCTGCGAAGTGTGAACAGGAGTCTACGACCCCGGCTAACAGAAAATATTTCGACGCCTCCTGACACCCAAGCCTCATCTATAACCCGCCAGTAATTTATTCGTTCGATAGCAGGCGTGCGCGCGTTGTAACCTAACTTCCTTTCTCTACAAGTGGGCATCACCGAGCTATCATGCTTCAATAGCCAGGTTCATTTTGACGATCATATTATGTTAGACAATTGGCGGTGCACAGTGGCGCTGCGTTTATTCGGCGCCAACTCATCGAATCGACTGATGTCCTTCGTCGGTCTTTTATCGGTAGGCGGGCTTGCCATGGCAGTAGCCATCCTCGTGACCGTGCTATCCGTCGTCAATGGGTTTGAGCGGGAGTTAAGAGAGCGTGTTCTTGCGGTGCTGCCGCACGGAACTGTTTATTCTAGAACCGGGTTCGAAGACTGGCGAGTTACCCGGTCTGAGCTACTGCGACAGCCCGGAGTGCTGGGTGTAGCACCGGTGGTCGAGGGACAGGGCCTGCTTGTTGTTAATGGTGAGCTAACAGGAATTGCCTTTCGTGGTATCGATCCGGAATTTGAATCGACCGTTTCTATCCTGCCGGAATTCGTGGAGGACGGCTTGCTCGCACAGCTGGCAAGCACGCGATATGGGACGATTCTCGGTGCGGAGTTAGCACGACAGGTTGGGGTCTCTCGAGGTGACCAGATTTCGCTGGTGCTCCCTGACGTTGGTTTCTCGCTTACGGGTCCTGTTGTAACAACACGGCGATTGACAGTGCTAGGCACATTCGAAGTTGGTGCTGACATCGATAAGACGCATATATATCTCAGCATCTCTGATGCGCAAAAACTTAAAAGGCAATCTGATATTGATGGGTTGGTCGTTCGAATCCCTGACCTGTTTGATATACATAGAGTGCTTCACGGGATTTCCCTCGCCGACCCGTCTCTTTACGGAATCAGTTGGATGCGCCAGAACGGGAGCCTTTATAACGCCATTGGCACGCAGAAAGCGACTTTGTTCTTACTGTTGCTCGTGCTGGTTGCCGTTGCAGTGTTCAACGTTGTCTCGAATCTCGTGATGACCGTTGATGACAACAGATCAGAGATCGCGATTCTTCGAACGATGGGCGCATCCCCGGGGGACCTGAGGTGGATATTTATTCTACATGGGCTGATGGTGGGTGTGGTGGGTCTGTTGATTGGATTGCTGCTGGGTTTGGCGCTGACTTTGTCCCTGGGCAACATCTATGCGGTCTTGACGCAATGGTTTCAGTTAACGTTGATGCAGGAATATTTCATTCGTTACCTGCCAACTGAGATTCTGATCGAGGATTTAGCCATCATCTCAGCGGTCAGTCTTGTTATTTCATTCCTCGCGACGATATATCCGGCGAGCCGGGCTGCTGTCGCAAACCCTGTCGAGGCACTGCAGTATGAAGTCTGACTTATGAAGTCGAAGGTATTGGTCGCTGATAATCTCTCCAAGAGCTATTGGCAGGGAGACCAGGAAGTCAAAGTGCTGCAAGGCCTCAATCTGACGGTGCACGAAGGGGATACACTGGCGGTGGTGGGCGTATCGGGTAGCGGCAAGAGTACATTTCTCCACATGCTTGCCGGCCTTGACCAACCAGATCATGGCTCGGTATCTATTATGGGGAGCGATCTCGCGGGTCTGACGCAAACCAAATTGGGGAGGCTACGAAACAAGCATTTGGGTTTCGTTTATCAGTTTCATCATCTGTTGCCTGAGTTTACTGCTCAGGAAAATGTTGCG
>JABJED010000049.1 GCA_018665025.1 Gammaproteobacteria bacterium
CAGTTAAATTGAATTCCAACGATGAAGCTGAAATCACTCTGGATCGAAAAGGCCCGGGCGTTGTTACCGCCGGTGATTTCGAAATTGGACACGACATTGAAATCGCAAACCCGGAGCACGTCATCGCCAACCTGAATGAAAACGGTCACTTGAGGCTTCGTGCGCAGGTAGGTCGAGGGCGGGGTTACGAGCCAGCAGATATTCGCATTGCTGACGAAGAAGAAAGCCGCATTATTGGTTCATTGTTGTTAGATGCATCTTATAGCCCGGTTCAACGAGTCTCTTACAAAGTCGATAGCGCTCGTGTTGAGCAGCGAACTGATTTGGATAAGCTGGTTATTGATCTGGAAACCAACGGTACGATTGATCCAGAGGAAGCTATTCGAAGAGCAGCGACAATTCTGCAGCAGCAGGTTTCGGTGTTTGTTGACCTGGAAAGTGAAAACGAGCCAGAAGCGGTTGTAGAGGAAGACGAGATTGACCCAATTTTACTCCGGCCGGTCGATGACCTGGAGTTAACAGTTCGTTCAGCTAACTGCCTGAAAGCGGAAAATATTTATTACATTGGTGACCTTATCCGCAGAACAGAAGTTGAGCTGCTGAAAACACCTAACCTCGGAAAGAAATCCCTGACAGAGATCAAGGATGTTCTGGCTTCACGTGGTTTGTCTCTGGGTATGCGCTTAGAGAACTGGCCACCATCAAGCCTTCGGGGTGACGATCGAGTTTTAGGCTAAAGAACCGGGGTCGGAGTAAAAAATCGTTCACCTCACTAGTTGTCAATGAGGGTGGTATTGTATCTCCGATACAAACACAGTTATAAATGAGTTTAGTGGTCGAGTTTTTACTCCGACTCCAGTCGTAAGGGAACAAGAAGATGCGCCATAGAAAAAGTGGTAGACAGTTAAACAGGAACAGCTCTCATCGAAAAGCGATGTTTCGCAATATGGCTTGCTCTTTGATTGAGCATGAGGTCATTAGGACCACAGTGCCCAAGGCGAAAGAACTCAGGCGTGTAGCAGAGCCGCTGATTACATTGGCGAAAAGTGATTCAGTTGCCAACAGGCGCCTGGCTTTCTCGCGAATGAGAAGCAAAGCTGCTGTAGGCAAGCTGTTTTCTGAAATCGGACCCAGGTACCAGGAGCGACCGGGCGGTTATACCAGGATTCTCAAGTGCGGTTTTAGGGCAGGTGATGCAGCGCCAATGGCGTTTGTGGAACTCGTTGATCGACCGCTTCCAGATAATGACGACGATTTTGAAGATTTCGATGATGATGTTGAAGCGAGTAACGAAGACTAAATCGCCTTTGCCTATAGCCAGTACCTCGTCGAGTCATTTCGACCGAAGTGCAGAAATCTCAAAGCCGGGCTATGCCCGGCTTTGTCGTTTGTAGACCCCAAGACTTTATAAGGAATTGTTACAGTGGTTAGTTCATTCAATCCAACACCCCGTACCCTGATGGGGCCTGGTCCCTCGGATGTAAATCCAAGAATCCTAAGTGCGTTAGCAAGACCTACCATCGGCCACCTGGATCCTGAGTTCATCCGTCTGATGGATGAGGTCAAATCGTTGTTGCAGTTTGCCTTTCAGACAAAAAATGAGTTGACCATTCCAGTCTCAGCACCTGGCTCGGCCGGGATGGAAACCTGTTTTGTAAACCTGATGTCACCGGGTGACAAGGTTGTTGTTTGCGTTAACGGGGTGTTCGGTACCCGAATGGCAGATAACGTTAGACGGCTCGGTGGTCAAGTGATTCTGGTTGAGGATGAATGGGGAACGCCGGTCTCACCGGAGAAACTGAGGGCAACGCTCGAGGAGAATACAGACGCCGGGCTCGTCGCATTTGTGCATGCGGAAACGTCCACTGGAGTCAGGTCTGATGCCAAAGCACTTTGTGCGATCGCCAGGGAGTTTGATTGCCTGTCTATTGTCGACTGTGTAACTTCGCTGGGCGGCATTGAAGTGAAACTTGATGATTGGGGAGTTGACGCCGCGTATAGCGGAACACAGAAGTGTCTTTCCTGTGTGCCCGGCCTGTCTCCGATCAGTCTGAGCGAAGCAGCAGTCGCCAGGGTTCAGTCCCGCAAGTCGCCAGTCAGTTCCTGGTTCCTGGATCTCAATCTCGTGATGGGGTACTGGGGTGAAGGCCAGACCCGCGCCTATCATCATACTGCGCCGGTCAATGCACTTTACGGGCTGCACGAGTCCCTGGTGATTCTGGAAGAAGAAGGTCTTGAGAAATCCTGGGAACGACATCAGGATAATCACCTGGCGCTAAGGGCAGGGCTTGAAGCGCTGGGTCTTGAGTTTATTGTGGCGGAGGATTACAGGCTGCCGCAATTGAATACAGTCACTATTCCAGATGGGGTGGATGAAGCTTCAGTTCGTAAACAGCTGTTGAACCATTATAACCTTGAGATAGGCCCTGGTCTGGGCGTGCTTGCTGGAAAAGTATGGCGTATTGGTCTGATGGGTTACGCGAGTAATCCCAGGAATGTCCTTTTCTGTGTTAACGCGCTTGAAAGTGTATTGTCTGGCTGTAACGCCCACATCAACAAGGGTGTGGCGACAGAAGCCGTACAAAAGGCTTATAGTCAGGGAAGCTCTTAATCAAAGATTGCCTGACTATTTCAGAGACTGCTTCAGGAACTGCTTCAGGAACTGCCCGGTAAACGAATGTTCCATCCGGGAGATTTCTTCCGGCGTACCGGTCGCAATAATCTCACCACCACCCGAGCCGCCTTCGGGACCAAGGTCAACAACCCAGTCTGCAGTTTTGATAACGTCCAGGTTGTGTTCGATCACAACGATTGTATTTCCATGATCCCTAAGTCGGTGAATGACTTCGAGCAATTGCTCGATATCATGGAAGTGTAATCCTGTTGTTGGCTCATCCAGAATATACAGGGTTTTGCCGGTATCTCTTTTGGAGAGTTCACGGGCAAGCTTCACTCTCTGTGCCTCACCACCGGAAAGTGTCGTCGCACTTTGTCCAAGCTTGATGTAGCCAAGACCCACGTCGAGTAGGGTCTGCAGGCGTCGTTCGATCATCGGGACTGCACCCAGGAACGTGTGCGCGTCTTCAACCGTTAACTCAAGAACCTGGTGAATATTCTTGCCCTTGTAGAGGATCTCCAGAGTCTCGCGGTTATATCGTTTAGCCTTGCATTCATCGCAGGTGACATAGACATCAGGCAGGAAATGCATTTCAACTTTAATCAGTCCATCGCCCTGGCATGCCTCGCATCTGCCACCTTTCACGTTGAAGCTGAATCTGCCGGGTTTATATCCCCTTGACCGAGCCTCTTGTGTCGCGGCAAACAGTTCCCTGATGGGCGTAAAAATCTGTGTGTAAGTCGCTGGATTGGATCGAGGAGTACGGCCGATAGGACTCTGGTCGATGTCCACGACCTTGTCTAGCTGATCCATGCCGACTATTTCATCATAGGGTGCAACCTGTGGGTTGGTGGCGCCATTGAGTTCTTTTGCTGCAATCGGGTACAGAGTCTGATTAATCAGGGTGGACTTTCCCGAACCTGATACTCCTGTGACACAGGTCATCAGGCCGATGGGAATATTTAGGTCAACGTCCCTCAGGTTGTTACCCGATGCCGAACGAAGCGTTAGCACAGCATCCGGGTTATAGATGTGACGTTCTTTTGGCACCTCGATCTTTCGCTTGCCACTGAGGAACTGCCCTGTAATCGATCTTTCTTCTTTCAGGATATCGTTCAGGGTGCCGCTTGCGACAACCTCGCCACCATGGACCCCTGCGCCAGGGCCAATGTCGATCACAAAATCTGCGTGGCGGATGGCTTCTTCGTCATGTTCAACAATAATGACAGTATTGCCCAGGTCTCGCAGCCGAGTCAGCGTACCGAGAAGTCTTTGGTTGTCTCTCTGGTGCAACCCGATTGAAGGTTCATCCAGAATGTACATGACCCCAACGAGCCCCGCGCCGATCTGGCTTGCAAGCCTGATTCTTTGCGCTTCACCGCCGGACAGGGTATCTGCGCTGCGCGATAGCGTCAGATAGTCGAGACCAACATCGATCAGAAAGCCGAGCCTTGCCTGAACCTCTTTCAGGATCTTTTCTGCGATCTGGGCACGCTGCCCTGTGAGTTCCAGGTCAGAGAGGTAATCAAAAGCGTCATTAACTGATTGTGAAGTAATGTCAGTGAGTGACTTCTCGTTGATCGTTACCGAGCGGGCGTCTGCATTTAAACGTGCGCCGTGACATTCAGGACAGTTTTGCGTACTAAGAAACTTGGAAAGATTTTCCCTGACCATCTGGGAATCGGTTTCACGATAACGGCGCTCCATATTGGGGATGATCCCTTCGAAGGCGTGGCCACGGGTATATTCGTCTCCGCGATCGTTGACGTAACGAAACTGAATCTCTTCGGTACCACTTCCGCGAAGAACGATTTCCTGGTGCTTGTTCGAAAGTTCCTTGAATGGTGTCGCAAGGTTGAAACCATAGTGTTCTGAAATTGATCCAAGCATTTGGAAATAGTAGATATTCCTCCTGTCCCAGCCGTGGATTGCACCTTCTGCCAGAGACAGTTCCCGGTCCTGTACCACTGAGTCCGGATCAAAAAACTCGCGCAAGCCCAGCCCATCACAACCCTGGCACGCGCCAGCAGGATTGTTAAAGGAGAAGAATCGTGGTTCAAGTTCCTGAATCGAGTGGCCACACTGGGGGCATGCAAACCGCGATGAGAACAACAGGTCTTCTGTTTTATCGTCTGGGAAACTGATAGCGGCGATACCATCTGCGACCTGTACTGCTGTTTCAAAAGAGTCCGCGAGACGAGTCATCAGGTCCGGGCGAATTCGGAACCTGTCGATGACAACCTCGATGGTGTGCTTTTTGTTTTTGTCGAGGTCGGGTGTGGTATCAAGATCAGTAATGATGCCGTCGATGCGAGCCCGCACGAAACCCTGTGAAGCTAGTTGTTTGAACAGATGCAGGTGCTCACCCTTGCGTTCCCGAATGATCGGTGCAAGCAGATTGACTCGAGTGTCTTCAGATAAACCCATTACCTGATCGACCATCTGGCTGATCGACTGCGATTGTAATTTTATGCCATGAGTAGGACAGTGTGGTTCACCTACTCTTGCGAACAGCAATCTGAGGTAGTCGTAGATTTCAGTGATCGTACCCACGGTTGAGCGCGGATTGTGACTCGTTGACTTCTGCTCAATGGAGATGGCAGGTGACAAACCCTCAATGTGCTCGATATCAGGTTTTTCCATCAGCGATAGAAATTGCCTGGCGTAAGCCGACAGGGATTCGACATATCGCCTTTGGCCTTCAGCGTAGAGCGTATCGAAAGCCAGGGAGGATTTACCGGAACCGGATAGTCCAGTGACAACAACCAGTTTGTCCCTTGGGATGTCGAGGCTGATATTTTTTAGGTTATGTGTCTTGGCACCATGGATTGAAATTGTATCCATCAGGAAGGGGTACCTTGTAAAGTGATCAAAGGCCTAACCTCGGCTTTGGTAATCGATGAAATCGACGTGCGATTTCAGTGAATTCTGCTATCAGTGGTATGCGTTACCCGGTGATCCGCTCCGCTGATGACGGGTCGGAAGTTTCGATGAACGTTGACACTCAGTCTGAAAGCCAGCCGGTATCGGGCCGGGCAGTGATGTTATAAGTTTGCGGCACATCAAGCAAAAAAGTTCGTTAATTTCTGAGCTCTGCCCATCGGCTTTTTTACTGATTGAATCGACTTATCTGTTCCAGAATTGTGCCAAAGGGCTGTAGAAGAGTTATTATTGCCTGGTGGCATATTAAATACAGATGGTTGGTGACAACCTGAGAGGAATAGGAGAATAAGATGGCTCGCGGAATAAATAAGGTAATCCTGGTCGGTAATCTGGGAAGGGATCCAGAAACGCGGTACATGCCAAGTGGCGGGGCGGTCACGAATGTATCTATTGCGACGTCAAAGGGATGGAAAGACAGGGATTCCGGTGAGCAAAAGGAGCGCACAGAATGGCATCGGATTGTCTTTTTTAACAAGCTGGCGGAAATCGCAGGGGAGTACCTGAAGCGAGGTTCTAAAGTTTACATTGAAGGCGAACTTCGAACCCGGGATTGGGAGAAGGACGGCCAGAAACATTACACCACAGAGGTCGTTGCCAGCGAGATGCAGATGCTGGACAGTCGCGGCGAAATGGGCGGTGGCGGATCTTCCTCCGGTGGATCAGGTGGCAGCCAGGGTGGTGGTGGCGGATCTTTTTCTGGTGGATCAGGTGGCAGCCAGGGTGGCGGCGGGAGTTCGCCGGCTGGAGATGACTTCGGTCCACCACCATCTGATGATTTCGACGATGATATTCCGTTCTAGGTAATCCATGATAAAGGTCGGAATGTCACATTAGTTTGTCGACCAGCCCGGCCTTGGACCTTTGCGGAAGAATCACGAAGTTAAAGTCTATTGGTGATTCTTCTGCAGGCGCGTTCGCTCTGCCCAAACAAAGAGCTTCTTCAAGCGGGCTCCCTAGTAAATCATCCAGAGCAGTAGGCCGCCCAGGCCAAGCCTGTAGATAACAAATGGTAGGTAGCCCATTTTGTTTACGATACTCAACAGGATCACGATACAAAAGTAAGCAGAGAGCCCTGCTACAACAGTGGCGGTACCAAGCGTAAACCAGTCCGGTGTGATTGGTGTGTGCAGGAGGTCCCAGAATTTTATTGCAGCGGCTCCGGCGATGGCCGGAATGGCGATCAAGAATGAAATTCTGGCAGCATGCTCACGGGATTGACCCAGTAATAGTGCCATCGTAATAGTGACTCCACTGCGTGAGGTGCCAGGAATCAGGGCAAGGCACTGCGCCAACCCAATGGCGATTGATCGAGCAGGGGTTAAGGGTTTTGCTGTATCGCCTCTCATATAATCCGCGAGCCACAGAGCGATACCAAAAACGATCGTGGTAAAAGCTATCACCTCTATCCCTCGAAGTTCCGCTTCGACCATAAATCTAGTGAAATACCCCACCGGGATGATCGGTAGGCTGGCGAGCATAAGATTGAAGGCAAAGTGACTATCAGCACTAGGTTGGCGACTCTGAATATGCAATAGGACCGCGGCGGACAGGCGATGGAGTTCGTGGCGGAAATAAACAACGACGGCTGTCAGTGATCCCAGGTGAACCGCCGTATCAAAAGCAAGCCCCTGGTCCGGCCAACCTAGCAATTTTCCGGGAAGGATCAAGTGAGCAGAGCTTGAAATGGGCAAAAACTCGGTTATCCCCTGTATCAGCGCTAGTGCTAGGGCATGTACTGGATCCAAGGTGAAACCTGTGGGGTTATTCGAAGCAGGGAGTTTAAAGACACTATTGATAAAGTGCTAATCGGGTAGAATACAGCGATGAAAGAAGTTCCTTTATTTCCCTTGCCGCTGGTGCTGTTTCCCGGTGGTAAACTGTCGTTGCAGATCTTTGAAGCTCGCTATCTTGATATGGTTAAGAAGGGCCTTCGCGAACAGACTGGTTTCGGCATTGTCATGATTACCGATGGTGACCGGATCCTGGCTAGCCCGGATGAGCAGCTTCCGGAAATATCCCATTGTGGCACTTACTGTACGATTGTTGATTTCGATCAGTCTTCAAACGGGATGCTGAGTATTGTCGTTGAAGGTGATCGAAAGTTCGTTATTCGTGACCAGTACGAACAACCTGACCGGTTGATGATGGCAAATGTTGAGTTTCTGGCCGTTGAACCCGAAGTTGCCGTTCCGGAAGAAAGGCAACACCTTTCTGGGCTGCTCGAGTCGTTGATGGTCCATGAAGCGGTGCAAAGACTTGGCCTGGATTGTGATCTTGGTCAAGCGGTTGAAGTCGGCGCAAGACTCACGGAACTTTTACCTTGCCCTAACCATTTCAAGCAACGAATGCTTGAAATGAAAGACCCACTGGTGCGTCTTGGTGAACTCGACAAATTGGTCGAACGAATGCAGAAATCCAGCGAACCCCTGGGCAAGCCTTCGTAAAATACCTTACTAACAATTAGTGATGGTGTGTTCGCCCGACGTGGGGTTCTCGGTGAACCCAGGGGATGAATGACTTCCTCGTTGTGCCTGGTAGTAGACCTCTGTTTCAGTGATTTTAGCGGACCGCCAGATATCCCCGTGAGCCGAGTGGTTAATTCGACGCCGAAGGAACTCTCCAATCAATGACTGGGCGCGTCCGAGGGGTTCACGGTCAAAAAAAGTGGCTGACACTATCATGAGAGAAGCAGGGTATAATCCGCGTTTTCTCGAGAATTTTAAGTGATGGGTCAGTCAGAGTACATGCGCAACGTAGGTGTCGAGGCGCGGAAAGCATCTGTGGAAATCTGTCGTGCATCTACAGAAACAAAAAACCGGGCGCTGCTGGCGATTGGGGAAGCTATCCTGGCCAACCGCAGTGCGCTCATGTCTGCCAATGAGCAGGACCTTGAATCAGGCCGAAAGAATGGCCTCAGCGAGCCAATGCTGGATCGGCTGACTTTCACCGACGAGCGTTTTGAAACAATGGTTGCAGGTCTCAGGCAGGTTGCGGCGTTGAATGATCCAGTCGGTGAAATCACGGATATGTCGTACCAGCCCAATGGCCTTCAAATCGGCAAAATGCGAACTCCCCTCGGTGTGATTGGCATCATTTTTGAGTCGAGACCGAATGTGACGATTGATGCGGCGAGTTTGTGCCTTAAATCGGGTAACGCTGCTATTTTGCGAGGGGGCTCAGAGTCCATCCACTCCAACCTTGGCCTTGCGGGATGTATTGAGCTTGGACTGGAAAAAGTTGGACTGCCTACGGCGGTTGTGCAGGTGGTTAAAGATACGGATCGAAAATACGTCGGCGAACTCATTACGATGAATGAGTTTGTTGATGTCATTGTTCCCAGAGGAGGCAATAGTCTGGTCGGGCGAATTACCAGCGAGGCGACGATACCGGTGATAAAGCACCTGGATGGTATTTGTCATGTTTACATCGACAAGGATGCAGACATGGAAAAAGCCTACGCCATCGCGATCAATGCCAAAACCCAAAGGTACGCCGTCTGCAATGCGATGGAAACGCTCCTGGTATCTGCTGATGTGGCAGGTGATATTCTGCCCAGGCTTGTGGCTGGCTACCAGGATCATGGTGTGGAACTGCGCGGTTGTGAAAAAACAATCAGCATTGTAGGCACGGAGGTGCAGATTAGTCCTGCCAGGGAGTCTGACTGGCATGAAGAATACCTGGCACCCATCTTATCCATTCGCACACTGGATAGCGTCGAAGAGGCGGTAGCGCATATTAATCACTATGGATCCAAACACACTGATTCCATCGTGACTGAAAACTATACGACCGCCCGACAGTTCCTTCGGGAAGTAGATTCCAGCTCGGTGATGGTGAATGCATCGACCCGCTTCTCGGATGGTTTTGAGTATGGCCTCGGAGCAGAAGTCGGGATATCTACGGACAAGCTTCATGCGCGGGGACCAGTGGGGCTTGAAGGACTTACCTCTCAAAAGTATGTCGTTTTCGGCGATGGCCAAATTCGCCAATGAACCTAGATTTGAAATTCAGGTATGAATAGCACCCTCGTTTTTGGGGGTACTTTTGATCCGGTCCACAGGGGACACATTGAGTCCGTCTGCGCCGTCGCGCGTTTGCTGGGTGATGTGGATGTATATCTGGTGCCATGTCAGATCCCTGCGCATCGGCCAGTGCCTGCCGCATCACCTGAAGCCAGGTTAAAGATGCTTCAGCTGGCGGTTGCTAACCAGGATCGAATTTTTGTTGACGATTGCGAGCTGAGACGAGAGGGTACCTCTTATACCGTTGATACACTGCTTGGCTATCGTCAGAGAGTAGGTGAATCGGGGCGATTGCTGTTCCTGATGGGTCGAGACTCCTGGGTGACGCTCTCTAGTTGGCACCGGTGGGAGGTGCTAACCGACCTGGCTCATCTGTTGATACTTGAGCGACCGGGAACGGACCAGGTCTCTCCGGGTGTTTTACGCGAGTGGCTTAAAACCAGGCAAGTCCAGGATCCGCAAGAAATGATGAATAGTTCCTCCGGCAAAGTCTGCTTTCTGTCCCTCGACCAGATAGACGTCTCTGCGAGTGGACTGAGGGAGGCAATAGCCAAGGGTAGTTCGGTTGAAGGGAATGTGAATCCGCTCGTCATGAACTACATAAGGCAACACAATTTATATACCGGTGCATCTTCAGAGAACAAGATGCTTGGCAAATGAATGGAGCACGAATGAATAGTGAAGCACTAAGGGACCTGGTTGTAGAGGCCCTCGAAGACATCAAAGGCCTCGAGATTGTCACCATGGACGTCAGAAGCCAGACGGACATTGCGGATTACATGGTGGTCGCCAGTGGCGGGACTGGCAGGCAGGTAAAGGCGCTCATTAACAGTGTGCTCGTGAAAGCGAAGGCGCAGGGTGCTAACGTTGTGGGCATGGAAGGTCTGGATGCCGGCGAATGGGTGTTGCTCGACCTGACAGATGTGATTGTTCATGTGATGCTGCCAGCTGTCAGGGAGTTATACGATCTTGAGCGCTTGTGGAGTATGGGGCCGAGCAAAGAAGGCGAATCGATTGATTAGCGAATCCCTGTGCCGGGTCCGGGTTTTACATTGTTAAAAGTCGATTTAGTTGCCGTTGGTACGCGGCCACCCCCTTGGGTGGTGCAGGGTATTGAACAATACAGTCTGCGAATGAAACGCGATTGTCGCTTCCAAATACTGGAAATCAAGACGTCTGATAGAAAGAAAAAAAAGTCTATCGCTGTTCACCAGGAAGAAGAGGCTAGTCTCCTTGACAGTCACCTCAATCCCGGTGCGCGAGTAATTGCGATGGATAGTCGTGGCAAAATCTGGAGTACAGAACAACTCGCGGGAAAAGTAGAGGTCTGGAGCCAGCAAACTAATCACTTCCAGTTTGTGATTGGAGGGCCTGATGGTCTGTCGGATGTCATTGTTAACAGGGCCGATGAAATCTGGTCGCTGTCGAACTTAACCTTCCCGCATTTTCTGGTTAGAGTGCTTCTTGCAGAACAGATTTATCGAGCGCTCATGTTGAATGCAAATCACCCGTATCACAAATGATTGGTTATGGTTGAACCTCTTGCACTAAAAGATCACAGCTGGGAAAGCAGAATCTTCTTTGAGCGGATTGTTGCGTGCTTTGGTGTGCTACTCGTCCTCACGTTGTTACTGGTTGCGCGTTTTTTCTATTTGCAGATTGTCCAGTACGATATTTATGCAACTTTATCCGATAAAAACCGCATTCAGGTTCAACCGCTGCCACCGGTCAGGGGGCTTATTTATGATCGCAACGGTGAGTTACTGGCAAACAATTTACCGTCATTTAACCTCACGATTACACCGGAACGCGTGGCTGATCTCGATCAAACACTGGCCCATCTTGGTTTGACTCTAAGGCTGACCGATGAAGACATTACAGGTTTTAGAAGTCGGGTTGAACGCCGCCGCCGACCCTTTGAACCTGTGCCCTTACTATTCAAGCTCACCCAAGAGGAGATAGCGCAATTCAGTGTCGATAGACATGCATTGCCTGGAGTGGAAGTAGAGGCAAAACTTGTTCGACATTATCCTCAGGGTGAGTTGATGGTTCATGCGGTGGGGTCGGTCAGGCGC
>JABJED010000327.1 GCA_018665025.1 Gammaproteobacteria bacterium
CAACGGGCAATTAATGAAAACATGGATCAAAAACCCAGCCGCGACCTGGACAGGCAACCAAGCAACGGCAACTAATGGCATTGTTGTCGAGGGCAATGTTATTACCGAACTCGTCAACGGCGAACCCACGTCTCCGGTTGATGAAATCTACGACGCTGGGAAATGTGTCCTGCTGCCCGGTCTGGTGAATTGTCACCATCACTTCTACCAGACACTCACCAGGGCGTTGCCGGCGGCATTGAACAAAGAACTTTTTGACTGGCTGGTCACCCTTTACCCGGTCTGGGCTAATCTAGATGAGGCCGCCATCCGAGCCTCGACAACGACAGCTGTTTGCGAACTGTTGTTATCAGGGTGCACCACCACCACCGATCATCATTATGTCTTTTCAGACAAGACGCTAAGCGGTATCGACATTCAGGCCGAGGTTACTGAAAGATTAGGGATACGTGCCATTCTTACACGGGGCTCCATGAGCCTCGGGCAGTCCGACGGCGGTCTTCCGCCAGATGATGTTGTCCAGACCGCGGATGAGATACTCAAAGATAGCGAGCGCCTAATCAGCCAATTCCATCAAACAAACGAAGGGGCAATGCTACAAATCGCGCTGGCGCCCTGCTCTCCATTTTCCGTCACGACAGAGCTGATGAGAGACAGCGCCATCTTGGCTCGAGAACAGGGGGTCTTGTTACACACTCACCTCGCCGAGACGATGGATGAAAATGAGTTTTGTCTCGAGAAATTCGGCGTCAGGCCAGTAGACTATCTTGAGCAGGTCGGCTGGCTGGCCAACGATGTCTGGCTGGCACATGGCATTCATTTTGACAGTCAGGAAATAAACAAACTAGGAAGCGCCGGCGTTGCTATTTCGCACTGCCCCTCCTCCAATATGATTCTGGCATCGGGCATCAGCCCCGTGAAAGAGCTCATCACGGCAGGATGTGCGGTAGGAGTCGGTGTAGACGGCTCGGCATCCAATGATGCTTCGAACTTGATTCAGGAAATCAGGCAGGCTTTTCTGATCCAAAGATTGAAGTATGGCTCGGTAAACGTCAGCCACGAAGATGCTTTGCATTTGGGCACAACCGGCGGCGCGGCGTTATTCCATCGACAGGACATCGGTGAAATAGCGGTTGGGAAACAGGCAGATATCACCTTGTTCAATCTGGAAGAACTGAGGTTTACGGGCGCAGGCGACCCAATCGCTGCGCTGGTATTGTGCGGCGCACACCGTGCAGAAGCTGTCATGGTAGCCGGCAATTGGCGCGTGAAAGAACACCAACTCATAGATATTGACCTTGCTCAGGTGATGAATGACCAGCGAAAGGCAGCGTTAGCAATAGCGGGCTAGCGCCTATTGCGGTAATTCGTTTTTATATTGATCCCAGTTAGCCACTAACGTCTTAACAACCACGCTACCGACCCGGTAGGCCGCTTCCAGCGAGGCTCGCCCCTTATCGGGATACTCTGCCGTAGCGCTCCAAGCGGCTGTCCTGCCCGGTGGCGGCACCGTGAAATTGCTTGCGGTTCTCAGTACCAGAACTCTATTCGCGTCGACCTTGTTGACGCGGGCCAGCCTGTGAAGCGCGGTCATCGTCCCGCTATCCTCCATGTTACTGGTCATAAAATTACCCTGCTGTGATGAGTAAAGTTTCACCCAGTCATTTGCCCAATCATTTAACGAATGGCCATGCCAATAAGTGCTCGCGGACAAGGTGTCGCCAATCGTCACAAACGGTGGTTTCCTTGTCTTTGGATGGTCAGTGAACTGCGCTTGAAATCGCGACACACTGTCGCTTGCGGGTATTTCAACATCCTTCGTCAGCCGATAAGCCCAATTCACGAGCGCATCATTAAGCGCAAATTTAATTGTGTCCACGGTCCAGCCTGACGAGAGATCGGCGTCCACCTTTGCCGGCTTCTGCCCCCCCCAAAGGGATGATGCCGTAAGGCCAATCTTCCGGGATTTCCCTCGCGTCAATCTCAACCATGAGATCTCCATCGATAACAAATTTTGCCCAGGCGGCGGAACCCAACGATAAATCCTCCGGGTCGCCACCGGCGATACCTGCGACTAACCAGTAGGCGTTTGATAAATCAAATCAGTCATCCAACCCCAGCGCCATCACAGACGCCGTTGCATTGGCAATACCTCCGCCAGTACATATACCCAGAACGCCGTGTTCACTGAGCCGAAGATCAAACTCTCCTGCAGGAAACGGAAGGCGCTTTTCCATCGGCAATCTCTCAACCCAAAATTGGAACTCGCCAGGTCGGTCACCTGTTACTTCCCCATACTCAAACATAGAAACGACCACCACTTTAATGGGAATCGGCTCAGCGACGGTTAACAACGGCAACACCAAGAGTGACAGCACCAAGAACTTCATCTTTTTCTCAAACACTTTTAGCCTCTCGCCTATTCCTGATCCAATACCCAGCAGGGCTGATAATCCTCAACGTTGATCTTCATTCGTTTCTGGCTGATGAACTCTTTTAGCAGAAGATCAAGTTCTGCCATCAGCATGGCATCACCATTTAATCTGTATGGCCCATGCTGCTTGATAAGTTGTATACCACTGGCCTTAACATTTCCTGAAACAATCCCTGAAAATGCGCAACGCAGCTCGGAAGCAAGCTGATATGCGGGCTGGTCCTTAGTGAGATTAAGCGCAGCCATGTTTTCATGAGTTGGAATAAAAGGCTGCTGCGACCCATGATCAATAGTCAGATCCCAATTAAACCCATAGGCATCCTGGGTTTTCATCCGGTGCTTACGTACGCGCTCTACGCCACGCTTGGCCGTCTGGGCGACTCGTTCGGGGTCACCAACAATAATCTGGTAGTGTGCCGTCGCTTCCTCGCCTAACGTTGCACGAATGAATCGATCAAGGGAGTCGAAGTAATCTTTCTTTTCTACCGGCGCAGTTAGGATAAACGAATAGGGTAGATCCCGATTGTGCTCATTCATTAGGACACTTAACAGGTAAAGAACCTCTTCTGCGGTGCCGGCACCACCGGGAAATACTACGATACTGTGAGCTAACCTGACAAAAGCTTCAAGACGTTTTTCTATATCCGGCAGGATCACGAGTTCATTGACGATGGGATTGGGCGCCTCAGCAGCGATAATCCCGGGCTCTGTGATACCAATGTATCGCCTTCGGTCTATCTGTTGTTTGGCATGACCAATGGCAGCCCCTTTCATCGGCCCCTTCATGGCACCAGGCCCGCAACCGGTCGCAATATTTAGCCCACGCAACCCTAGCTGGTAACCTACCTCTTTTGTATAGTCGTACTCCACTCGATCAATGGAATGCCCACCCCAGCACACCACTAAATCTGGACGAAACTTCGGCTGAACGATATTCGCGTTACGAAGAATACTAAAGACGACCTCCGTAATACCCGCACTGGTCTCTAGATCATACAAGCCATCGCGGGACAGGATATGGTTGACATAAACCACATCTCGAAGCACTGAAAACAAGTGGTCCTGAATACCTCGGATCATACTGCCGTCGACAAACGCGGACCCTGGGGCGTTAAGCACGGCTATTCGCGGACCCCGTGCCTCAGGAACGACTTCAATCTCAAAATCGGCATGCTGCGCGAGCAACCGGTTCACATCGTCCTCGTTATTGCCGGTATTCAGGATTGCGAGTGCGCATTCACGAAATAACGTTCGCACTTCCTCCTTGGATGACATCAGGCCTTGAATTTCCCGATTGGATAAAAGATTTAGCGTACTTATGGGACGCAGGTTTGACTTGCTTTGTGTCAGTTGGCTTGTTGGCATAAGGATAGTTTACACTCAAAGACTGGCACCGGTTTCGAGATTTTTTTGTACGAACTATCCGCCCTTCTTCTTACTGTTGTCAGTGCCACAGCACTTTGTTGCTGCGCACGATATCTCGGACCCAACATCTTGCCACCCCTTCTGGCAGGTTCCGTGGTAACCAGCATTTTTATCTCAGAAAAACTCGGCGATATCCATGTACCTGCGTTAGGCATCATCTCGATTTCAGGTTCGATTCTCATCTACTCCAGCACTTTCCTGCTGACAGATGTCATGTCCGAACTTTACGGCAAAAAATTCGCTCATGCCGCCGTGGTTGGAACGGCCCTGTGCTATCCAATCGTACTGCTCGCCACACAGTTCAGTATTTACTGGGAGCCGAGCCAACTCTATACGAACCAGTTGTCCTTCGAGTCCGTGATGAGTTTTGCCGGAAGAGTGACTGTCGCATCTCTACTGAGTTACATGGTGAGCCAGACTTTTGATGTTTGGGCTTTTCACCGCATCAAAGCCCGGACCGGTGAGGCCAAGCTGTGGTTAAGGAACAACGGCTCAACCGTTGCCAGCCAATTGCTGGATACTGCGATCTTCTATGGGATAGCCTTTTTTGGCATCATTCCTACAGCGCAGTTAATACAACTGATCCTTGCTACCTATACCCTTAAGATAGTCATCGCGTTGATCGATACACCGTTTGTGTATTTTGTTATCTGGTTCGTCCGTCGCGGGCAACACTGCCCGCAGCCCATATTGCCAGCTGAGGACAATTAATGGGACTAACTCTCAATCACTGACCGTTTAACCTTCCACACTGGCACGGTAGATGTCGAATTTCTGCCTTAACGTTTTTACCCGTTCAGGCTCACCTTGAATCAGGTTATGAACCTCATAACGATCGTGTAACAAGTTGAACAGGTATTGCGGCTGACCGTTGGGGTCAAGAATCATTTTCCACCAGCCTTCCCGTACAGCATATTCCATCCCATCCGGTGTCGGGATAGACCAGTAAAAAATGCTGCTTCGTTCCAGGGACGTCGCTTCGTCTTCGTCAAGCAAACCGGTGATAGATTGCCCGTCTACCGCCCTACCCTCGGGAAGCACCAACTCAAGGTAATCAGCAATTGTCGGGAGAATATCGAGTGCGGTTACCGGTGTGTCTACCAACACCCCGCTGGCCAACCTGCCAGGCCAGCGAAATATGCCCGGAACCCGAAGACCACCTTCAAACAGGTATCGCTTCCGACCTCTGAAACCTCCCGTCTCACCCGCCATGTTGAGTTCCCAGGCTTCCTGCGGGTCACTGGTCACCGGCCCATTATCGCTACTAAATATAACCAACGTGTCATCCAGCCTGCCGGACTGGCGCAATAATTCCAGCACTCGACCCATCTGGGCATCCATGTAGGAAATATTTGCATAGTATTCACCTTTGCCCCGGTTGGGCCTGTCCGCCCAGTCCATGTAATAACGCCAGGGGTCTCCCCTCGACTCATCAGTTAGAAACTGATCGTATTGAACAAGGTATTTTTCGGGCGAAGCAACCGGCGTGTGCACTTCACTGTAGGTCAGTAGTAGAAAAAATGGCTCATCATGAGCACTGGACAGCCACTCGATGGCTTCATCGGTGATCAGTTCCGCTGAGAACTTGTTGGTTTGGCCTACAGGCTCGTTATTTCGATACATATTGTCTGGATACAACTTCCCGCTCTTAGCCTTTTCAGCTTTTTCATTCTTGACCCAGGCCGCCAGGCCGTACTGATAGTCAAACCCGAAATCTCGAGGCTGTGGCATATCTTCCAGATGCAATCCACCGTTCAGGTGCCATTTACCGATCACTGCAGTTCGGTACCCCAGGGGTTTGACCAGTTGTGCGATCGTAAACTCGTCTCGGTCAAGAGAAACATCGGAATTATCGGGTATCCACGATTTCACACCCGTTCGATACGGAGTCCTTCCTGTTAACAGCCCTGCGCGTGATGGAGAACACAACGCTGAGGGTGCGTAGAACTGGGTAAAGCGAACACCCTCCTTTGCCAACTGATCAATATTTGGTGTTTTAACAAGTGGATGCCCATAGACAGCGGTATCGCCATAACCGAGGTCGTCCACGTAGATAATCAGGATATTGGGGCTAGCAGAGAAGGCTGATGCGGCAAACAGGAAATGAAGGACAGTGAAGGTGAATCGTGTGATCAACTAACTGCTCCTAGAATTTAAGTATTTCCACCTTGAGTTCCTGCAAGTCCAGAACCCCGATCGCATTATACCCGGCCATGTGACCGGCACACTCACCGGGATTAAAGGTGAGCTGATCACCATGATACTCAATCGTCTCGCGGTGGGTATGGCCGTGCAGGATGATGTCGTAGTCACCTGGATTCACCATCGAAAGCTCGAGCGGATCATGAACCACAACCATTTTCTTTTCCAACCAGAGCAACGTCAGTGGCGGCTCGATAAACTCAAAGCCAAACTGATTAACCGCGTTCGTCAGCGAGTCCCGCTCACCAATATCATTGTTGCCAAATACTCCCCATAGAGGCGCATTGAGCCCAGTGAATACTTCCAGGGTTTTCGCCTGCGTGATGTCGCCCGTGTGAATAACACGGTCAACCCCAGCTTCATTGAACAGCTCTACAATCTTATTACAGTTCTTAAGATTATTATGTGTATCACTAACCACTCCGACTTTCATAAGGCCCTCAACTCGTGACCCGCCGCAGGCGCTTTACAGTCCCGCCGCAGGCGCTTTACAGTCCCGCCGCAGGCGCTTTACAGTTCTTAAGATTATTATGTGTATCACTAACTACTCCGACTTTCATGAAGCCATTGTTCCTCTGCTATAACTACAGTAAAAAAAGAGCCGGGCATTGCCCGGCTCAATTGTTTCCGCCTGCGGTTATTTGTCAGGCGACTTTTTCCAGTATGTGAATACCACAGGCACTGCCCAGGCCGATCACATGAGTCATGCCAAACCGGGCGCCTTCTACCTGGCGCTTATCGGCTTCACCACGAAGGTGCGTGCTGACCTCATAGATATTCGCAATGCCGGTTGCACCAAGGGGGTGCCCTTTCGAGAGCAATCCTCCGGATACGTTCACCGGAATCCTTCCACCAAGCGCGACTTCGCCTTCATCTATCATTCGGCCTGCTTCACCATCTTTACAAAGCCCCAGGTTCTCGTAATGAAGAATCTCAGCAGTCGCAAAGCAGTCATGTAGTTCAACAAGGCTAATATCATCCGGACCGATACCTGCCATTTCATAGGCTTCTTTTACAGCACGTCGGGTCACTGCATTTACATCAGGCATCACCAGATCACGATCGGAATAAGGGTCGCTGGTCAGAATGGAAGCCTTAACCCTGACGGCACGAGCCATACCCAACTCTTTAGCTTTCTTTTCAGAAACCAGCACTGCTGCTGCAGCACCATCCACATTGACTGAACACATCAGTTTGGTATTTGGGTATGAAATCATTTCTGCGTTCATGACTGTTTCAAGAGGCGTCTCTATCTGGTACATCGCCTTTGGGTTTAACGTCGAATGATGATGGTTCTTCACTGACACTTTAGCGAATTGCTCAAAGGTCGTTCCATAATTGCGCGAATGTTCCATGCCCGCCTCGGCGAACACCGCAGGCATTGTGCCGGAACCAAGCAAACCTTCCTTTGGGATACCTGCGGCACCACCACCGCCCCCCAGTAATCCTTTGCCCATTTGCTCAACGCCAACCGCCAGAACAACATCATTGACGCCCGCCTTGATAGACATCCATGCTTCCCTGAATGCTGTCGCACCAGTTGCACAGGCATTTGCGCAGTTCACAACACCAATACCTGTCTGGCCAATTTCCTGAAGGATTCGCTGCCCTACCATCGCACTAGCCTGGCCCAAATTGCCGCAATACATCGCCTGCATGTCCTGGATGGTTAATCCTGCGTCGTCCAGTGCCATTAATGCAGCGGTCGCACCCAACTGCGGAACTGTTTGATCGGGAAATCGACCAAACTTGATCATGTCGATACCCATTACATATACATCACTCATAAGTCTCTCCTCGATTAATTGTTGCGCTCAAGCTGCTGGTTGAAAAAAGTAACTAATGTAGCTGTTGCCGTCTTTGTCCTTCCGCCCCAGGGCGTCATCGAACACGACATCAACTGGCATGTCGAACTGGATCTTCGCTGGATCCGGTTCAACATTGATCAGGTTGCCCTTAACTGTACCGCCACCATCAAGATCAACAATCGCGGATATGTAAGGAACCTCAATGCCCGGAAAGCTACGATGAACAATACTGTAGACATACAGTTTGCCTTTATTGGACAGCCGGGTCGGTTTTAACTGATCGCGGGCACCACAACTTGAGCAGTTGTTCCTTTCGCCAAGAAAAATGGCTCCACACCCACATTTTTGACCTTCCAGGTACGGGTCATTTGTACCGGCACCTTTCAGCCAGGGTACAACTGGCAGCGGCCCCTTGTCCTTCGCTTGTTCAGACATTCTTTACCTCAATGATAAATTGCAAAGGGATCAAGGGTAAACCTGAAGGCCCTTCTGTTTCAAGGAATTAGCCCAATAGACCCCTTAATTTAAAGAGGAAAGAGGGAATTAAAGCATTCTGTTCCATCTAATCCCCTCCGTACCCTTAAAAATTTAGCCAAAGACGCGGGTCATGGCCTTTTGGGCACGTTCTCTAAGGCTATCCATCTTGGCAGCCATGACTGGCAATATCATCTGTTCGACGCCCAGCGCTTCAAACCTGCGCATATCGTCAAGCGACCTGACGCTAGCATGGGGGCTGACATAAAGTTTGATTTCCGACATCGATCGACCATTTTTCTCCAATTCGCCATTAAGGTACTCCAGCCTCTCTTCAAACGAATCCGGCGTGAGGTTGAAGCCATACCAGCCCTGCCCAACCTGAGCAACTCGCCGCAAGGCAGGATCACTCTCGCCGCCAAAGATAATAGGCGGATGGGGTTGCTGGACAGGCTTCGGGTTCTGGTATGACGCCTGTACGGTATAGTATTTACCATCAAAACTGGAGACTTCGTCACACCAGAGTGTCTTCATCACAGCAAGGCACTCGAGCGTTCGGCCAGCCCTGTCTTCCCACGGCACACCCAGGGCATCAAATTCCTCCTTAAGCCAACCAATACCAACGCCAAGTTCAAATCGCCCTCCAGACAAGTAATCCAGATCCGCGCAGACCTTCGCCGTGTAAACAGGGTTTCTCTGAGGAACAAGACAGATTCCGGTGGCGAGCTTTATCCTGGAAGTATGTGCTGCCACAAAAGTCAGTGCACTGAACGGATCAAGCAGGCTTCTAGGCTCGCCCGCAATTCTGCCATCTTCTGTATACGGGTAACGTGATTCATATTCAGGAAAAAACATCACATGTTCTGGCACCCAGAAACCATAAAAGCCAACCTCTTCCACATGCTGGGCAGCCTCAATAATATAAGATGGACTTGTGTATTCGTTAAACGCCATCTGGCATCCAATTTTCATGCTCACTCCTTTTCGTTGATAGGCTAATTGTTCACAGACGCGTTTTGTCACGCCTATATTACAACACCAAATTTTGAATCTACTTGACACTATACCGCAGTGACACGGTGGTTGTGGACATACCTGACATCTCCGTTGGTGCTAAGCTCTTACTTATGGCCGATTGCAAACATAGCTGGATGTACCACGGCAGGAAACTAGCGCTTGATACTATTATGGATGACTGGCTGGGTCCGACCCTCGCGCTGGTACATTGTGAGGAATGTGCTAACCCGGCGCTCCTTCATCTGGTTAGCTGGCGCGGAAACAGTCTGGCAGACCGAATTTACGCCATCAGGCTTGTCGACCCCAGGACGAGGAATACTTACCTTGCCAATATCAACCGTGACTACTGTGACCTGACCCGAAAAGCCTCAGAAACCGAAGCACTCATTAGCGCCTGCAGTCAGAACGCCAGGCTGGTTCTGGTCACCGGCCCTGAAATGATAGTTGAAGCGTTTTCCAGGGACTTATTCAACCCTCCGGTCATGGAATGGCAGGATGTAAACACAGAGACCTATGAGGGCTGGATGAAATTTTTACCGATATGACCCATCGTGTCTCCAGCTGTTGGTATGAGCTTGATTTCATCGCAGGGATTAATGTGAGGGGGTATTCACGAAACGTTAGCAATACTCAATATCTTTCGCCTTCTTTTTGAAAGTGCGAAACTGCACGAGGTCGTAAAATCCAGGGAAGCTATGAAATTTCAGTCAATCTCAGCAGTTATTTTGGGGTTATTCGCGTCGGGTTGTTCTTCCTTGGTTTCGAGAGTATTTCCTCTTGATGACTTGCCACCGCCTTCTGGGCCCCACGTCGTCGGCACACAGTTTTTTGAGTGGGTCGATGCGTCGCGCGAGGAACTGTTTACCGATGACCCGAGTGACCACCGTAAGTTAGCGGGTCAGGTTTGGTATCCAGCTGCTGCAACGAGTGACGAGGCTCGCCAACCGTACCTGGATTTTCCGGAACGGCGTCTCGATATGATCGCTTATCAGTCGGGGCTACCCCGTTTCATGATCGCGCATATACAGCGGGTTCAAACCAACGCTGTTCTGAACGCACCTTTTCTGGCGCAGGACCAGAAGACGCCAGTCGTTCTGTTTTCCCACGGCTTAAGCGGTATGAAGAATCAGAACACCATACAGGCAGAAGTGCTGGCCAGCCACGGTATCACAGTCATTAGTGTGGACCACGCCTATGATGCTTACCTGACGATTTTCGCTGACGGGTCCGAGGCCGATTACCGATCATCGGATACAGAAAACCGTACCGGGGAGGCATTTTTCGCCTTTCGATTACCCCAATTACACACCCGGGTTGCCGATCTTGCCTTTGTACTGAACGAAATAGAGCGGCGAAGTGACGAGACCGATAGCATTTGGGCCCACCTGCAGACTGACGCCGTCGGCGTGTTTGGACATTCTTTTGGTGGCGCGACGGCACTTATGTTGTTAACAAAAGACGATCGAGTGACCAAAGCTTTGGCCTTGGATGGCTGGATGGTTCCCGTGCCGCGAGAGGTTATTTCCGCTGGCACGGAGAAACCATTTTATTATCTTGGGCAGGCCGCATGGGACGACCCCATCAATTACAAAAAACTCGACAAGTTTTTGAAGGCCTCTCCCCAGGCCCGGAAACAATTGGTGCCAGGCACCAAGCACTTTGACTACTCGGATGCACCGCAGTTTTCTAACCTGGCGAAGCGGTTTGGATTGTCTGGAGAGGTCTCACGCCCAGAGCTCAGAAAACTTATTAACAAAGCAGTTCTTACCTTCTTTGAGTGATGTTAAAGCCAGTAGCGGTTGGGCAGTGCAGTGCAATCCTCGCTGACGGCCAGGATGCTGCCTTAAGTTCCGAAGGTGCTGGATCGGAGGAAAGGGCCACGACCGCGGTTTCATCGTTGTGATCTATGCAAACGGCAATGCCATTGCCGCCGGGTTTGTTCGCCGAAAAATCGTGGTTTCCATGATCATCGGCTTGGGGGGTATCCGGGCACTAGAGCTGCACCCGGTGAAATAGACGGTGCATCATTGATACCTAAGGGTCAAAACCAAACATGGGAATGATGCCAGCGACGCTAAAACATGTTTACCTTCCCTGGCTTTTTTTAATGTTAACGAGCAGCTTTGCAGGAAGAACAATGGCCTTTAGACTTGTAAATATCGAGGCCAGGTCCGCGCTGGTTTTAGAGGATGGTTACTCTGATCCATAAACCATCTCGAAGGGGCGCCTCTCTCCACCTTCCAACTAGACAATAACACCACATTAGGTGTTATTGTCGATTCTTCTGCAGGGAGAATTGTTATGTCATCGATTGCATATTTGTCAGCTTTAGAACTAGCCAGCAAGATTCGGGATAAACAGATCAGTTCGGTTGAAATCACCCAACACTACATTGATCGCATTGAAAAGTATGATGGCTCAATCAACGCAGTCGTCGTTCGAACCTTTGAGGATGCGTTGGAAAAAGCAGCTGCAGCCGATGCGGTACTTGGCGCGACAAAGGGTAGCTCCGGTCAACCTCCAGGCCCACTGCATGGCGTTCCCATGACGATTAAAGAATCTTATGTTATGGCGAATACGCCAACGACATGGGGCATCGAGGGATTCAAAGAAAACGTATCCAAGACTGATGGCTTAGCGGTGCAGCGCTTTCGGAAAAATGGGGCACACTTTCTTGGTAAAACAAACGTACCCGTCGAGCTTGCGGACTTTCAGAGTTATAACCCTATCTACGGAACCACAGGTAACCCCTTCGATACAACAAAAACACCAGGGGGATCATCCGGTGGTAGTGCTGCTGCATTGGCAGCGGGCTTTACCGGGCTCGAGGCAGGTTCTGATATAGGTGGTTCGATACGTAACCCAGCCCACTTCTGCGGCGTATTCGGTCACAAACCGACCTACGGAATCGTACCGATGCAAGGTCATGAACTGGTTGCCAATATGCCAGAGGCAGATCTGGCAGTGTGTGGACCCCTTGCAAGAACTGCTGAAGATCTTGAACTTGCTTTGAACATCATGGCAGGACCAGCAGATCGAGAAGCAGTAGGTTGGCAGCTCTCGCTTCCCGCCGCTGACAAAAAAAATCTAAAAGATTTTCGTGTCGCGATATGGCCTACTGATGAGATGGCGCCTGTTACCGCCGAGATCGCAGACCGGGCAACTATGGTGGGTGAAACCCTATCAAGGCTAGGTGCCACAGTTTCAGATTTAGCGCGCCCCGATATTGACCTTTACCGCGCGCAGGGCAACTACCATACCTTACTTAATACGGTGATGACCGGCGCGATGAGTGATGGTGCTGTCGCCGAAGCGCAGGCAAACGCTGATCAATTTGATTCTTCTGACAACTCAATGGCGGCGATAGCTGCGCGATCAGTGGTCCTGTCGCACCGAGATTGGATGAGAAGTAATACCCAACGCGAACAACTTCGGCATGCGTGGAGTGCATTCTTTGAAGAATGGGATATTCTGATCTGCCCGCAGATGGCAACCGCTGCTTTTCCTCATGATCATAGTCAGATGAGTGAACGTACTTTAAAAGTTGATAATGAAGAACAGGATTATTTCCAACAAATATTCTGGGCAGGTATGGCGGTGAATGCCTACCTTCCAAGCACTGTATTTCCAACGGGACTGTCCAGAGAAGGATTACCCATCGGCCTGCAAGCGGTAAGTGCACCTTACAGAGACTACCGGACGATAGAGTTTACGCGCCTGATATCCCGTGAGATTGGCGGTTTTATACAACCAGGCGGTTACGGCTAATTATAAAAACAATAATCACAAATTAACATCACATCAGAGCAGCAGCATATTTGCGATTAAATTTGATACACCACAGTCTGATGGCGTCGACACTGACAACGATTCCAGAGGGCCCAGTCACGCCTAACGGAATGACGATTGCTGCCGATTATGTTTACCATATGGGTTTGAAGGAGACCTTATCAAACACCTGACGAAGATTTGGAATGATACGATCAGCCGCCAGCAACTTGGTTGGGCCTAACCTGTCGCTAACGAGTTAAAGACGGCTATGTCATGCTATCTAAAGGCAGAGGATAGAAATCAAACGTTCACACGTTGAATTCTGGCCACCTATCCATCCAGGGCTTCAACACCGCAATCAGCGCGGCCAGATCAAGCAATTCCTGCTCCGAATCCCAGCCGGCCATGACATTGAGTCCAGTTGGAAGCGATTCCCCGATAAAACCGCAAGGTATAGAAATTGCCGGATGTCCGGTCATATTGGCCAACGCTAAATGGATCCACCAGCGACTCAAAGGAAGCATTTCGCCACCAATATTGACTCGCTGCACCCCATCAGAATCTGCAGGTGGAGGTCTCGCCGTCACCGTGGGTGTAACAATAAAATCAAATTCACTGAAAATTGTTTCAACACGATCATATAACCGGGATCGCTCTATGGCTTGTTGTTGAAGTTGGACACCGTCACTATGATAGCCGCTGCCCTCAAGTAACTGATGCAATCCTGGATCCAGAAGCGCTTGCTGCTGCTGAGTCATGGAACGAACTCTGGCGGCGAGATTAGTCGTCAACAGGTTCGAAAAGATACTCGAATCGAATTTTATGGGATCGGAACTGGCCACCTCGATATTCATACCGGATGATGCCAGAAGAGAGAGCATCGCCTCGACTGACTCAAGCATCTCCTGATCGACCGTATTACCACCCATCGATGGAATCATTAACAACCTTTTCCCCTTCAATTTGAGTTCGGGGTCTTTGGCAATCTCAACGGGTCTGCGCAGCCTTCTCGACAAGGGGTCAGAAGGGTGAGCACCCGACATCGCATTTAACATGGCCGCCAAATCAGGCACTGTCCGGGAATTTATTGAAACCGTACTATTATTGCCAAAATGAAAGGGCCAGGTCTCATGGGGAATCGCCCCAAGGGTGGGTTTTAGGCCTAAAACCCCGCAGACAGCCGCTGGTATCCGGGCTGAGCCGCCCCCGTCGGTGGACACTGCCAGAGTTCCCATTCCTGTGGCTACGGCGACACCAGCACCACCACTGCTACCACCCGAGGTCAGTCTGGTATTCCACGGATTACGCGTAATACCACAAAGCAGTGAATCTGTTGTGACTTTCATGGCAAACTCTGGGGTCGTGGTTTTACCCACCAAAATAGCGCCTGCCTGGCGCATCCTCGACACACCGACAGCATCAGTGTCTGGTATATAAGCTGCAAATGCTCTGGAACCGTAGGTAGATCGCACGCCAGCTGTATTAAGTAAATCCTTCACGGTAAAGGGCACGCCATGAAGTGCAGGAAGATCCTCCGCAGCATTATCTGCAACCATTTGATCAGCCAGACGCGCCTGAGTGCGGGCTCCCGATACATCCAAGTTCACAAAAGCGTTTAAATGCTGATCAACTTCTTTAATACGCGACAAGGTCGCTTCCAGCACTTCTGCGGCACTGGTTTCTCCGCTTTTAATGAGTCTGGCGAGCTCTACGCCAGGCAGCTTGATAATATCCATAGTCTATTGTTCCGTTATGCAACAACCGGTTTATATCCCTACCGTGCACCTAATACCCATTTACAGAGATGCAGTCGTAACTTTACACTTCGATTATAGCTTACATACTTACCCGATTGATCCCCGCCTCATATTGTATGCCAATACATGAAGACTCACTTCAGTAGTGACCTTAGCAGTGGTTTTAGTCAAAAAGTGAGTCGCACCCATCCAGTGACTCAACAGGTGCATCGAGCTGGTCCTTGATAGGTCGGGTCTCTTGAGAGGGTGCTTGTACTTCGGTCTTAGACAACAGGGACAGGTATTGATCAATACCGGTATCAACTTCTTCAATACACCGTTTTATACCTCCCGTTTGAAGTTCTTGTCACGATTGTCAACTTCGATGAACTTGCTCAGTGGAACAGATTTATGCATCTTGGGTTGAGAGGTTTTTGTTGTCTTTCCTCATAGGTTTCCCAATGGATTTAATGGGCTTTCCCGGGCAGAAAAGCGCGCACTACTCGACCTTCGTCATGGATTTGTGGTCTTATTAAGCAAAACAATGAAAACGAGTACGCTGATGCCAAACTATCCGCCAATCTACCGATATGGATTGCCCGGGATATTTCTGGCTGCAAGTCTGCTCGTGGGCTGTCAGCCAGGCCATGAGGCTACCCCTGGTGCGGACACCGCACCTTCAACATCGCCAGCAATCAGCCTCGAGGTTATCGCGACGGGATCAAACATCGCCGGCGCTAATGGTTTGGCCATTGGCCCTGATGGATTACTCTACGTCGCCTCTGTACTGGGTTCCACCATTACCGTACTCGACCCGGATAGCGGAGATGTGGTTCGTACCTGGGGACTTGAAGATGGAGTAATCGGTCCGGATGACCTCGCATTTGGACCGGACGGCAGCTGGTTCTGGACGTCCATCATGACCGGGGAGGTTGGAGGATTTGATGCCGACGGAAATAAAGTCATCGCCGCTCAGCTGACACCGGGCGTCAATCCAATTACGTTCTCTGATGATGGACGGCTGTTCGTTGCACAGTGTTTCTTTGGTGCCGACCTGTATGAAGTTGATCCAAAAGGAATCAACGAAGCGCGCCTCATTTCCGATCAACTCGGACCAGGCTGCGGCCTCAATGGAATGGACTGGGGGCCGGATGGTCGACTGTATGGTCCACGATGGTTTAATGGCGAAGTCATTAGTTTCAACGTCGATGACAATACTTATCGTCTGGAGGCTACAGGGTTCTCCACACCGGCCGCCGTAAAATTTAGTGCAACTGGAGAACTGCATGTGCTAGACACCGGTACCGGCGCTGTAATCAAAGTTGACGACGGTAAAATGACTGAAGTGGCCATGTTTTCACCGGGGCTCGACAACTTTGTCTTTGATAGTGACGGCAGATTGTTTGTTTCCAGTTTTGCAGACGGTTTTGTTAGTCGCCGTGACAACAACGGTACGGTGACTGAATTGCAACCGGGCGGAATGTCCCATTCAGGTGGCGTTACGTTCCATCAGGGAGAAATTATCACGGCTGACCTGCACGCGATCCGAGGCTATCATCTTGATGGCAGTGAAAGTTTTGTACAACGCAATGTGCTCCGCGTGGGTATTATGGGCAGCGCCCTAAATATAGCGAGCGATGGCGATAACTTGCTCCTGACGTCCTGGGTGGATGGCGATGTCCGGGTGTGGGACCAGACTAACCAGCGTCGCGTCTGGCAAAAGGCAGCTCTTGCCGGTCCAGTTGCCGCCGTCCGCTATGCAGGGCTTGTTGTCGTCGCTGAACATGGTACACGCCGTGTGGTAGGTTTTTCTGATTCAGATGATTCTGTGGAAATTGTATTCGCCGCTGAATTGCCAGCACCCACGGGACTGTTTGCAGTCGGTGAGACCTTGTATGTCTCTGACCGCGTACTTGGCCAGATATTGAAAGTGGCTGCTGCGGGCAAACCACTTGCCCTTCCTGAAGTAGTTGTCGGCGGCCTCACGACACCGGAAGGGTTTATCGTACGTGACGGAAATTTCATCGTCGTTGAAGCAGATACCGGCGCAATCACCGAAATCGATGCGACTGGCAACCGGCGTCATCTAGGCACCATTACCCCGGGCAGCCAGGCCGCAAGCCCGGCGGAGCCCCCGTCGCAGGTATTTAACGGTATAGCTCAGGATAATGACGGTAATCTTTACGTCGCAGGTGAAACTGAACGTAAGCTTTTCCGCATCAAGGCCAACCAATGACAAGCCAGCCTTTAACTCACATAAGTACACGACTCATGATCCGAAAACTTTTCTTCGCCCTAATGCTCTCATTCCATGTTGCGGATGTGTACGCTGATGATGATAACCAAACAGCGATTGCCCTGGCCATGGGAACACTCGACAAATTCATACTGGAATTCAACAACAGGGATCTTGAGGCAGTCGCTGCAACCCTGAATTATCCGCATGTGCGCTTCGCTAGCGGTAATGTAGTGATATTCGAAGGCGCGAAATCGTTCGCAGATCGCCTGCTTTACAAAACCCTTACCGACAGCGGTTGGGATCATTCACATTGGTTGAGCCGAGACGTTGTATTGTCATCACCGGATAAAGTCCATATCGCCACGACCTTCCAGCGTTACAACGAATCCAATGAACCCATTGGCACGTATGAGTCGCTTTATATAGTGACTCAAAAAAATGGTCACTGGGGAATCCAGGCCAGATCGTCACTCGCCCCTTAGCGCTTCATCTGCGCGTTAAGCAAACGCCAATAGT
Source organism: Gammaproteobacteria bacterium (assembly GCA_018665025.1). GTDB lineage: Bacteria > Pseudomonadota > Gammaproteobacteria > Pseudomonadales > Azotimanducaceae > UBA9659. The sequence continues at coordinate 17,623 of JABJED010000327.1, forward strand.
CGAGAATTCGTTACAAGTGGATGATGACGGTATCTAGACACGCTACCCTTCTCGGCCCAGTTGCTCCAACTTATCTTTTGGCAGACTTACCAAAAAACTCGTTCCCCTGGGCTTGTTACTTTTAACCTCAATCCTGCCATCAGCATAATCTACCAGCCCTTTAACCCGAGACAACCCTAACCCTATACTCTCATAGAGCTCCCGGGAAGAATAAAAAGGTTCAAAAATACGAGACTGTGTTTCTTCATCCATACCCACACCAAGGTCTGAAACTTCTATTAACAATTCTTGTTGCGTCAATGAGCTTCTCAACAAAACAGGGGTTGGATCAGCGATCACTGCCTGCAGTGCATTAATGACCATAGGCACGAGAATATCCAGCATTAATGTGGAGGGAACTTCGAACAGAGCACTACTGTCATCGAACTCAAAGACTAACGAGCTTTCGTTGCTGGTAATCGAAGAGCCTAATAGTCTTTGAATATTTTCAAAAACTGATTTAAGGCTACCTCGTTCGGTTTCAAGTTGAAAACCATAGCCAGCATATCCTTGCAAGGCTTCGACAATTTTTACACACTCGTCCAGAGAATCTTTGATATCAATAACCCAATCAGGCTCATACCCAAGCTCAGCTGAAAGGTAATCGACATTACCCTTAACGACAGTCAATCGATTGTTAAGGTTATGTGAAAGTCCCGCAGAAAGTTTCATGATAGATTGCTGCTTTTCGTTGTTAACGAGAATTTCAGTTTGTTCCTCTATAATTTTTTTAGCTTCTATCGCTTCAATTCGTTGTTCATACAGGTCAATAAATGTGCTCGCCTTGGCCCGGAGTTGTTTTGTATTGAATGGTTTGAACAGATAGTCGACCGCGCCGCAATCGTATCCCTCATCAATAAGATCGGTTGCATAAACGTCAGCCGTTAAGAACAATATGGGGGTGTGCCTATTTTTTCCTGTTTGCCTGATTTTCTTTGCGGCCTCAATGCCGTTGACCTTGGGCATGTGAACATCAAGAACAATAAACGCAAATTCGATGCTTGCGCATAGGTCGACAGCTTCCATCGCACTTAAGCATTGGTGCAATTCAATATTGAGGACCCTAAAAGTGAGTTTCAGGACCAAAAGATTTTCGGGGGTGTCATCGACTATTAGTATCGGTGCTTCATTCATGCCTGATCAACAATAATTGGCTAATTAAACAGGGATACTTTTAAATACTTCCTGAATGTTATGCTCATACTACTCAACCCTATTACACTTGAATTGCATGAGATACGTCTTTTTTGTATTTTTTGTATTTTTTGTGACCTTCTTAACTACTTTTTAAATTTCAATCACTGCACTTCAGCGTATATAAGCCTTTAGAAAGATAGAAAAAACTGACCCGCACTCAAAAGGGGTAGTTGGGTAGTTGCGGCATGCGCCGCTATTCGGGGATACACTGATGACGTCGGCTTCTTCAATAACAGCAATAAGAAATCCAACCCGAGGCCGTTGGCAAGTTTGCTCCATTTCCCTGGTCGCTCATGTGAGTCGCCAGCACGCGGTTAATTGTAAATAGCCTTAAATAGTTCGCCTTGATCGATTGGTTTACTAACAAATGCATCAGCGCCAGCGCCTATAGCCATTTCTCTATTTTCGTCGGCGATGAAAGCTGTGACTACTACAATCCTGGGTTGGGTGATTTTTACATTTTCTCTGATGCACTTTATCGCCTCATAGCCGTCCATCACGGGCATCTGCAGATCCATTAAGACTATATCAAAATCCTCAACACTAACTTGACAGACGGCTTCTTTGCCATTAACAGCAACGCTGGGGGAAAAGCCTTTCGATTCCAGGATATGCTTTAGAAGAATGACATTTATATTGTTGTCGTCAACGATTAAAATATTTAGTGGCATTTCGGTGTACTCATCTACAAGCGCCTTTTCCTTGATCAACTCAGCCCGTTCAAACGGAATCTCTAGCGTAAAGGTAGAACCTACTCCAAATTCACTGACGACTGCAAGCGATCCACCCATCGCTTCGCTAATACGTTGAGAAATACATAGCCCTAGCCCAGTGCCTCGGAACCCTCTTGTTAGTGATGAATCAATTTGTTCAAAGGCATCGAAGATTTTCTTACAATCCTCCTCCTTGATACCAATTCCCTCATCCTCGACAGCAATACTAAGTCTTTCTGCATCGCCTGAAGCTTTCAACACGCATCTTAAAGTTATCGATCCATCTTCAGTGAATTTCAATGCGTTGCTAAGTAGATTGATTAAAATTTGCTTTAGGCAGACAGGATCTATAGCAATTGTATTAGGTACTGATTCAGCGATGTCGAGTTGAACCTGAACGTTGGATTGTTTATTAGCAGCGCAAGCAAGCAAGACACACTCGGCAATACGTCCGCGCAGATCCACCGCGACTATTTTTTGTACAATTTCACTTTGCTCCATTTTAGAGAAATCCAGTATATCGTTAATCATCTCCAGGAGATGATTCCCTGAACCGCTAATCGCTTGCACAAGCTCGATTTGTTCTTCCTCGAGATTCTGTTCAACAAGCAGGTCCGATATTCCGATTACGGCATTCAATGGCGTTCTTATTTCATGACTCATATTCGCCAGAAACACGCTTTTAGAAGAATTGGCTTTCTCCGCAGCTTCCTTTGCATATACTAGCGCTATTGCTTGAGACTCTAGCTGTTCAGTTCGCAGCTTTAGTGTCTGAGTACGTTCAGAGACTGTCTCCTCAAGGTTTTTCAATAATCTCAGAAGATGCCGGGCAAGTTCTTTGACCTCGTCAGGTATCCCTCGACCATGTAATACCTCGCTTGAATCAATACCCCCCGCAGAATCTATAGTCGCAAGGGTTATTATCGGTGTTGAGATGAGCTTAAGTGTCCGATTTAATATCAATAACGACATTAGAATAAAGAAGACGCTGCTGCTGATAACGAGTACGCTATTACTTGCTTCGGTCTGCTTGAACTCTGTCCCTTTGTTAGTCGATTGAAGTTTTAACGCTTTGGCAGAACCTGCATAAGCACTGATAAGAACCGCGATGCATTCCTCGTAAACAAGCATCAATTCTGCATCTGTATTTTTGACGGCACCATTTACCTTGTCACTCAATAGACGCCTTAATCCACTTAGCTCATCTGCAAGTAATTGCATTTCGGCATCATTATATTGGTTTTGATAATGGGAACGGAATGCCGCGAGTGACTCTTCAAGGAACGCTATCTGCTCGCCCACGGGGCCTGCTAAGTAACTGATATTACTACCAAAAACAAGATCTGAGATCGTTATAAGAACGTCCAGCTGAATTTTAAGAAGCGCGAAAGAAGTTTCAGCTGCAGCGGATTGTGTAACAATTGATTGTTTCTGTCCAAGTCGGTCAGCCGTGAACTTGACTACTAACGAAAGTCCAATACCTCCCAAAAATGCCGATAGCAATACGGCTATGAGGTAGGTCCGTATTGACTTCATGTTTTTGCCTTAAGTCTGCTGGTGAGTATTTTTCTTAAAGCACTGTACTTGCTGTACTTGCTGTAGTTATTAGGAGCTCGATACTTCAGGCCATATAGCCTTCGTCACAAACAAGGCTTTGACCGCAGAATTGATGATAACTCTATCTCGATCACTTAAGTCGGGTTCCGTCTGAAGTACGTTCGCCAAGTCCATCAGCTCTGCACCTTCCAGCACCGGTGTCAGACGAAGCATCATACTCTGGGAGATGGCACCGCTTCTATTTTTCTGGAACTTAAAATCCCTCAGCATCATATCTGCATCCAAAATCCAAATAATTTCGTCAAGCCCAAAGAGCCCCTTTTCCGTTCTGGCGTGAACGAACCCAGCGATGGCCTCTCCCTGGTATACAACATAGAGGCTGTGAATGCCGAATTCCTGAAAGTGAGTCTCCGGTAAAACTTCTGCAATCTCTTGCCGCACACTTTGATCAACTACCCCTTCCACGGTTTGAAATGAAGTAAAGGTGGGGAAAAACTCTTGAATAACGGAAACAGGTTCGCGAATCGCACAATAGGCGATAGCATAAGCTTTTGTTGCTGATAGTTGCAACAGGATTAGACTGAAGATCAACAAAATCGCGCGATCTGAAAACAATATATTATGCTTCATGCTATTCCCAACGATATTTTAACTGGAAACCAATGACATCCTGATCACCATTGTTCGTGAATGAGCTGAACTCTCTCGTGTACTGGACTGCCCAGGTCAATCCAGCGATCTGTCCGAAGCGCGCACCTATAGTCGCACTTTTCGCTCGTTTCCAGCCAGATTGAAAATCTTCATTGTAGCTCTTATATTGGATGTAGGCCACCTTAGCCTCGATCGAGTCGCTCCAATTTAGCTCTACCAAACCATTCCAGGTATCTCTGTCATCCGTATCGCCAAACGAGAATTGTGACACCAACCCGAACCGATTGAAATACCGTACTCCATCCAGAGCAATTCGCTCCCTCTTGGAGATAATACCGTCGGTCAAAAGGACGTTTCCTCGAAAGACAGATAACCCTAAGCCAGGTTCAGGCAGAAACCTCTGCCGGTTGATTGAATGGCCGACTCTTGCGGTGAACGACCATGGGTCCTTATTGTGCCTATATTCGATCCCACTGCCGCGCGAGAGCAATGCCGAATAATCAAACTTACCTAAGGTGCCATTAACACCCACGCCCCAATCAAGCTTCATGGCAAGATCTCTTGGGGTCAAAAGCGTCCGAAGACTTTTACTGGTAGAAACAGGCACTTCAAGACCAAAGGGTAACTCTGTATGGCCTAATTCAATGTTTAGTTTACCATTACCGCTAACGTGAAAATTAACCTTGGCATTCCTTACCAAGGGTTCACAATCATGGTCGTGTTCAAAAAATGGCATTCTGCGCGTTTGGTTGTCAGTGCACCACACGTCGACCTGAAGATTAACAGTCGCTAAATTACGTTTATTTCCACCAAAGACTTTTCGAGCGTCAATGCCCGTTGAGTATAGAACGCCGAGCTTCTGAGAGTCGGCATCCGCGAGATAGCTGCCGTTAGCAACGACCTCGAAGGCATTTCGCCAGCTATTTTGGGCCTGAGCAGCATACAGATTAGGGCACGACAAGCATAAGCCTACAAAAGACAGTAAAATCGCCTTTCGCGAATATGCATTCCGAACGAAAGTATGCATTTTAAAAAACATATCCAAGACACTCCATACCTGCCACAGCAGACAGTTTTAGCTGACAAACACCTCACCTATACGGCTATGTTAGGTATGGCGATGCTAGGCTAACTGCACTTATTCATAAAATCAATCAATACGTATGTGTTCTGGGCATGTTTAACCATCGATTCTGGAAATCCAGAAAAGTTGCTAGTTCAAAGGGGCGCCATATAAGAATTTTATTTTTCTTGGTCGTCACGTTAAGGTAATTCCGTTCCTAACATTAATTTCGATAAAAACTTTCTATGCAAAGAGGATACTTTTCTTATCCCCCTATGGGTCAGGCTAGTTGTCACGTCTCTTGATATACCTACCAACTATTATAGGGCGTAATGAGAGACAAGTTTATGACCAAGTATTCAACTGAATTTAAAGAAGCAGCCGTCAGGAAAATGATGCCACCCAATGCCATGCCAGTCCGTGACGTTCGGCAAGAAACTGGTGTCACAAATGTTACCCTGTATAAATGGAGAAACGAATACAGGAGGAAAGGTATCGCGGTGCCAGGAGATGACATCAAACCAGATAACTGGAAGGGACAAGACAAGCTGGCGGTTGTGATTG
>JABJED010000328.1 GCA_018665025.1 Gammaproteobacteria bacterium
CACGCTATGTACTGATTGGTCTTTGTGAGCCGCTCGGTGATGAAGACCAGGCGGCTTTTGATGAATGGTTTGTGGACCAGCACATTGAAGACACCACAAAGTGTCCAAACTTTGTCAGTGGCAAGGTTTACAAGTTGGCAGGTCCGCATCTGGGCCTGGAAACCAAGTCGAGTTACCTGTCTCTTTATGAGGTTGAAGCCCCGAGCTATGAAGAGGCAGAAAAAGTGCTCAATGACTGGCAGGCAGATCCGAAAGCCTGGCAGGGGCGTCGCAGGCATCTGGATACCATGGAAAAGTTCGGCAGCATTCCGATGAAGATCAATGGGTCTGGCTGGTATGAAGAGCTGAAGTCCTTCAAAGGTCCTGCTGCAGACTAGGACTGTCCTAATCGGTGTAGGGGTGGAGCTGGCCGGAAGTGTGTGGGGATACTCGTGGCAAATCTTTACTGTTTGTTGGTCGGTGAGTAGGCGCCGCTCGAAAACCCATTGAAAAAATTTGGCAGGAGAGGATGGTCAATAAATTCCTTGCCTTTGTAAGCAGCCAGGTTTTGTTCGGCAACATAGGTTGTATGATCGGCGCCGTGAACCAGCACGTGGTACCAGGGTTCGTTCTTGGGCGGCAGGGACGTCGCCATCTTTTGATACCATTCTTCTGTTCCCCTGAACTCAGAGTCAACATCATAGATCAGGCCGCGATAGTTAAAGCGCTTGTGTTCAATCTGTTGGCCAATAAAGAACTTAACGTTCAAACTTTTCGCTCCTGACGGTTCCAGTAAGGGTCGCGCAGTTCCCGCTTCAGGATCTTTCCAGTCGGCGCTTTTGGCAAGCTGTCAACGAAATCAACTGACTTTGGCTTCTGGTAAGAGGCAAGATGTGCCTTCGCAACCTCAATGATCTCTGATTCTGTTGCTGACTCTCCAGGCTTCATCACAACCACCGCTTTTACAGATTCACCCCATTCATCATCGGGTATGCCAATAACGGCACACTCGAGTACGCCGGAATGCTTGTGGATGGCGGATTCAACTTGAGTCGAATAAATGTTTTCCCCGCCCGAAATGATCATGTCTTTCGAGCGATCAACGATAAAGACGTAGCCATCTTCATCCCAGGTTGCGATATCGCCGGTCCACATCCAACCATCCTTCATAATGGCGGCTGTCAGTTCAGGTTTTCGCCAGTAGCCCACCATGTTGGCTTCTGAGGCAACGATAATTTCCCCGGAAGTGGTGCTATCTTTTGGAACGTTAATGCCGGCGGTATCGACGACGCGGATTCGAGTGACGAATCCCTCTCTGCCGCAGGCGTTTAAGCGCTCGGCGCGCTCGCCGTTGATAGCATGTTGATGATCCTCCTGAGAAAGGAAAGTCATTGTCATGCCTTCCGTCTGGCCGTATCCCTGAATGATTGTGCATGGGAACGCCTTAAGTGCCGCCTTGACAACGGTTTCCGGCATTGGGCCGCCGCCATACTGTATGTTTCGAAGACTTGAGATGTCGTAGTTTTCGAACCCTTCTACCGCCATCATCCAGTTCAGCATGGTGGTGATACCTAAAAATGCTGACACTTTTTCTTTCTGAATAAGCTCGAGTGCAATTTTAGCGTCAAAGTTCATCAGCACGCAGGGGCAGCCGTGGGCAATATAATTCATGGCAAGCGCCACGGGAATATGGAACATTTGGCCGGTCAACATGTAGACGTCATTTGGAACAATGCGTTCGGCAACGGTCTGATTGAGCATTCCCATGTAAAGGCTGTGGTGAGTATGCAGGGCTCCTTTGGAGAGTCCTGTTGTGCCACCTGTGTACAGGATCAGTACCGGGTCGGCGCCGCCAATATCGCTGTAGAGGTCCTCTGTCGAAGCTTGAGTTACAAGCGCTTCGTAGGATCCGTCTGTCTCCGGGCCGTATCCGAGATAAGTGATGTTTGATGTCACGGTAGCGCGCACTTCATTTTGAAGGTCCAGAAACTCCTTCTGGCAAATGAAGACCGAAGGTTCGCCATCTTCAATGATGCGCGTAATTTCTTCCGCTGACAGCCGCCAGTTAATCGGTTGCGCAATAAGACCAGACATGGCGCAAGCGTAGTAGACCTCAAAGTATTCAATACTATTAGTCGAAAGCACTGCAACCCTGTCGCCTTTGGCCAGACCTAAGGAGGCAAACCCATTGGACAGTTGTATTACTCTGCCTAACAATTCTTCAAAGGTGATCCGTCGATCCGTTGTGGAATCTACGACGACCGTTCTGTCAGGTGCCAGGGTTGCCCATTTGCGAACAGCATCAACGAGATTCATTGTTTAGTTTACCTGCGGAAAAGGGGTTTCGAAGGAGGGCATCGTCATTCTCTGCGGCCAGAGGAACTGAAGGCTGCATTTGCTGATAAGCCATTGGCCATCAACCTTGCGGTAATCTTCATCGTAGAGCCCGAACCACACTATCGGTTGTCCCTCTGGTTCGACGCTTGTGGCTACATCCAGAAGATAGGAGCGGCCTTCTGCCGTATCTGGTCCGGTCATCTCTATATAGTGGTTAGTAATATGGTGCATCACACTAAACGGTGCCTGACCGTCAAACACTCCGTGATAGTTGCTTCTAATGGTTTCCCTGCCTTCCCAGTTACCATATTCCGGGCCAAACTCACAGATGGCATCTTCGGTGAAGATGTCGGCTAAAGCATCGATTTGGCCACTGTCCATCAGGTGGGAATAAAGTTGTTTAAGCTTTCGAATTTTCTCTTTTTCAAGCAATTCGCGTAATTCTTTAATCTCGTCGTCATTGAAATCAGTCATATTGTCTCCTCGATGTTGGCAGACCTAGAGTATAGCTAGCTTTGAGGGATAATATGCAAAAAGTGAAGTAGGCTACAAAAAAAACTGGTCATGCAGGAAATCTTCGGTTACAGTTAAAGTGCAATAGCGTCATAAAAAGAGGTTATTTATAACTAAATCAAACGCCAAATTACCGCATTAGGTTTAATTATTTGGCACTTTTTTATTAGAAAGCGGGGGAATGAAATTGTGATTTTAAAGACATTTCGCAACATATTGATTTCAGTGCTCAGCATCATGTTTGTGTTTAGCCCAATAGCATTAGCTGATGACCAGCGAGTGCTTGAAGAGATCATCGTAACAGGTACAAAACGGGCAATCTCGCAGCAGGACACGCCAATTTCTGTCTCGACGTTGACTGCCAATCAAATTGCTCGAACGTTCGGTAATGACATTCGGGCAATTTCCGACCTATCGCCAAACGTGAACTTAACGATACAAACGGGCTTTAATGCCTTAGCCGGTGGTATTCGAGGTACGGGTTCTATTTCAATTTTGACGACCCAGGACCCTAGTGTAGGAATCTTGATCGACGAATTTGCATTGAACCACGTGCAATCACAGTTTGTTGAATTGTTCGACCTACAGCAGGTAGAAATTTACCGCGGTCCTCAGGGTACGCTGTTTGGTAAAAACAGCACGGGTGGTGTGATTGCTATCACCACCAAACGACCTGACATGAATGAATTTGGCGGTGAGGTTAAAGTCTCCATGGGATCCTATCCGGGCGTAAATAACGATTCTGACAACTACAAGATACAGGTCGGATTTGACGTTCCTCTCATTCCGGGCGAATTGGCGTTTAGATTCGCTGGTTCGCAAACTCAGGAAGACGGCTTTTACACCAATGACAAGGACACCGCGACGTTTCCAAACTCACCGCTTTATGGCTTGTTCGGTCTAGCGCCTGATGGGAGTCAGCTGCCACCAGAATTAAGCCAGGTAACAACCGGCGGTGGTGAGAATCTCGCTGGAAAGGATGTTTTTGCCGCTAAATCCAAACTGCTTTGGCAACCTAACGACCAATTCGAAGCCTACTTTCTTTGGGAAATCGTTCGCGATACCTCTGACTCACCTGCAGCGATAAACGAAACCCCGGCTGGTGAAGGGTTTTTGCTTGAGTTGTTGGGTTTTCCTGGCATCCACGCAGCGGGCCATTCAGACCCGTTTAGCACCGGCATGACTCAACAAGGTAATGGCATCAACATCCGAGATGGCCACCAGGTTGATGTCGACGGTTATTACTTGAATATGTCTTACTCATTTGGTGACTACACGATCAAGTCTGTTACAGGCTACCGTGAACAGGAAGAGACGCTACCAAGCACCTATACGGGTGAGGCGTTCTTGTCACTGTTCGATGCCACACGTAACCTTGAACGCGAGCAGTTTCAGCAAGAAATCAGACTGCTGACTGAGTTTGATGGTCCACTCAACTTTGTTGTTGGTGCGATCTATCTCACGGACGACCTCGATTTCAGGTCCTACGCGACTGTTGGCCTGTCTTCGCTATTCCCTGGCCCAGCATTCTTTGATGATCGGGGATTCCTCGATCTCGATCTTCGCGGAATCACCGGTGACCCAGGTGCTGGCCAGGTTAAGCAGGAACGTGAATCAACGGCGTTCTATGCCGATGGTACTTATGCGTTCAATGACCAATTGAGTTTGACGCTCGGTGTTCGTAACACCAAGGATGAAAAAGAGTTCTGGAAGCCGACGGGTGGTGGTGGACCATGTAATCAATACACAGAAGCCCGTGACGCATTACAAGATGCCGACGGTAATTGTATCGATATACGCTCAACGTCGGTAAGTCGTGCGGGACTCGAAGGCCAGCAGATTGATCCGCGGAAATCACCTATACCTGTTAGCGCCTATGCTTTTGTCGCAGACAGAACGGAAGAGTGGTCTGAAACAACCTGGAGAGTCGTTCTTGATTATAAAACCGAGAGTGACCATTTGTTGTACGCAAGTGTTGCAACGGGCTTCTTGTCAGGAGGGTTTAGCGAAACTTGTTCACAGGAAGCAACATGCATCCCGTATGATCCAGAAACTAACATCAACTTTGAAGTTGGTTTCAAGGGTGATTTGTTTGACGGTGTTCTGCGATTCAACGCATCTGTTTTCTACACAGACTACGAAGATCTGCAACGTAATCAGGTATTCCGTTTCATTGACCCACTCAGCGGAACTGAAGGTCAGGAAACGATTACTCTGAATGCGGGTGAATCGAATGCTACAGGTCTGGAAATTGAAGCGACCTGGTTGGCGACAGACAATCTAACTATTCGTGGGTCGCTCGGGTATCTGGATGCCACGTACGACGAGTTCGAATTTGAGGGAGTTGATCTCTCAAGTCTGGATATTCCGTTTGCGTCTGAAGTACAGGCAGGTGTTCAGGGAACGTACGTACAACCACTATCTAGTGGCGCGACGATTACCTATTACCTCTCTGCACATTATCAGGACGATGCCGAGATGAGCCCATTTGACCCGAATGCTGTGGGAAACAATGTCGTACGTCATCCGACGTACTCGCAGATGGAAGCTCGGACTTTGGTTGACTTGAATATTACGTTTACCGATGCCGATGAGAAGTACCACGCGACTCTCTTCGGCAAGAACCTGCTCGATGAAGAGTATCGTGTATCTGCTAACTCAGTTGGTGGCTTGTGGAACTTCACGCAATATGGTGCACCACTTCAGTGGGGTATTGAATTTGGTATGAAGTTCGACTAAATCTCGAAGGAGGTTGATGAAAAAGCGGATGTTATGCATTCGTTTTTTTTTGCACTTTTTTAGGCAGAGAAACTGTAGGAGGAAAAATGAGTTCTGGTCAGAACGAAAAGATAAATCAGCAATTATTTCTTAAACAGGTTCCGACAGGTATCGCGGGCCCGGAAGATTTTGAAACTAAAGAATCACCCGCGCCAGAGTGCGGTAATGGGCAGGTACTGGTTGAATCTCACTACTTTGGTTTGGATGCTGCATTGCGTTTGATCGTCAGGGATTCAGATGAGTTTCTGTTCCGGGTCAGGCCGGGCGACCTGGTACGAGGCACTGCGGCTGGACGAGTGATTGAATCTAAACTTAGTGGTTATGAAGTGGGTGAGTACGTTCTTGCCTCGGGTGGTGTACAAAACTTTATAGCGTGTGGGCCCGGTGAGCTGGAGCGCTGCGATGTGAGTCAGGCACCGCTTGAAGCATGGCTCGGCGGTTTCGGTGTATCTGGATTAACGGCCTACTTCGCGCTGATTAAAGAATGTAAGCCGCAACCGGGACAGACAGTCTTAGTGAATGGTGCCGCGGGTGCGGTCGGCTCTATTGCAGGTCAAATTGCAAAGCTCGCAGGTGCAACGGTCATCGGGCTAACGGGTAGCGAAGAAAAATGTGATTGGCTGGTTAATGAGCTGGGATATGACATTGCCATCAACTACAAAGATAGCGATTGGTACGATCAGCTTGTCACCGCGGCACCGGATAGATTGGATTTTATCTTTGATAATGTGGGCGGCGAGGTCTTAGATTTAAGCCTAAAGCTTATAGCGATGCGCGGAACGGTCTTGCTGTGTGGCTCTACTTCTCAGTATGCGCAGGAAGAAATGCGCGGGCCTGACAATTATATATGGTTAGGCACGATGCGCGCGCGCATGCAGGGTTATGTCATTTTTGACTACGTAGACCAGTATGAGGAAGCGCGAACGCAGATGGCTGGTTGGATTAAGGATGGAAAATTGAAGATACCATCTTTTGCAGTCTCTGGTGATGTGTGTGATTTCCCTGAAGCGTTTAAGCAACTGTATGAAGGCAAAAACCTGGGCAAGATGGTGTTGAAACTGCCAGCTGCGATTTAGAAAAACAAAGGGGGAGCTGCGCTCCCCCTTTGTTTAGAGTCGGTTTGTCGTAAGAGGAATTGATTAGTTACCTTCATACCGCTTAACTGGCAACCGCCCGCCAATTACGGCGAATGCGGTGTCAGCCATCACTTGATAACCCGCTGCATTAGGGTGCAGGCCATCCGCAGTTAAGTCAGCACGCATTGCTGCCGGGTTCTCTGGATCTGCCAGTGCCGAGTCGAAGTCAATGACGGCGTCATAGGCGCCACTGTCCCGTACCCATGCATTAATGGTCTGTCGCTTGGCTTCTGTGGTTGCATTGTTGTAACCAGGTAGTGCTGAGCCACCAGATGGGGTTAACGTGCCTCCGATAACGAACAGTCCGGCTGCCTTTGCTATGCTAATGACCTGTTTGTGTCCTGCGATGATCGCTTCAGCAGAATTTACCGGCGTCGGAATGCCGAGAAACGATAGCATCACAGGCAATCCGATATCGTTAATACCTTCCAGGTAAATCAGGTGAGTGACGCCGGCTTGTGCTAATACATCGCGGCTGAGTCTTGCCGCAGGGTCTTCTTCAAGAAACGATGTAAGAACCTGGCTACCTGAGGTACCCAGATTAATCACACCTGCAGTTTTGCCTCCAGCGCTAATCGCTTCGGATAACAGGTCTGGATAGCGAACATTGGTGTCGATGGGCTCGTTGGGAGCAGCCATTTGATCGCCGTCAGTAATTGAGTCTCCGAGGGTCGCGATCACCGGCATTGGCCAAGGGTTAGCTACA
>JABJED010000050.1 GCA_018665025.1 Gammaproteobacteria bacterium
CGTGACTTCTGGCAACTTTGCTTCAAACAAATCCAGCCGATTGACTTGTACAGAGTCGGCTAGAGCGCCGGTGAAAATGAGGGCTGCCTGGTTTGCGGCAGAGAGGTCGCCTCTTGGGGATGCATTGATGTAAAGCAGGTTGGTCATATTCAACTCCATGACTAGATAGATAAGATGGATAGATAAGATGGTTAGAGAAATTGATTATACAAAAATCGGCTGGGGTGTGGTTCTGCTGTTTGTTAACATGGGAACTCTTTAAATAAACAAGAATATCCACCTTATGTCAGTGAAAATTGGTACGCCGCTAAGCCAGCGCGCAAAGAAGGTGCTGCTGTGTGAGTCGGGAGAACTTGGCAAAGGACTATTTGGCGTAGAGCTTTTTATCAAGGGTGATGAAGTGATATTTAGCGAAGTGTCTGCACGCCCGCACGACACAGGTCTGGTCACCCTTGTGTCACAGGATCTGTCCGAGTTTGCACCCCGCGCCAGGAAAAATTTATTGCCGGGGCAGGCTACATGATTTTTGTTTCACTTTGTCGCCCAAAGTTGGTTGGCGTTCTGGTGACGATACTGCTGCTGATGTCTTGCGCCGAGCACCAGGAACTGAAAGCAAACAATGATTCAACGAAGTACAACCTGGTTAAAGATGTTTTATGGGCGTCCCCGGATGGCTTTGACCTTACGATGGATATCTATACGCCAGCATCAGGCAAGCCAAGCTACCCGGTTATTGTGATGTTCCATGGTGGTGGGTGGCTTATAAACGACAAATCCATCATGGATCAGGCTGCTGCCTATTTAGCGACAAACTCGAACTATGTGGTTTGTAACGTTAACTATCGTCTTCTTTCTGACAATGGTAATACAACAACGTTGAACGAAATCGTCGACGATGCGTTCGGCGCGGTATTGTGGGTCAAGAGTAATGTTGCCAGGTATAAAGGTGATAGCACTCGGGTCGTCGTAACCGGGGACAGCGCCGGGGCACACCTGTCCGCAATGATCGTCAACAGGGGTGATCAATTAAGTTCAGAGGTGTTTTCGTCGTCATCACCTCGATTCACACCTTCTTACCTTCCCGAATCAAAATCGGCCGAACAAGTCGCAGCCGAAAATGGGCTGGCGGTGCAAGCGGCGATTCTTAGTTATGGTGCATATAATTTATCCGAAACACGTATTAGTGACTTCGAGAGCATGAAAAACCCGTTCTGGTGGGTTAGTGGATCGATCGCACGTGGTTTATTTGGTGATGATTATAATGTCGTTGAGCACCCGTTGATGTACAAGGCTATTTCTCCATCACAGAACATTCCCCAGGCCACCGAGCGCCAATTCCCACCCCAGCTTCTTTCAGCGGGAAGCGAGGATCCGCTGGTTTCGCCTGAATCGGTAAAGTCTTATGTAGAGCTGCTGCAATCGGCCGGTCACACAGCCCTTTACTGGGAATATGAAGGGAAGTCACATGCATTTTTGGATTCCGGTTCAAATAGGTTGCTTGGCTCCAGTTTTGAAGCGGATGCACCATTGGCATTGAACGTCATGATAGAGTTTCTTGACGAGGTGTTTTACCCACTGTAACGGCTCGCCCTGAACGTGTGGGTTTCCAGAGCTGCAGCACTTTTTATGGTGGCGCAGCTTCACGGGGCATATTCAACTGTTATAAAACCAGAGTCTACCAAACGAGGAACAACTGGCATGACCGGCAACGCCAATCTCTACGCTCATTTTCAACAGCATTTTCCGGCTGACCTCAATACGCAACTGCTGACTGATGTCGACGGTCGCAGCGTTACTTACCTGCAGGCAGACGAAGCTTCTGCGAGGATCGCGAACACGCTGTTGCAACTTGGTGCTGGCCGTGGCGACAGGATCACAGTGCAGGTTGAAAAATCGGTGGAAAATTTGTACCTCTATCTGGCTTGTCTGCGTGCGGGGCTGGTTTACCACCCGCTCAACACAGCTTACACAGCATCTGAGCTTGCATACTTTCTTGGGAATGCAGAACCAACCATTGTGATCTGTGCCAGTGATGTGCTGGTCACTATTGAATCTGTCCTTCCGGCAAACGGAATAAAAGCACTGCTGACTCTCGATGTTGATGGTGGAGGTACTCTGATGCAGCAGGCGGCAGGCGCTAGTGAGCAAGCGGGTGTGGCCCAGAGCCAGGGCGACGAAATGGCAGCACTGCTTTACTCCTCAGGCACGACAGGGCAGCCGAAAGGTATCATGTTGAGCCACGACAACCTGCGTAAGAATGCCGAAACACTGGTCCAAACCTGGGGGTTTTCGGCTTCCGACCGGTTGCTGCACATGCTGCCTATCTACCATGTGCATGGACTATTTGTCGGCCTTGGTTGCGTGTTGATGTGTGGCGCGAGCATGGCATGGCACAGTCGTTTCTCCGATAAAGCCGCTATCGCCGCAATGCAAGATTGTACAGTCATGATGGGTGTTCCAACGTATTACACCCGGTTGTTGGCAAACGAAGAGTTCGGGTCAGAATGTTGCTCTAACATCCGCCTGTTTGTTTCAGGTTCCGCGCCTCTGCTTTCAGAAACCTTTGTTGAATTCAAATCCCGTACCGGACATACCATTCTGGAACGCTACGGCATGACAGAGACGGGAATGAACACTTCCAACCCGCTTAACGGCGAGCGACGTGCCGGTACCGTGGGCCCACCGCTGCCTGGTGTGGCTGTTCGAGTGGTCGATGACTCCGGTGGGAATCTTGCTGTTGGAGAGACGGGTAATTTGCAGGTAAAAGGCCCGAATGTGTTTCCCGGCTACTGGCGTATGCCAGAGAAAACGGTAGAGGACTTTACCGACGACGGATTTTTCAACACAGGCGACAAGGCTACGATCGACCCCGATGGGTATGTCTCGATCGTTGGTCGTGCTAAAGACATGATCATTACTGGCGGCCTTAACGTTTATCCGAAAGAGATAGAGCTCGTCATTGATGACATGGCCGGTATCAATGAGTCAGCTGTCATAGGCGTTGCCGATGCCGACTTCGGCGAAGCAGTTGTCGCCGTGATTATTGGCAACGGTGACCCTCCCACTGTCGATGAAGTTATCAGTCACTGTAAGAAACAATTAGCCAACTTCAAGGTCCCCAAGCGGGTGGAGGTGATCGAGAGTCTGCCGCGTAACGCGATGGGTAAGGTGCAGAAAAACCTGTTGCGTGAGCGCTTCTCGACGGCTTGATTGTGGGTTTATTCCAACAGTATCGTCGATCAGGTAAAGGCCGAGCACGATAACCAACTTACCCGTCTTGTTCAACGAATGCAGGAGGCTGTCGCCGAGTTTCTAAAAAGTAAAATACTTACCGGTGAATGCGACGGATTTTGTTGGCTCCCCCGTATATCGTTGTAAGGTCAACAAGTTTGCCTTCCTGTTAAACATCGATAAGGAATTGTAATGAAAAAAGTAACCCAAACATTTGCGTTGATAATACTTGCAGTTGGTGCAGCGCTTGCCTTCGGCAAGCCCGTGGATCGAATGATCGATAAGCTCGATAGCGATGGAGACGGTATGATCAGTGCCGAGGAATTCCAACCTCCTCGACATCGAGGCATGATTGAGCATATGGATGTCAATAACGACGGCGCAGTCACGATGGAGGAAATAGATCAGCAGATTGCCGATCGCCAAACAAAAATGGTCGACCGACAGGTAGAGGAGACCGCGAGAATACATACGTTTTTTAATGACGCTGATACTGACGGCGACGGCGCCGTTACCCAGAAGGAAGCGCAGGCGGCTGCATTCAAACGCATCGATGAAAATGGTGATGGTTATCTGACGGAGGAAGAATTACGCAAGGCGAAACCGCCTCACGGTGGCAGGCATGGGCCGGGTGGTTCTGGCGAGCGGGGTGGTCCGCACGGTGATTCCTGATTGAGTACCATCAATGGTTGAGAAAGATGATCGAAGAGTTGTTGAACGGGTACTTGCCGGAAGCGAGTCTGCTTTCCGGCAGATCGTCGACCAGCATTCTCAGCGCATATTCAATTATGCCCGGCGCATGACTCGCAACAGTACCGAGGCTGAAGATATCGCTCAGGAGACATTCATTCGATTTTGGGTGTCGAGAGACCGGTTCGACCCGAGCAGGGTAAAACTCACCACCTGGTTGCACCGGATCGCACACAATCTTTGTATCGATTATTTTCGACGAAGGCAGCTGCAAGAAAGACAGGTACCCGTGCAATCAGACAGCCAGGATAGTCCTGATACTGACTACGAACTTAGTATTCGTGCAGCGGTGGTAAATAAGGCGTTAATGACCCTGCCCGAAAGACAGCGCAGCGCCATTGTTCTCTGTCACTACCAGAACTTCAGTCAGCACGATGCCGCCCAAATACTGGACTTGTCTGTGGATGCCCTGGAGTCTTTACTGCGACGAGGCAGGAGTAAACTGAAACAGATACTGGCGAAGGAGTTGGAATGAACCTGGAACGATTTACGCTGATCGTTGAAAGCTATGGTGCAGATTCGCAGCAGTGGCCGGGGGACGAACGTGTCGAGGCGCTGGAATTTTCGCGTACTTCCTCCGACGCTATGTCATTACTCGATCAGGCTGCAGAACTTGATCAGCATTTAGCCTTGTTTGAATTACCTAACAGTGAACTCTCAGTGCAGCGGATTGAGATGGGTATCCTTTCCGCGTTGAAGCAGGGAACGTTGAAGCAGGGAAGACTGGAACGATTATTGAACTGGGTTTTACCGGATTTTGATGATCTTGCCCACACATTGTGGCGTCCGGTGCTGGTGGCGTGTGTGCCGTTGCTGTTTGGCGTTGCCATTGGTCTCATGCTGACCAACAACACCTATGAATTATCATCGGATGAAGAGCTGAGTTTGCTGGCTTTCACCGATACCGTCAGTGAGGAATGGAGCAATGAATAGGAAGGTACTTCTGGTAGCACTACTGGTCTTCTCGATTGGCCTGAACCTGGTCTTTATTGGCGTTGCTGTGGGACGTCATTTGTTCGGTATGTCGCCTGGTAGAGCTCACTTTGAATGGATGACCCAGGAAGTCAGTGAAGAAACCCGTAGAAAGTTGCGTTCCACCATGCGTGAGCATATGCAGGAATCCCTGCCTGCTCGCAGAGAACTGCGCAAAGCCCAGCATCAGCTTCGCTCTGCCATTACCACTGACGAGTATGTGGAGACTGATGTGGTCGCTCGGCTTGCGGGCGTTCGCAGAGCATCGGCTGATCTTCAGGAGTCCATGCACAAGCAAATGGTGGAAAACCTTCGACAACTTGCGCCAGAGGAGCGTAGCCATGTCCTGGGCATGATGATGCGTCATGACAGTAGGGGGCGGCGCGGCCCGCCGTCAGAACACCCTAGAAGGCCGGGTGATCCGCCACAGGGATAGAACCAGGGCGCACAACGCAGCAGTTCAGGTAGCGAATCACTCGGTTAGATGCTTGAACATGCTCACTGAAAAACATACAGTCCATTCCTGCTCGGTGCTCAAATAGTGCCTGCCAACAATTAATTTAATCAAGGAGTTAGCATGGATATTTCAGGTAGTAAGGCTATTTTTGTCGGCGGTGCTTCGGGCATGTGCCGCGCAACGGCGACAGAATTTGCAGCGAAGGGCGGTCAGCTATCGATCCTCGATTTGGAAAGTTCTGACGGCGCAGCTGTTGCACAGGAATTAGGTGGCAAATTCTACCCTTGCAACGTGATGGATTACGACGATATGGCGGATGTGATGGACAGCGCTGTATCTGACATGGGTGGTTTGCATTACGTCGTCAACACAGCCGGCGGCGGTGGTGCGCAGCGAACGCTCAAGAAGGATGGCACGCGGCATTCACTGTCTGACTTTCGTCGGGTGATTGATCTCAACCTGATCGCCTCATTCAATATCAACGGTATTGCGGCAGAACATATGGCAAAAAATGAACCTAATGCCGATGGTGAACGTGGAGTGATGATCAACACAGCCTCGATTGCCGCTTTCGAAGGGCAAATCGGGCAGGTCTCATATACAGCAGCAAAAGCCGGTATTGCGGGAATGACGCTGACCATGGCAAGGGACCTTGGTGTGTTGGGTATACGATGTATGACCATTGCCCCCAGCCTGTTCGACACGGGTCTTACCGCGGGCATTCCTGATGAAGGTGCGCAGCAGTTGACCAAGGACGCTGCGTTCCCTCGTAGAATGGGCCAGCCTCATGAATTCGCCACCATGGCGATAGCGATCTATGAATGCCCTATGATGAATGGTTCGACCATTCGTGTAGACGCCGGGCAGCGATTCGCACCTCGTTAACGGTAGGCTAACAAAAACGTTCCTGAGTATTATGAGCGTTTTGAAAGACATTAAGCGTAGCGAGTAAACGTAAACAGCAAACAGGTATAAAGATTTGATGCATCAATATTCGGCGCAAGAGGTTGCCACATTCGATCACGTTGTTCGGGAGCGACATTCAGTCAGGGGTTTTTTGCCCCAGGAAATTCCGGATGAGCTTATGCAAAAGGTGTTCGAAACTGCACGATGGGCGCCTTCCGGGACCAACGTTCAACCGTGGCAAATTTGTGTTGCTTCAGGTGAGACGCGAGATCGAATTCGGTTCGAATTGCTGGATCGAGTCGCCAACAAAATCAGCACTAATCCCGACCACCCAGGTGATGGCAAGATTGGAGATGTCTGGCGGGAACGAAAACGAGCCTGCGCACGTGCGCTCTATGGTGCAATGGGCATTGAATGGGAAGACCGCGTGGGTCGCGGCACGGCAGCCAAGCGTAATCATGAGCTGTTCGATGCCCCTCACGTGGCGTTTCTGTGTATCGACGATGTGTTTGGTAGACATACCGTCGCAGACGTCGGTATGTATGCCCAAACCCTGATGTTAGCCATGAGTGTTAATGGCATTGCATCGTGCGCGCAAGGTTCTCTGCGGGATTACCCTGATCTGGTTCGTGAAACATTTGGGCTGGCGCCGGAGGTAAAAGTTTTGTTCGGCATTAGTTTTGGTTTTGAAGACCAGAATGTCCCTGCGAATCAGGCAAGGACTGAACGGGCGCCGATTTCAGAGACGGTGCAGTTCCTGAATTAAGTAGGGGTGGCAGGTATGGTCAGATAATGGATATTGAAGACATACTTAATCTTGGCACATATCCCGTTGATGATTCGGGAACTCCCGGTGGTGAGGCTTTGGTGGATCGCTGTCGTGCTGACCTCTTGGGGAATCTCTATTGCACGATCCCTGACTTTGTTTCTCCGCAGGCCCTGGCATTAATGGCAGAGGAAGCGACAGGTTTGAAGGCGGGGGCTTATCATAACCATTCACTCAGAAATTGTTACCTGCATCAAAGCAAGGATACTGCACTTCCACAAGACCATGCGCGTAACTTGCAGGACAGGTCCAGTGTTCGCATGATCGCCTATGATCAACTGATGGAGTCCTCTCCGCTAAAGACTTTTTATCAATCGGAATTA
The DNA here is from genome assembly GCA_018665025.1 of Gammaproteobacteria bacterium. Classification (GTDB taxonomy): domain Bacteria; phylum Pseudomonadota; class Gammaproteobacteria; order Pseudomonadales; family Azotimanducaceae; genus UBA9659. The sequence continues at coordinate 7,466 of JABJED010000050.1, forward strand.
GTTCAGGAACTGGTTGCCGGAATAGTTGGTGAAGGCCCTCTTTATCCCAACATAGATCCCTACCAACCGGCAAATTATGTCTATTACGAGCATGGGGATGAGTCATCCTGGCATTTTGATAGCGATAATTCCTTTACGATGACGCTGATGATTCAGCCGGCTGACAATGGTGGTGTTTTTCAGATGTC
>JABJED010000329.1 GCA_018665025.1 Gammaproteobacteria bacterium
GTTGGCGCACCTATACAAAAATGTACCCCAAGTCCAAACGCCATATGGCGTTTGGACTCACGGTGCAGACTAAATTCATCAGGTTTCTCAAATATCCCGGCGTCTCGGTTTGCGGCCGCATAGTTAATATAGACCTTGCTGCCCTCCGGGATTACCTGGCCATGTAGTTCTACATTCCTGGTCGTATTTCTATACAAGCCAAGGACCGGCGGGTCAAACCTTAGGCTTTCCTCGACAGCGGCCCCTATCAGTGATTCATCGTCGAGGATTTCCTGCCAAAGGGATGGCTCCTCTAACAATCGCCATATCATGTTGGTTATTAATGACGTCGTCGTCTCATTGCCACCCACTAACAGTTGATTCAACATTGATAACGCATCGCTATCAGGAATGTACTCGCCAGTATCGGTTTTTGCACCCGCCACCAGCGTGAGCAGGTCTTCCGGCACCTCTGCGCCGGATTCAATAAGGGACCGACGGCTCATCATGTGCGCGTGCATGTAGGCCTGAAATCTGGTTTGCTCATCTACGTATTGTGATGGATCTTCAGACCCCATCAGCTCCACCTGCATGTCCGACCATCGTTTGAAATCCTCAAGGTCTTCGGAAGGTACTCCGAGCATCCCTGCGATAATAATGACCGGCAATGGAAATGCCAAATCGTCATGAAGATCAAACTCTCGTTCGCCTGCCAAAATATCATTGACCAGTCGATTTGCTAACGGCACAACCAGGGGGCGAAGTTTGGCTACTGCTTTGGGTGTAAATGCCTGCTGTATCAACTTCCTATATTGGGTATGTTGTGGCGGATCACAGAGCATCCCCGCGGGTTCTGTGAAACGCGGTCCTTGCCCGAAGTGGCTGCTGAAAGTTTCAATATCTCGCAGCGCATATTCAACATCTGCGTAACGGGACAAGGTGTAAAAAGGAGGCTCGAATATATCGCAGTGATGCACCGGGCATTCGTTCAACAGATACTGGTGACCACTGGCGGGGTCTGCCATGACCTCAGGGTCGAAAGGGCTCCAATTCATCACACTCTCCATTCGTTGATAGGGGTTCAGGCCCCTAGAACCGGGGCTTTTGTATTGTAATGCATTTTTTAGTAGTTTCTGAACTCTACTACAGTAATATCCGTATTGGGAAATGCATCGAAGGAGCCACACTGTGAGTGAACAAAAAAAGCCAAATCACAAACTCAGCGCCATGAATTGCCCCCATTCACTGGAAGAAGTTGACCTGTTCTCGCCAGGGGCACAGGAACACTGGTATGAAGCCTACGACATTCTTCATGAACAGGCACCGGTGCACTGTATTCCCGGTGAAGGATTCGAACCCGGCACGGATGCTTTCATCCTGTCGAAGCATGAAGACATTGCAAATGTCGTCAGGGATCAGGACAGGTATCTGGTCGTCGGAAGCCTGGCCTTACAGCAACTTATCGCGTCTGGAGAAGATGTGTTCGAGATGCCAAACATCGGATCCCTGTTCGCTTCGATGGCCTCACTTAGACCCAACCCTGAACTCTGGAGGACTCATCGGCAAGAGCTCACAGACCCCTGGGTAGGTCCGGGCGCTGGCAGGAACCAGGTCATGGTAGATCGTGTCGTCAACGAATGGATCGATCAGTGGATTGACAAAGGCGAAGTCGAGTGGATTTCCCAGTTCGCTCAACCTGTACCGCAAACCGTTATGGCCAACATTCTGGGGTGGCCCACTGCAGACCTGAAACTATTGAAATATTATGGTGACGGAACGGTAAAACCGTTCGTTTATGGTTCCAAGCACAACAACATACTCCCGGTAGAAGAGACTAAAACTCAATTCGAAGTCCTTGATGAATTCAGGCAATACACCGCTGACCTCATCAAGGAAAAGCGAAAGAATCCGGCAGAAGACATGATAAGTTTCCTGACAGAAGTCGAGTATTCGCCCCTGAAGCGAAAACTTCACGATCTGGAAATTAATGGCATCGTTTACGCCATGATCATTGGTGGACTGGAGACGACACAATATGCGATCTCAGAGCAGGTCCAACTGCTTATCGAACGCCCGAAGGTCTGGGATGAAATCAAAGCAGATCGCAGTAAACTGCGCGCGTTTACCGAAGAAGGGATGCGGCTGAGATCACCAAC
>JABJED010000330.1 GCA_018665025.1 Gammaproteobacteria bacterium
AGCTCGGCGCTGCGAATACCCTCTCGTTCAAGAGTGATCGGGATTACTACATTATGGGCCAGGGTCCTGGGCCCGGTCAGGGTTTGATGAAATTAGCTCGATCTGAGATGACGGTGCGGCGAGATGTTGCGGCTGACAAACTTCGGCTGGATACCGTGGCTAAGTTTGCTGCAAGGGGTGGGGGCTATACCGAAAGGAAGAGCCATGAACTCATTGTTGGTGATGACGGCTACCTGCACGATGCCGGCTTTTTAGGCTTACTTAAGGATGCGGACCGAGCGTTGCCGGCAGATCGGATGGCCTCGACGTTGAAGACAGAATACCTTCTGAACCCACAAGTCATCCTTCAGGCGATAGTGGCCGATCCTACGCTGATATCAGCGGATCAAGGTGTCGGGGTGCACGTTGGCCGACTTTTTAATGTGGAAGAGGCGATGCCGGTCACTCTTGATCGGGTCAGGCAAACAGGTAAGCGTGTGCTGTTGGTCACCGATGACTGGCTTGAACAATCCGAGGACACAGAGTTTCATGGTCTCATGGTGGAACGGACCGAAATTGATTCCGATTGGCTTAAGAGCTGGAGGGCGACTACGTCAATAGAGGTTGACGAGCATCATAAGCTAGTCATCAACAATGATGTTTATCCGATTACTCTCTACTTTGACAAACAGACGGGCCTTTTGAAGAAGCTCCATACCTTGGAGTGGGATGTTGTATATGGTGATGTCTCTTTGGATGTGAGTTACGAGGATTGGCGAGTCGTCGATGGCATCAGTTTTCCTCATCGGGTGTTGATGTCCTACGGTGGCGCGCCACGAATTGAGGTAACCCGATCTGAAGTTCTGGTCAATCCCGAGTTCGATGTGAATATTTTCATGCCGCCGGAAGGTGTGGAATATGTTCATGACGAAGCCGTCGCAAGGCGGTCTCGTATGCTGAGCCAAAGCTTATTGATGTTCGGTTTCGCAGGTGTAGGTAGACCCACTATCGAATCTATTCAGCTCTCGCCGGAAATTCAATTACTCTATGCAGCGCCAAAAGATGGTGTGTTCACCATGGTCGTTGAACTGGAAAACAGTTTGGTTGTTGTGGAGCCGGGCCAAAATGATTTAAAGGGTGAAGTGATCATTGATAGGCTTGCGCAGCAATATCCAGACAAGCCGATTAGCCACTTGATCGTCTCGCATCATCACAATGATCATGCGGCGGGCATTAGGCCTTACATTGCGGCGGGCGCGAAGCTCGTGGTTCATGAAACTGCTGTGGATTTTTATAAGATGCAGACGTCCAGGGAACCATCGGTTGTTTTGCAAGATGCGTTGGACCGAAACCCTCAGGTGGCCCAAATAGTTGGCGTCGCCGCGAGCTCACCAGTTCGTATTGAAGATTCTCGTTTGCCGGTGGTTGTCTATCATCTGGAGATGGGACATGTGCCGGATATGGTATTTGTCTTCGTCGAGGGAGAAAACCTTCTTTATGGGGGGGACTTGTATATCAGCGGTCTAGCGCGGGACCTTCGTTCCGGGAAAAAGCGACCAGCAAACATCCTGCCGTTCCATGCCGCACAATCTTTGGATGATGGTATACGAGAATATGGGTTAGAGGTTGCGACTCTTGTCGGGTCTCATGATCATCAGAGTGTGGTTTACCAGGATCTTATCAATTACCTGACAGACGAATAACTGTAACTGGACGGAGTTCTTAAATGACGGATCAATATGTGGGCAAAAGTACGTCTACTCTCGATAGTGCAGCCTTTGTTACGGGCCGGTCGATTTTTACGGCAGATCATAGCTTTCCTGGTCAGCTACACGCGCATTTTGTCCGGAGTACCCATGCCTCGGCGAAAATTGTTGACGTAGACTTGAGTGGCGCTGAAAAAGTTGCAGGTGTCGTTTTGGCGATGGATGGTGCAGAGGCGGTGAAACACCTCGATCCTATTCCACATTTTGTCGACCCTATTCTATTTGGCGGCAAGACTACCGATCTCCGCTGTCTTGCGTTGAGTCAGGTTCAGTACTGTGGTGAGCCAGTCGCAGTTGTCGTCGCGCAAGATAAGAAGACGGCACTTTACGCCGCTTCTCGAATCAATGTTACCTACGAACCGCTGGAGGCCGTGCTGGATGCCGCGGAAGCGGTCAAAAGTACCGCCCCTAGAGTTGTATCCGACTGGGAAGACAATCTTCTAATGCAGGTGCCGTTTGGCGGGGGCGATTGTGCAACAGCGTTTGATGCCGCTGATCATATTGTCAAATCGACGTTAAAAGTACACCGACAATCTGTGCAGCCTATAGAAACCCGTTGCTACAACGCTGTCTGGAGTGATAGCGATAGCGCCATTACTCTCTATGCTACAGCACAGAACCCACACCCCCTTAGATACGTGTTAACTCAGGTACTGCGCATGCCTGAGAATAGGTTGCGCATTGTGACGTCTGCAACCGGTGGTGCGTTTGGTCTGAAGATGCATGGTCACCCTGAAGAAGCTCTGATCTGTTTGCTCTCAAAGCTGACGAAGCAACCGGTCAAGTGGGTTGAGAACCGAGAAGAATGTTTGTTGACGGGTGGTCGGGAGCAAGACCACGAATTAGAAATTGCGCTCAGCGCGGACGGTCAGATTCTCGCGATACGCGATCAGTATTTGGCTAATGTGGGGGCGCCGGGCGCCACGCCCGGTTGGGGTATGGCATTTCTAACAGGAATATCAATGCCGGGCCCATACGACGTCCCGAACCTTGAGGTGCAAGCTGATATCGTTGTGACCAATAAAGTGCCATGGAGTTCATGCCGAGGTTATGGCAAGGAAGTGACTGCTCTTGCGCTGGAACTGGGCATAGACAAAGCAGCTCGTGAGCTTGGTATGGACCCTGCTGAGATGCGAATTAAGAATTTTATTCCCTCGGATGCCTTCCCAAAGAAGAGTGCAACCGGATTGATTTACGATTCCGGTGACTATGCGGGTGCCCTGACTAAAACCCTAGAGCTTATCGATTACGACGAGCAGAGAAGACAACAGAAAGTGCTTCGCGAATCGGGTGTTTACATGGGAATCGGTGTTGCCTACGAACTGACGCCGGAAGGCGGGACGTTACCCGGAACGTTGGTCGCTGGATATGATACATCGACGGTGAAGGTCGACCCGAGCGGTTTTGTTACGGTACTTACTGGTGTTACTGATCCCGGTGGTGGCAACCGTACTGGTATTGGTCAGATTGTCGCAGATGCTCTTGGTGTTGAGTTTGAAAATGTGCGGATCCTTCAGGGTGACACTCAGGCCTGCCCCTACGGTTTTGGTAACTATAGTGGTCGTAGTACGATTGTTGGAGGCGGGTCCGCAGCGTTGGCGGCTGCGGACATAAAAGCCCAGATCAAAATGCTGGCGGCTGCAATGATGGAAGTCTCGGAAGATTCTATCGAGATTTACAGGGGCATGGTGACGACAACAGCTGACCCAACAGCCCAGCTCTCCTTTGCTGAAGTCTGTTACGCAGCCTATACAAGAAACTACGACATTGCGGCCTGTATTGAGCCGCCCCTTGAGGCAACACGAACCTTCAAGCCAGATCTGATCAGCCATATTCCGGATGAAGAGGGAAAAATTAATCCCTATCCCAGTTACTCAAATGCAGCCTATGCAACGGTTTGTGAGGTCGATATTGAAACCGGCAAGGTAACATTGCAAAAATTTGCGGTGGTTCATGACTGCGGCAAAACGATCAACCCGATACTGGTTGAAGGTCAGGCCTGTGGAGCAGTCGCTTTCGGCATTGGCGGTATGCTCGGTGAGGAAATTGTCGTTGATCCGAGTGGCAGGCAATTGACGACTGATTTTGCTGATTACATTATGCCCCGCGCAGGCGATGTGCCTGAGATCGCAGTGGGCCATCATGATTCGCCCAACCCGGTCACTTTCATGGGTTTAAAAGGGGCAGGTGAAGCAGGGGTCGGTGGTTCTGCGGCGGCGATAGTCAATGCGGTCAATGACGCGTTGTGCTCTCTGAATGTCGAGATTGATGAACTGCCTGTTAGTGCTCCCAATGTCTGGAGCGCAATTCAGGCCGCGGCACGAAGTTCTAAGGAGCCTACGTCATGAATCTTCGAATGCAGTATGCGCGACCACGAAACCTGGAGCAGGCAACTGCTTTGATGGACGCCTTGGGCACAGGCACGATGGTCATCGCAGGTGGTCAGGAACTGATGCCTCACTTGAACTACGGTAGAATAAGTCCGTCGGTATTTCTTGATGTCAGTGGGTTGTCAGAACTCCAGGGTGTCGAAGAGACGGCAGAAGGTGTGTCCATCGGCGCGCTGACGGTACATCGACAGATTCAGACTGACCCGATTATCAGCAAATCATTGCCGCTATTAGCCTATGCTGCCAAACAAATCGGTGGCGGTCGTCAGGTACACAATCAGGGGACTATCGGCGGTAACATCGTCGCGATGCATCCTTTATACGACATCATTCCCAGTCTCCTTGCGCTCGGTGCGCAGGTTCAAATTGCGGGTCCTGAGGCGATTGAAATAATTCCTCTTTCAAAACTTTTGACTGAGGCCAGCTATCAGTTGGGTGCTAAGGAATTGTTGACTCGTATCATCGTTCCGCCAATGGATTCAGCTCAAAGCTGGGCTTACAAAAAGCTGAAAATCACAACCGGGAGTTATAGTTCCGCTAACGCAGTAGCAATAGTGGACTCAGCTGAAGATTTGAATGTTCGGCTGGTTGTTGGTGCAGTCACAGAATTACCGATCGACTTAACAGAGTCGTTGGCAGCTGAGATGAAGAATTCGCCCAATTCTGAGCTTGATGTTCAGATTGAGACGGCGTGCAATGCTGCTGTTACTGACCCAATTTCTGATCAGCGTGGGCATGGAGAATATCGCAAAGCCATGGCCGGTGTTGTGGCAAAACGTGCGGTTAATGCCGCTATCGAAAAGCTGGAGGCCAAATAATGGAGGTAGACTATGGAAGTTGATATGCAGGAACTTCTGGAGGACTCCGTGCTGTTGCAGTGCAGGGTCAACGATAAACCCCGCGAAGAGTTTATTCATCCGACGAAATCGCTGCTAGATTTTCTGCGGGAAGACCTGGGTTTTACCGGCACCCATATGGGGTGTATGACCGGCCACTGTGGTGCCTGTACAGTGACTATTGACGGACATATTGCGAAATCGTGTATCACGCTTGCTGCCAGCGTCCAGCGCAAGAAGGTAGTGACGATTGAAGGCCTGGGTGAACCCGACTCGTTGCACCCGGTTCAATCCGCTTTCTGCGAGGAAGCTGGGTTTCAATGCGCCTATTGCAGCCCAGGAATGGTGCTTTCTACGGTCGAGTTACTGTCGGAAAACCCTGAACCGACAGATGAGGAAATTCGTGAAGCTCTGGCGGGCAACTTGTGCAGGTGTACAGGGTATCAAAGCATCGTCCGAGCTGTTCGTGCTGCCGCAGCCCAATATTTAGCAAAACAGGAGTCTCAGAAATGACAGACAATGCCCCCGAGGTTAGATCGCTTACCGTCAAGGCGGCAACGGCTGAAGCGCTAGCAGACTATGGCCAAGTGCTTGGTCATAATCCCGACATCGCACCCATGCCAATCGATTTTTATGGTGGCGCAGTCAAAGTGCGTCGAGTCGTAGATTTTGTATCGGATGAGCAAACAGAAATGCCTCTGGTCACTGTTCAGAGACGGTCTAACGAAGTGCGATGGATGGAGCGGCACTTCAAACATACTCAAACATTTATCCCTCTGGGAGGGGTGCCTTTTGTCGTTGTCATGTCACCGCCCACTGAAGGTGATATACCGGACCTTGATAAGGTGGAGGCGTTTCTGTTCGATGGTTCCGCTGGTTTTACGATGAAGTTGGGTACCTGGCATGAGTTTCCCTTTGCTGTCGAGGATGATACCAACCTGATTGTGGTGCTTCGTCAGGAAGCGACCGATGGTCTTATCAGAGACAATGTGATCCAGGATGAAGCTCAGAGTCCCGATCTTGATAAAAAAGATCTGCTCCAGCGTGCCAATCTTTTGTTTCAATTTGAGCTCTGAATCTGAATAGTTCGAGGGCACAGGCTGAGTTGATTAAACCAACGAGGAGCGTGAGCGTGAATAAAAAAATCGATAGGCGGTCAGTGTTGCTTGGCGCAGGAGTAGCAACGGTTGCTACAGCTGCTACCGTGATGAGCCCAAGGCCCTATCAGGCAGCTGAAAAACCCAGGCAACCGATAAATTTCGCTGATGATATGGATAACGTGCGTGCCTACGCCAAGTTGGCTGGAACCCTGGCTGATGACACGGTTCACTACTGGTACCGAGGCACGATATTCGGTGCTACGCCAGATGATACCAAGGCAATGCTGGGTTTCACGGGACTGCTCAAGATGTCGTGGAAAAACCTCGGCAACGGTAGCTTCCACTATCGTAACTTTGATCTGGGGTATTTTACTGAACCCGATAGTGATGTCCGGATAGAGGAATTTACCAATCCGTTTACGGGGATCACCAACAGGCCTATTGATATTAAAGGCGGGCCTTTCGACGTCGTGATCACGCCACGGCAGTATGAGTGGACTCGTTCCGGTGATGACATTTGGTTTTCCGAGGCGAAGCACTTCAAATTTGCCAATAAACTTTCGCCTGAAGAATGGCCCACGGCCTCAACGGGTGACACGCTGAATATGCTTTATCTGGATGGGTTTAACGGAAAAGTTTCAGACCTTGAGAAC
>JABJED010000331.1 GCA_018665025.1 Gammaproteobacteria bacterium
AGATGTCCCAGGCCCAATAGTTTGGCTCCCCCTGAAGCGCCAACCATCGCTTGAAACAAATGAGGCTGCCAGCCCTCCGCTGCCAGCCGCTCGCGGGCCGTTTTCCCCGCGATAATCGTTAGCGGGAATGCTGATGCTGGTCGGTGCTTTATTCTGCCTCCTTTGCACGGGCGGCCATTGATGCATCTGTTAGCTCTCTCAGCCACTCGTCTGTGGCTCTATCTTCAAGAATTTCAATAATTTCACTATCTGGCCCTTTGATATAGGTTGTTTTATGTAAACCCAGGTCCTGCGGCGTTGTGTTGGCGTGGTAACCGGCATCTGTCACTTTGCGATACAGTTCATCAACGTTGTCGGTTTGTAATGCGAAGTGCGTGACGCCCTTGTCGGAGGGGTTGTAGTCGGACGCAAGTGCTCGCCCAACAGGATTGTCCCATTGCCAGAGCTCAATCATCGTATCGCCCGCGCGCAGCCAGACAACCCTGCCCCTGGCGTTCGCCATGCCAACAACACTACTCAGGCGCTCGTTTCCTGGAACATCTGAGTCAAAAATGACGTCAAGCTCAAGAAGGTCCCTATAGAAAGTCAGCGACCTGTCCATGTCGCTGACGCTGATACCAGTGTGGTTAACTCGCGTTATTGTCATTTCAGTTTGTCCGTTCGGTGTTGGTATAGAGAGGATTCTCGCACAACTTTGCGTGCCGAAATATTCACAATAGTCGGAAATTTACAGGGTTACCCTGGTTTGATCATTTCAGCCGGCCAGTCGGGATCTTGCCCGCTAGCATCTACGCCCGGGTTGTCGAATATCGGCCAGTCAGAATAAACAACACAGAACAGGCAGAGTGTCCGGGAGGGTTCAGTATTGGATAGTTCTCAGAGCGGCTTGCCGTTGGTATGCGCGACAATCCGGGAGCGGATATCCGGGAGCGCATCAAAGTTGTTGGGAACGCAGAGCCGGAAGCAGGCAGATGCGCTGGCCAGTGCTGAAATACTTTTTATGTCGTTAGACAGGATTGCTTTGTTGGTGACGTCGAGTAGAAACCTGTGGCTTAACAAGCCTACGACAGCCTCTTGTGTAGTGACTGACTTAATTTCAATCTCATCGGCAGGGTTTTTCTCCAGGAAATAGACATGTTTGAGTGGCCGAGCCACTGCGCAGTGAAACTGAGAGTGGCTGTCGGCTTGCGAGGAGCCTAGTTGCCATTTGCCAATTGAATTTTTTGTTGCCCCGATGTCTGAAAATGACAGCTTCAATGTTTCAAAAGTGTCCTCCCATATTCGCAGTGAGGGATGCCCCGGCATGACATGGAAGCCTGAAGGTTGTTTGTTCAGCCAAACGCAGTCATCTGCCAGAAAGCGATAACCATTGGTGGCGAAGTCTGCAGCGAGCGTTGACTTCCCAGTACCGGAATCAGCCATAAAAACCACAGAACATTGATCGATTTCAACAGCGCTCGCATGGAATACAAGCTGTCGTTGCTGGCTTAAAGCAAGCGGCAAGACCAGATTTTGATAGACTTCTTCCACCAGCTCGGGTGCGATGCCCGGGGCCGGTCTGGTATTGATTTTGTCAGCATTTTGGCTGACGAAAAAGTCTGCTAGTCCCAAAAATCTAATCAGGAAACAATCGTCCAATCGATAGAACTCGGGGTGATATCCCCCGGATTTTTGTGGCCACTCGTTAAAGGCAGGTTCCGTGGTGGGCAGTTGTTCCCGGGCAACGTCAATCTGCCAGTCTGGCATCGGGGGTTGCCGAAATGAGGCTTCAATGTTTTTCAACCGGTAAGTGACGCCATGAAGGCAGCCGGCTGGATATTAAGCGAGCCGTAGACTGTCGTTTTGAAAACTACCGGCGATGCGGTCGCGTCATGATGACCACTATTAATCTTTGTCAGCAGTCTTACCGTCCGCATCAGACTTACCCTTTCCTGACCCGTGGGTGATGTGACTCAATCGGCCGAACAGCTGCAGCGTTGGGCTTTTGTAAGCCTTTCTGCCATTGGTAGTTGTTCCTGTGTTTTCTGTTGCTTTGCCTGACTGGCTCCCCGTGGTGTTCATCGCTAGTGTTGTTCCCTACGTAAGAGGCGGATTGCAATTCATCGTATCTGACGATTCGCTCGTAAATATTACATCACAAAACAACAAATTCCACAAAGCCCAAGGGGGCTCGTCGTGCTCTAAACCACGATCGTAAACGTCGAAGTACTGGTTTACCAGAGACTGGTGTACCCAGGCGTGGCGTTTTGGCGGGATGTCGCCTGTCAGTGCCGACCGAAGATTTTTAGTATAGTAGTCAAAGGTGACTGAAAATTCGGCTTTTGTTGTCCTTGTGAGTACTTTTTCGGGTAGCAATTCTTGCAATGCCTGACGATGAACATATTTGTTCAATCCTTGTCGATATTTCAGGCGTTTTGGTAACATGAGGGACAGCTGAACCATTGCTTTATTCCAGTAGGGTCGTCGGGTCTCAATGCCGAAGGTGGCGGCGTATCGCTCCCTGACCTGGTGGTTCTTGAGGAAAAAGGCATTCTGCAGCAGGGAAATTTCACGCAGTTGGCCGGGCAGGCGTATTTTTTTCGCAGGGATCGTTGGCTGATTTTCAATGCGCTGTTTTAATTCATCCTGTAGGTGTTGGACCAGCCACTGGTGAGTCCCTGGCATTTCCGCTTTATTAGCAATTATCTTGTTGATCTGCTCCACTGCTATACGGGGTAAAGTCATGACCCCGATATCGCGTAGGAGTCGCCCGACACCGCCTGCAAAGCTATCATTAGAGATATCATCGACAACAGTATTGAACAGGCCGGTCCAGTCTTTCTCGACAAGGCCGTCCTGGTACACCCCGTATCGCCCCCCCAGCCATTCGTCACCGCCTTTTCCATCCAGCAGGACGCGACTGTCACTCGACTGCACAGCCGCCAGTTCATTGGCAAACATTGCAGTGTTAGGGGTCCCGGGGAGGTCGCGATAAATGCCAGCACGTTTGAGATATGAGGAGAAGTCCGGGTAGGCCGGCTCAATTTCCTGGATAGGCAAGTCCAGATGAGCACCCACCGCCCGTGCGTAGTCGATCTCGTCGGCATCGGTATCACCGGAAAAGTTAAGCGTATAACCGGTGAGACCAGGTGCAGCGAGTTGATCGTGATGGTCAAGATGAGCTGCCATCGCAAATATGGCGGAAGAGTCCAGCCCGCCGCTGACCTCGATAGAAATGGGATTTTGTGACCTTGACTGTCTTCTGACGATGTCTGTGAATAACTCACGATAGTGCTCGATGTAGTCGCTGTCTTTTGCATAGTGGAGCGTCGCAAACAGATCAGGAGACCAGTATTGCCGGGTTTTTGGGCCCTGAGCGTCCACTTCCATATAATGTGCCGCATCAAGACTGTTAACCCCCTGCCAGAGAGTCTCGGTTCGTGAAATCCATTCGTCCGCAAGGTATTCCGCAAGTACACCTTTATTGGCTATCTCCGGTACGCCGGGCACGGCAAGTACAGCGTGCAGGTCTGAGGCAAAAACCAGACTGGTGCCGCTCCAGTGGAAATGAAACGGTTTATTACCGATGGGGTCACGGGCACAAAACAGGTGGCGGCTATCTGTGTGCCAGATAGCCAGCGCGAAGTCACCATCAATGTTATCCAGGCACTGTCGTCCCCAGAGCCTGTAGGCGTGCAAAACGAGTTCGGCATCTGACCGATTGCGCAATACCCGACCTTTTGACAACAACCTTTCGCGCAGTTCTACCCAGTTATCAACCCGTCCGTCCATGACCATAACAAGCGCCCCGTCTTCGCTGCTGACGGGTTGCCGTTCCAGCAATGACTCGGGCGTGCTATGTAACTGACAATGGCTAAGAGCCGCGCCGCATGATGCCTCGTCTGGCCAGTGAGTAGTGCCGTCCTTGCCGCGGTAGTGCATCGCGCTGGTCATCATTATCATTTCTTCGTGAGGCACGGGTTTGCCGTCGAAATGGATAATCCCGGCAATGCCGCTCACAGGTTGCAGGCTCTTTGGCAATTAAGGACAGACCCATACTGGTGTCGTCGTGAGGGAGGGTAAGACGCTGTAAAACATGAGAAGGTAGCAGATCGCATAGATTAAATTATAGCTCGTGCAGGGCCGTGGTTTGCTATAATCGGACAATATATATCGCTAAATAGAGAATATGAATTTAAACCAGACATTCACGATATCCGACGAGGTGATCTGCCAGGTGCTCGACGATGAAAGTGTATTGCTTGACCTTGCCAGTGAAAACTATCTCGGGCTTGACGAAGTTGGTACCCGGATCTGGCAGCTCATCGATGATGGCGAAACGATGCGCTCTGTGGTGGCGACCATGCTGGACGAATATGACACGAATGAAGACACCCTGGTTGGGGATCTGGATAAGTTTTTGAATGACCTGCAGGCACAGGGACTCATCACGCCGGTTGGTTGATGAGCAGTATGGCGGGTCGACCCTTGTAACAAGATTATAGGTACAAGATTCTTGTTACAAAATTTCTGTTACAAAATTCTGGCGGCGTGAACAAACCTGTTGTTTTTTGATACCCCGAAACGATCTTTGTATTCTTAAAGATACGGGAGTCTATGGTAACATGCGGCTTCGATTTTTGGGGTGGTTTAGGTGATCCGGGGGGATTGCGCCATCAAATCACTTCAGTTGGCTTTGGAAATTCAATGAGACCCCTAAAGAGACATAAAGACGCCAGTGGCAAACTGTTCCTGGAAGTACCACTGCGTGGGGGTGATCTGATCCGGCACCCGTTACTGAACAAGGGTACGGCCTTTAGCGCACAGGAACGTGAGGACTTCCATCTCACCGGATTGTTACCCCATGAGAGCAATACGCTGGAGCAACAGGTACAGCGCGCGGGCTCTGCTATCCGTCGAATTACAGAGCCGATGGATAAGTATGCCAGCCTGGTGACGATGCAGAACAGAAATGAGCAGCTATTCTTTTCTGTGCTTTGCGCCAATCTGCAGGAGCTGATGCCGATCATCTATACGCCGACAGTGGGTCAGGCGACGCAACGCTTCAGTCACGAATTTCGTGGTGGCCGGGGCCTGTGGATTACACCGGATCACAAAGGAAAGATGAAGGATATTATACGCCGCGGTCCTTTCTTCGACGACATCAGACTTATTGTCATCACGGACAGCGAATCCATTCTTGGTATCGGTGACCAGGGTGCCGGGGGTATGGCAATTAGTGTCGGCAAACTGGCACTTTATACCGCTGGTGCAGGTATTCATCCCGCCGAGACCCTGCCCATTTGTCTGGATGTCGGCACGAATAACGAAGAGCTCCTGAATGATGATTTGTACCTGGGTTGGCGCCACCCGCGTTTGACCGGCGAAGAATACTTCGCACTGTGCGAAGAGTTTGTGGAAGCCGTCGCCGAGGTTTTCCCCAAAGCGCTGATTCAATGGGAGGACTTTCGTAATAATAATGCGCTCATCCTGCTGGAAGAGTATCGAAATCGTTTTCTTTCTTTTAACGATGACATCCAGGGGACTGGCGCAGTCGCGCTGGCTGGTGTGCTCTCGGGCCTGCGGGTCAAGGGTGAGAAGCTGGCGGGCCAGCGCATAGTCATACATGGTGCCGGGGCAGCCGGCTACGGTATTGCGCTGCAAGTTATGGACGAGCTTTCCCAGCTTGGTTTGTCTGACGAAGAAATTAAGGAGTCCATTGCTGTTCTGGATAGTAAGGGTCTGGTTATTGCTGATCGACTTGAAGATGGCCACTATAAGCAGAAGCTTGCCTGGCCAAGAGAGTTGGCACAGAAGTACGGTCTGGATGTAAATGACCCAAACCTTGAGCTTGTCGTTGATAACTACAAGCCGACGATCTTGATTGGTTCGTCTGGGTCACCAGGAGCGTTTCACCAGGAAATCGTTGCGTCGATGCTCACTCATACAGAGCGACCGATTATTCTGCCTTTCTCCAACCCAACCAGTTTGTCAGAAGCGGTACCCGCCGACCTGCTCAAATGGTCTAACGGCCAGGCTCTGGTTGCTACCGGCAGCCCCTATGAACCGGTAGAGCTCAATGGACGAAGTTATGTCATTGGTCAGGGAAACAACGTCTTTATCTTCCCTGGTCTGGGACTGGGTGCGCTGGCATCGGATTCGACACAGGTGACCGATGGTATGGTCAGTGCAGCGGCGATCGCGCTGGCAAAATCGGTTAAAGACGAAGAGCTGGAAACAGGATCACTGTACCCGTCGGTCGTGCGCCTGCGTGAAGTATCACGCCAGGTTGCCCTGGCGGTGGCACTTCGAGCAGTGGAAGAGGGCGTTGCGCCGATGAGGACCGAACTGGAGATTCAGGCGGCCCTGGACGAAATGATCTGGGAGCCAGTCTATCCTGAATATGTCCCGGTATAAGGGACATTGACCAGGACCCCAGGCGCCGCTAGAGATAAGCAGCTTAAAAGGCTGCTTACTTTGGTTGCATCCTGATACCGCCATCCATCCGAATGGTCTCACCATTCATATAGTCATTCTCGATTAACATTTCTGCAACGCGGGCAATTTCCTGAGGTTCACCGAGGCGTCTAGGGAAGAGAACGGTATTGGCCAGTGACTCTTTGGCCGGCTCGGGTAAACCCTGCAGCATTGGTGTGTTGATCAGGCCCGGTGCAATGGTGTTGACCCGCACACCCATACTGGCAAAATCCCGCGCAATCGGCAGGGTCATGGCTACCACGCCACCTTTGGATGCACTGTAGGCGGCCTGTCCGATTTGTCCTTCATAAGCTGCAACAGACGCGGTATTAATAATCACGCCCCGGCAGCCATCGTCCGTAACGGGTTCGTTATTGATCATAACCGCCGCAGCTAGCCGAATCACATTAAAGGTTCCAACCAGGTTAACGTCGATAACTCGCTTGAACCAGTCGAGCGGCAGTGGGCCGTCTCTTCCAACGGTCCTGCCCGGTGTGCCGATACCTGCGTAGTTACAACAGATATGTACGGTCCCAAATGCCTCCTGTACGCCAGTGATACCAGCCTGTACAGAGGCTTCGTCGGCAACATTCACGTTGAAATAAACGGCGCCATCACCCAGCGTTGTGGCTCTTTGTTGCCCAAGATCGTCGTTCATATCAAAGATAGCAATCTTCGCGCCTTTACTGTGCAGCAATTCGGCGGTCGCCCAACCCAGTCCTGATGCGCCGCCTGTAATGATGGCAACTTTTCCGTTGATATCCATGGTTAACTCCATATCGATAATAAATTTGCGCGCTATGATATCAGGCGAAACCTCTGTGTGGTGTCTTTATCACTATAAAGGTGACTAATGTAATGATCGTCCTGCCTTATGGCTGCGATACTGAGAAATCTATATAATCGCCACGATTTCCGTGGCCCTGAACTGAATTAGCCTATGCCCAAGAATAAGATGATCCCAAGCATTAAGAATCCGTTTACCGAGTCCAAGCCGATGGAGTTTTCGGCGCCGGGTCAGATCGACTACCAGCCTGGTCTCTACGAAGAAACCCTGGAGGAAGCCCATAACATTAGGCAAAAACCCTTTGTCTCTGCGGGTTTTAAAAATGTACAGCGGCAGCACCTGAAAAATCGAATGACGGTGTGGGAAAGGATCAAGGTCCTGACCTCAAAACCACCAAAAATACAGTTCCAGAATTGGGGCCCCAATCTTGATGGCGCGTCATTGGTTACAGCGGTCGTTGAGGTGGAAGGTCGAGACGTTGCGCTTTACGGGCACGACTTCACCATCCGCGCTGGTTCGATGGATGCCACCAATGGTAAAAAACTTGCCCGCCTCTACGAATTGGCAGGTAAGCACAAGATACCGCTTATCGGTATGAACGATTCATCAGGTGCCTTTGTACCTGCCGGCGTCGGTGGCCTTGACGGCTATGCAGAAGCCTTTACTGCCCTTAGGAAAATCAGCGGCGTCGTACCTTCAATTATGTGTATGTTTGGTTTTAATGCTGGTGGCGGTTCCTATCTTCCCAGACAGGGCAGTTTCCTGATTCAGCCGAAAGAAACCTTCTTCGGGTTGACTGGCCCTGGTGTTGTAAAATCTGTCCTTGGTGAAGACGTCACGGCCGACGAGCTCGGTGGACCCAGTGTTCATTCTCAAAGCGGTGTTACTGACATCACTGTCGAAGATGAAGTCACAGCACTGCAGACCGCGAAGGAGTTGCTTCGATATCTGCCAAGTGGCAACGCAGAAATGGCACCTTTCCAGCCCACATCTGATCCCACCGACCGAAAGACCTGGGACATCGACCTGCTGTTCAAAAAAGCATTCAACTCGCCCACTGGTTTCAACACACCCGTCGACGTCAGCATTATCATTCAGCAGGTTTGCGATCATGGTGACTATTTTGAAATTCAGCCAGACCGTGCCAGGAACACAATCACCTGCTTCGGACGACTTGGTGGCAATGTCGTTGGGTTCGTCGCTAACAATTCAGCGGTGGGCTCGGGTCAGATTGATATTGATGCGGCCTACAAGAACGCGCGTTTTATTCGGTTCTGCAACCTTTATAATATCCCCGTCGTCTTTATGGAAGATACGACGGGCTTCCTCCCGGGGAAGGAACAGGAAAGTCGCGGTATTGTCCAGGCTGGCCGTGCCATGCTTGATTCGATTATTGACCTGCGAACGCCTCGCTTTCTGGTCCTGATTCGCAATGCCATCGGTGGCGCTTACGCTTCTTACAACAACTATCCGACGGGCGCTGACTTGGTCATAGCAATGCCAACTACCCGGGTTGCCGTTATGGGTCCGCCTGGCGTTGAATTCGTCTACAAAGATGAACTGCGCGGTCTTCGTGGAGGTTTGAAACAGAAAGTAGAAAAGGAAAGGGTGGCACTTCAGGCGCAAGGTATCAAAGGTGTCCGGTTGGAAACAGGCGCAAAGGCGAATGCTGCCAGCTGGCTGGCGGCAGAAGAAGCCAAACTGGGCAAGCGTTATGAGAAGGAGCTAATGAACCCGAAGGAGGCACTCAGCCTTGGTTCGGTTTCACAGATTGTGATGCCATCTGACCTGCGTCAGGTGTTGGCGGACAACATGGCGTTCCACTTGAGGCACTACGAACCCAAACCATTCGCTGGCATCCAGCGCGAATTTCACTAGGGGACCGTCATGTCTAACCAATACTATTTACGTAACTCCCTGGTCCATAAACTTCGGCGCAAGTCATCGGGTTCCCCCTGGGAACAGTCCTTCAGTTGCACGGACATGCGACCACTGATTATCTGTCGAGGTCCTATTCGTTTAGAGACCATGACGGTGTTCGAGGAGATGGGCATAGAAGACTTTGGAATCCTTCTGTCAGAGAAAGACTCCATCACCTATGCCAATGCCCTGTCACCGGAATTGCGAAAACACATCAATCCCTCCAGGGTGCATCGGGTTCAGGACTACACCGGTGCGACCAAAGAAGAACGTAACGCACGTATCGCCCAGATTGTTCAAATAGCAAGGGACAATGGATACAACAGTATCTTCGCCGGGTACGGCTTTATGGCAGAGGATGAAGCGATGGTTTCTGCTATGGAAGCTGCTGGGTTGAACTTTATCGGTCCCTGTTCAGGCACCGTTGAGACAGCCGGCAGAAAAGATCTTGCCAAGCGTACCGCGCTGGAAGTTGATGTTTCTGTGACACCGGGGATCGACAATGCTACTACCCTGACGTTGTTAAGACTGCATCCCGGTGAGAAGCAACTGCAGGCAGTGATTAAAAAGCACGGCCTTAAGATCAGTAAATCGGCGATGAACTCGGCCAGTACGCTCGATGAAAAAGCCGAACTGGTTCTGGATTCGTCCTATACCAAGGGCATCGATCTTTTCTCGGTTGACCAGTTGGCGGAAACCCTGGCGGCCGAAATCGGCAAAATTTTCAGAAAAAACCCGGACAACAGAATAAGACTCAAGGCTATCGGGGGTGGTGGCGGTAAAGGTCAAAGAATTCTTGACGCGCCGGTTCACTATAAAGGCAGCGCTGCAAAAAAACTGAGCCAGGCTGTCAAACCTGTTGCGCCATTACTGCGAGAGGTTCTCTCTGAAGTCAAAGCCACAGGCGTTGGCGACAACAAGAATGTGCTTGCAGAGATCAATGTTGAAACCGTCCGCCACCTGGAAATACAGGTAATCGGCAACGGCGACTGGTGTACCACGCTCGGTGGACGAGACTGCTCAGTACAGATGAATGAGCAGAAGCTGCTTGAGGTCTCGGTTACTGTAGAAGAGTTGACTGAAGCGATTGAACGAACGGATAACAAGACCGAGAGAAAAACTCTCGAAACTGATCTAAAAATGCTCAAGGAAATGGAAGAAGAAGCATCACGCTTCGGCGGTGCGGTCGGTCTTGATTCTGTTTCCACCTTCGAATGTATTATCGATGGTAATCGTCACTATTTCATGGAGATGAACACCCGGGTACAGGTAGAACACAGGGTCAGTGAACTGTGCTACAGCCTGCGGTTTACAAATCCGGATAACAGCGATGATTCATTTACGGTCGATTCCATCGTAGAGCTAATGGTGTTGCTGGCTCGCCATGGCAAACGGCTGCCAAAACCGGCCCGTGAGCGTCGCGAACCAGCTTCACTTGAAGCAAGAATGAATGCGACCGATCCTGCACTGAAACCGCATGCCGGTGGTGTTATCACACAATGGTCAGATACCATCGAAGGCGAAATTCGCGATGACCAGGGCATCTGCCTGCACAACCCCGATACAGATGTCTTTATGAAATACCACCTGGCGGGTGCCTATGATTCCAACATTGCGCTCCTGCTAAGTACCGGTGGGGGGAGAGCTGAATCCTATGCGCAGATGGCGGAAATTCTAAGGCAGACCCGACTCAGCGGCGAGAACCTCAGCACAAACATTGAGTTTCTTTACGGCCTGGTTAACTGGTTGATGGGTAACAATGTCGAAGCCAGACCGGCGACCAACTTCGTACTGCCATATTTGACAGCCGTCGGGCAGTTGAAAGCGCTCAGTGACAACATTGACATTGTGCACGCTTACAATGAAATCCAGAAGTACCAGTTGGAACAAAACACGGATGCCGCCTATCAGTCGGCAGTAAAAGAAATCATGACACGTAAGGCGAGTTTGCTGGCTCGTGCGATCAACCGATTGTTTGCAGAACCGCATTACCTTTCAGGTTGGCTGGCGCTTAACCAGCAACACTTCGCGATCAGCAAAGACGGTGTGGAATGGCTATCAAACCCTGTTCGGGTACTGGCAAACCTTTATCGATATCTCAACATGGATGCACGGGGTGGAATACCTGCCTTGTATGCCATTTGGGATCATGACGATGAACTTCTGCAGGAGGCACTCGGATTTTACGACAGCCTGGAGGCAGAATCAGGGATCTCGGACTGGCAGGCACTGGGCAAAGCGCTTAACGGCAAGAAAGGCAAAGACGTGTTTGGGGCTCGGCTGGCAGACATCCAGGCCGCGCATCACGGGTTCCAGCTTGGGTTTGATATTCTTTCAGTTCTGCCTTACATCGGCAGGAGAACAGGCTTCTTTAACCTTAAAGTTACCGCCGGCCTGGGCGTTGTCATTCCACAACGATTGCAGGATCGTGATACCCAGGAGGCAGCCTTCAAGATATTGTCGCCACCGCCTGCAATTTCCGGTAATGAAATAACAGCACCAACGGGCGGCATGTACTATGCGCGTGAGGCCCCAGATCGCCCTGCGTTCGTTGAGGCGGGTCAGCACTTCGAGGTCGGTGATCCATTGTTTATCACTGAAGTGATGAAGATGTTTAACAAGGTACATGCTCCCTTTGCGGGTACGGTTGATGAAGTCTTGCTTGATACGGATGCTTTGATCATCAAGAAGGGCCAGCCGATATTCAAAGTGACACCAGATGAAGAAGTGGTCATCGAATCTCTGGAAGAAAAAGATGCAGAGATTCGGAGCCAGACTGATGATTTTCTTTCATACACAGGATTTAAATAACGAGGCACCACCATGATAGTAGCGTTGGATCATATAGCGATTGCAGTTCCGGATCTTCAACGAGCCATCGACCGATTTCTCGGTGACTTCGGACTGACGTTCGAGGGAACAGAGAATGTCGAAGCGGCGAAAACAACGACAGCGTTCTTTCCCATTGATGGCACATCGATAGAGCTGGTTCACCCGCTTGATGGCCAGGGTCCTCTGGTCCAGCACCTGGAAAAGCGTGGCCCGGGTATTCACCACCTCTGCTTCCGTTCCGATAACCTGGATGAAGATGTCGTTAACCTGAAGGACAAGGGATACCGGTTCCTGTCCGACGAGCCTTCAGTTGGTGCACACAATACCCGCGTCATATTTATTCACCCCAAGTCCTGTGATGGTGTATTGATCGAATTGAACGAATACCCGGAGGGTCACTAATGTCTGACAGAAAATATTCTGCACCGCCATTCAGTCTTGATGGCTGGAAGGCTGAAGCAGAAAAACAACTGAAGGGTAAACCGCTTGAATCGCTTAATCGAATTACGCCTGAAGGGATTGAACTGAAACCGCTTTATACCGCGGAGGACCTGGAAGCACTTGAGTACACTAATTCAATGCCTGGGCTTGAACCCTTTATTCGAGGCCCCCAGGCAACCATGTACGCAGGTCGCCCCTGGACGATTCGTCAGTATGCGGGGTTTTCAACAGCCGAAGAATCCAACGCCTTCTACCGCAAGCTGCTGGCTGAGGGTGGACAGGGTATTTCGGTTGCCTTTGACCTGGCAACACACCGGGGCTATGACTCTGATCATGAACGCGTGACCCATGACGTTGGCAAAGCGGGTGTGGCGATTGACTCTGTTGAGGATATGAAGATTCTGTTCGATGGCATTCCTCTCGACAAGATTTCAGTATCCATGACGATGAACGGGGCTGTATTGCCTATTCTGGCAGGATACATTGTTGCCGCGGAAGAGCAGGGTGTAGAACAGGCGCAGATGGCCGGCACCATACAGAACGATGTCCTGAAGGAATTCCTGGTTCGTAACACCTATATCTATCCTCCTGAACCGTCCTTGCGAATCATTGGCGACATCATTTCGCATTGCACAGAACACATGCCACGCTTTAATACGATATCTATTTCCGGTTATCACATGCAGGAAGCTGGAGCGGACTCCGCCCTTGAAATGGCCTACACACTAGCCGACGGCAAAGAATATATTCGTACTGCCTTAAAGGCGGGCCTCAAGATTGATGATTTTGCACCGCGGCTGTCATTTTTCTGGTGTATCGGCATGAATTTTTACATGGAGATCGCCAAATTACGGGCGGCCCGAATGCTATGGGCACGAATAGTGGAGGAGTTTGAACCGCAGAACCAGCGCTCAAAAATGCTTCGAACTCATTCGCAGACCTCTGGCTGGTCGCTGACTGAACAGGACCCGTATAACAACGTAGTCCGTACGACGATTGAAGCGATGGCAGCGGTTTTTGGCGGGACGCAGTCCCTGCACACCAATGCTCTGGATGAGGCAATTGCCCTGCCCAGTGAATTCGCTGCTCGTATTGCACGAAACACCCAATTGGTTATCCAGGAAGAAACCGGCATCACCGATGTGATCGATCCCTGGGGTGGCTCTTACATGATGGAATCCTTGACCAAAGCGATTGGTGACAAAGCATGGGGGTTGATCAAGGAAATCGAAGAGCATGGGGGTATGGCCAAGGCTATCGAAACTGGTTTGCCAAAATTACGTATTGAAGAAGCTGCCGCACGTAAACAAGCGCTGATTGATCGTGGTGAAAAAGTTATCGTTGGCGTTAATAAATACCAGACTGAGGAGCAGGCTGACGTCGATATTATGGAAATCGATAACCCCGCTGTCAGAAAGTCTCAGCTGGAGCGCCTGGCCAAAATTCGAAAGGAACGTGATGCGGGTAAAGTTGAAGCTGGGCTTAACGCATTAAGTGAGGCCGCGGCAAATGGAGATGGCAATCTGCTGACGCTTGCTATTGAGGCTGTCCGTGCCCGGGCTACCGTTGGCGAGGTGTCGAGTGCTCTGGAGTCGGTATACGGTCGGTATGCGGCTGAAGCCAAAACAACGCAAGGCGTCTATGGCAGTTTCTACAAGGACGACGAAGCCTGGCAGGGTATTATTGGTCGGGTCGATAAATTTGAAGAGGCGCAGGGTCGGCGTCCCCGAATGCTGGTCTGCAAGATGGGCCAGGACGGTCACGATCGTGGTGCCAAGGTAATAGCCACTGCTTTTGCCGATGTAGGCTTTGATATAGACCTGTCTCCCATGTTCTCAACGCCGGAAGAAGTTGTCCGTCAGGCGGTTGAAAACGACGTCCATGTCATCGGTGTATCGTCTCAGGCGGCTGGACACAAAACCATGATTCCGCAATTGATTAACGAACTGCAAAAAGCAGAATCCAGTGATATCGCTGTGATCATCGGTGGCGTCATTCCTAAACAGGACTATGGCTATCTGGAACAGGTTGGTGTGAAAGGGATCTTTGGGCCCGGCACGCCCATTCCCCAGGCAGCTGACGAGGTCCTGAGGGTCATTGAAGCTAACGTCTGATGGCCGTGATCCCAGACCTTGAATGGCTGGTAAGTGGGTCACGCCGGGCCCTGGCTAAATCGATCACGTTGATTGAAAGTAAGCGAGCGCGGGATCGTGAGGCGGCAGTATCACTGATTGAATCAGCGCTGCCGCACAGTGGAAATAGCCTTCGCGTTGGCATTTCCGGTGTCCCGGGTGTGGGCAAATCTACCTTCATTGAGTCCTTTGGATTACAGCTAATCAATCAGGGCAAAAAAGTCGCAGTGCTCGCGGTGGATCCCAGTTCGCCGGTTGCCGGCGGCAGCATCCTTGGCGACAAAACCAGGATGCCTGACCTGTCACGGTCCGAGAATGCGTTTATCCGACCTTCACCCTCATCCGGTGTAATGGGTGGCATCGCACAAAGAACCCGAGAATGTATCTTGCTTTGCGAGGCGTCAGGTTACGACGTCATCCTGATTGAAACGGTTGGCGTTGGGCAATCCGAGGTTGAAGTCCACGGTATGGTAGATTTCTTCCTGTTGCTGATGGTGCCTAACAGTGGCGATGATCTCCAGGGAATAAAGCGGGGCATCACGGAGCTGGTTGATGGCGTTGTAATCAATAAGGCAGATGGCGATAGCATCGGGCTCGCGATGCAGACGCAGCAGTTCTTCCAGAGCGCATTCAACATATTTCGGACCAATGATGCCTGGAAGCCAAAAGTTCTTACCTGTTCTGCCCTGGAGCGATCGAATCTGGTGGAAGTCTGGGACATGATTACTGAGTTTGAACAAGTGGCTAAAACCAACGATAGCTTTACGGTACGACGGGAAACTCAGAACGTCATCTGGTTAAAAACACTGATCACCATGGAAATCGAACAGCGAATCCTGGCCAGTGATGAAGTGAGACACTCCTACCCGGAGCTTGAGGTGCAGGTTGCTGCCGGTCAGTTAACGCCTTTCAGTGCTGCCAGTGAGATTCTGAATATGGTTTTCAAGGCAGGCAATCAGAAAGGCGCCGGGTGACCGTAAGCTACGCTGTTTTAATTTATGGATAGCGGACTATAGCGAGGGAAATGGCCACCGATAATAGCTCAACCGAGCTTATTTCCGAGTCCAAAATCGAATATGCTAGGGATCAACGTTATTCGAAAATAAAAGGAAAGAAATACAGTGACCGTACTTGAAGACTACACTTTCC
>JABJED010000332.1 GCA_018665025.1 Gammaproteobacteria bacterium
TACAATACCGTAAGTTATTTTGCCGACCCGATAAGACATCACCATAGGTTTGCGCAGAAGCATAGCCTCCAGGGTCGCGGTTCCAGAGTTAACCAGCACGACATTAGAGGCAGTCATCGCCTGTCTTGATTGACCTTCCAGGAGAGTTACCTTGCCATCGAGCTCCGGGAATTCTGCGAGCATTATCTGCAGCTGCTCATATCGTTTTCGGTTCGCCGCTGGTATCACAAAACGAGTAACTGAATCTCTGAGCAATAAGGCCGTTGCCAGAAAATCCCGGCCTGACAGGTCAACTTCCCGGGCGCGGCTTCCGGGCAGTATCGCGACAACAACTTCATCCTGGGCAATCCCCAGTTGCTCTCTTATCGGCACCTGGTTAAGCCTGCCTTCATCAGGCGAAATCTCGTCTGCCTTGGGATGACCCACAAATACAACCGGAATATTGTTGGCTTCGTACACAGCCGTTTCAAACGGATAAAGTGTCATCATCAAGTCAACATGACGAGCTATTTTCTTAATCCTACGCTGACGCCATGCCCAGACGGTTGGCGACACATAGTGGACTGTTTTAATACCACGCCTGTGCAACATTCCAGCCAGCAAAAGATTAAAAAAATTCGAATCAATTCCGACGAAACAATCTGCCCCACACGCAACTATACGGTCGCGTAAATGAAGCAGCAGTCGAATAAGGCTAGGCAAACGGAGTAGCGGGTCGATGAAACCATTAACAGACAGGGTTTCAATATCAATTTCTGTGGAGAAGCCTTCCTTGATCATCGCTGGACCACCGACCCCGACGAATGTCACGTCGGGGGAAGCCTTGGTAATTTCCTTTACAAGCGCAGCACCAAGATTGTCGCCTGAGATTTCCCCAGCGACCATTGCAATCGTCAAGGAACGCCTCGGCATCGAGGTCATGCTCAGCCCACCTGTTGTTCAGCGCAGGTTAGTAAGGACGAACAAACAAGCTGGCCATCGACATAAGCTTTCCCGGTTGTTTTCATCCAATGCTTACGAAGGTTAAGGATTTCAACTTCCAGTCTGATCTGGTCTCCAGGAACAACGGATCGTTTGAATTTAGTCTTGTCGGTTCCAGCGAGATAATAAATGTAACCATCATCCAGAGTTCGGTTGCGACTCTTGAACGCGAGGATACCTGACGCCTGGGCAAGCGCCTCTACAATCATCACCCCCGGAAACACCGGCGCGTTTGGGAAATGGCCAGTGAACTGGGGTTCATTGATCGTCACGTTCTTTATGCAAACTATCTTTTTGTTTTCCTCGAACTCAACAACACGATCCACCAGCAAGAATGGGTATCGATGAGGTAGGTATTTCTGTATTTCCATGATGTCCATGATGAATCTCTTATGGTGGATACTACTGATCCGATTCCAGGCGTTTTATACGTTTGAGAATGTTATCCAGCTTCCTGAAACCAACAACACTTCGCTTCCATTCATAACCTGGCATCAAACCAGTTCCCGATGAGTAACGTCCCGGCTCGAGGATCGACTGACTGACCAGAGTCATCGCAGTAATCTCAACGCGATCAACAATTTCTATATTATCAACGATTCCAACAGCGCCACCGATTAGACAATAACTGCCTATCCTGGTGCTGCCTGCTATTGCTGTACATCCGGATATAACAGTGTGGTGGTCAATTGAAGTGCCGTGACCCACCTGCACCTGATTATCCAGCTTACACCCGTTGCCGATCGTCGTGTGGTTCAATGCGCCACGATCAATCGTGGTACCGGCACCTATCTCGACATTGTCACCCACAATCACCGAGAACACCTGCGGTATCTTTATGTAGTCTCCAGTGTCAGCGTCGAACTCAAAACCGAATCCATCTGCGCCAAGAACGGCGTTCGCATGGACGATGCAGCTCTCCCCGACCTGAACATCATGGTACACAACGACGTTAGGCTTAATCCGCGAGTTTTTGCCAATCTTTGCGCTTTCACCGATGTAACAGCCAGCACCAATATGGGCACCATCTTCTATTCTTGCACCTGACCTGATCACAGCACCGGCACCAATTGCGACGCCCTGACCTATAGAAGCGGTATCGCTGATCACTGCGCTGGGGGCTATAACCGGCATAGCAAGTGGCGCGGGGTCAAATAATGACGCAATGCGTGCCCAGGCCATGCGAGGATTCGCAGATAGCAATCGTGGTTTGTCAGTCAGCGCTGCATCTTCAGGACGCAGAACAACCGCACCAGCCTGACTGTCTACTAGCAGGTCACAGTAGTTTGGACTAAAAAGGAAGGAAAGCTGGTGCTCTGATGCACCTTCAAGCCCCGCAATACCTGTTATTTCGACATCAGTATTGCCAAGGCTTTCAAGCTGAAACTGCTCTGCTATATCACTCAGTTTCACCGAGTAATAACTGTTACTTTTCCAGCGCGTTCATTTTTTCGGTAATTTTAGCCGTCACATCGTACAGCTCATGACGATAATGGACGCTCTGTCGCGGCAGAACCAGGTCGTACTTGTCGCTAAGTACAAGCGCTTCGATAGCTTCCTGATACCGTGGCGTAAGAGACTGGATCAATCGATCAGATTGCTCTAACTTGACTCGCTGTAGCTCCTGAAGCAGCTGCGACATCTGGTTTCGCTTAACCGAAATTTCCTGAAGAAGATTCTGGAATTCCTGATCGCTCATAAGCTCAGTGTCTTTTTTGAGCTTTTCCAGAAGCGTAGTGATTTCCGTCTGCATCTCTTTCAGCATGTCGTCCTGCTCTGAGTACTGAGCATTGATCTGTTGAACGCCCTGTTTTCCTATCTCTGACTGCAGAATCGCTCTCTGAGGGTCAGCGACGCCGATTTTAGATTCCGCAATGGCAGATGATGAGGCCATCGCCATGAAAAATGTGGCCAGAATAGCCAAAATGCTTTGATTTACTCGCACAATTTCCTCCTCAGGGGAACTTCATTAACTTAGTTGGTATACGTCGGAACTCGACGGAAGCGGATATTTACACATTCACCCATCCGATTCAACGTCTTTTATCCCGCAACGGCTCGATTCACAAAGGGCAGATACTATGACCGCGTATCTTCTAAAAAGTTTTGCCCAATTCAAACTGGAATGACTCGGACTCGTCACCCTGCTTATCATTGAGCGGGAATGCCAGGGCAAAGCTAATGGGCGCGAAACCCGTAATCCACGTCACCGCAATGCCTGCACTGTACCGGAGTTCGCCTTCATCCAGGTCCAGACAGTAAACACTGACGTCCGGGCAGTTTGTATTGAAAACGTTACCCGCATCGAAGAATAACACTGACTTCAGCTGGCTCTGGTCTTCTATAAACGGCAATGGAAACAACACTTCTGCGCTCAACTCCACCAATACATTACCCCCAATCGGGTCGGGATCATTGAATTGGTCCTGCGGTGACGGTGTGGACCTTGGTCCAAGGGAGTTGCTCTCATAACCCCGCACAGATCCCATACCACCACCGAAAAAGTGCTTATAAAATGGAAAGTTTTCGGTGCCCCCATAAGCTTCGCCATAACCCAGATTAGCCCTGAGCCTCAACACAAACGGATTGAATAATGGGTAGAAAACCTGGCCGGTGTAATTCAACCTGTAATATTCAAGCTCGCTTCCCGGGACCGTCATTTCAAATGACATAGACTGCGATCGACCGCCACTGGGTAACATTCCACGATTAAGCGCCGACATACTGTAAGACGCTGTCAGCGAAACCAGGTCAAACTCATTGCCTTCCTCATCCAGGAATTCAGATATTTCCTGCGCTGGAATAACCCCTTCCTTGATTTCTGTTCGTTCAATACCAACTGTAAGGCCGATACGAGATATCTCCGAGATGGGGTAGCCAAAGCTGACGTTTAAACCATAGGAATCTGTAGAAAAGCTGGCGATGTTCCGTTCTTCATAATCACTCTTCCGGAAAAATGCTGCGTAGCCTCGGCTAACGCCATCAACCGTGTAATAAGGGTCGAAGAAAGATACGTTAAGTGCCTGCTGGTAATCACTTCGATTGACTCCAATATTGATACTGTTACCTGTGCCGAATACATTCGATTCCTGGTAACCCAACCCCAGAATCAATCCCATACGCTGCGCATAGCCTACGGTCGCAGAAATTGAACCGGAAGGTTGTTCCTCGACCGTATAGTTCACATCAATCTGGTCATCTGTACCTGGCACCGCAGGTGTCTCGACGCTCACGTCCTTGAAAAAGCCAAGCCGCTGGAGCCGTATTTTTGAACCTTCAATCATCGCAGTGGAAGCCCAACCGCCTTCCATCTGGCGCATCTCGCGCCTTAGAACGTGATCCTGAGTCACCGTGTTGCCCTGAAAATTTAACCTCCGGACATAGGCTCTTTTCCCAGCATCAATAAAATACTTCACGGTGACCGTTTCGCCATCATCATTAGCCGCAGGCTCACCGGTTGCACTCGCAAAGGTGTAACCTGCGTTACCCAGCGCCGATTCAATTCTCTCTTCACTAAACGTCATGTATTGTCTTGAAAAGGTTTGCCCCTCGCGAGTAAGCAGCATCGCGCGGATATTCTCTTCCGGAATATCGCGAAGCTCACCTGCCACCTCTACAGCCGAGATTTTAAACTGGTCACCCTCGATAACATTAACGGTGATATAGACATCTTCCATATTTGGCGCGATCGAAACCTGTGTCGAGTCGACCCTGAAATTCAGGTAACCACGGTCGAGGTAATGAGATTCCAGTACCTCGATGTCACTTTGCAGCTTCTCACGTGAATACTGGTCGTCTTTTGTATAAAACGACAACCACCCGGGAAGCTTCAGCTCAAGCAGTTCAATCAGGGTCTCATCATCGAAAACAGTATTCCCAACGATGTTAATGTGGCTGATACCTGAAACATTTCCTTCATAAACGTCGACCTTAATGGCTACCCTGTTTCGTGGCAGATTCTCGATAGTGGTCTCAATATTTGCATCATATCGACCCTGGGACACATATTGCCTTTCCAGGTCCGATGCAATTTGATCCAGGGTGACTTTCTTGAAAATTTGACCTTCTGATAATCCCGAACCCTGGAGGCCTTCAATCAAGGCTTCCGTCTTGATCGCCTTATTACCTTCAAACTCAATGGAATCAATGGTCGGACGTTCCTTAACGACAATAACAAGCACATTGCCATCACGGCCTATCTGAACGTCATCAAAAGTTTCTGTCTGGAACAGGGAACGTGCAATTGTTCTGATCTCTTCAGCACCAACATTGTCACCCACGCTATAGGGCACCGCACCAAACACTGTGCCTGCAGAGACTCGCTGCAGACCTTCAACACGTATATCCGATATGACGAAACCAAAAGACGACGTGCAATAAAACAACGTGACTAAAAGGATAAGTGAGCGGGCATACTTTCCCAGGGAATCTTTGAGCTTTACCACAAACATGTCTCTACAATCGTGTAAGGTCGTTATAAAAAGCCAGCACCATGATACCCATGATCAGGAACGTTCCCATCTGGAACCCCCACACCTGAACTCTTTCCGGAACCGGTCGCCCGGCTATCAATTCAATAAAATAATAAACCAAGTGGCCACCATCGAGTACCGGTATCGGTAAAAGGTTAATCACACCTAACGAAATACTAAGCAACGCAATGAACCCCACGAAACTCTCGAGTCCATTTTCGGCCGTAGCGCTGGCTACCTGCGCGATCGTAATCGGGCCACTCAGATTCTTTGGCGAAATAGCACCAACAATCATCTTCTTTATCGACGCGAGGGTAAACAATGTTACCTCCCAGGTTTTCACTGCCGCTGGCATCCATGCTGAATAAATGGGATATCGCGTTTCACGCAGCATCTCTGGCGGGAAGTTCACGGGCTGAGGTGACGCACCAATAAAACCAAGGATACTCCCGTCTCGCTCGATACCCTTGGGAGTAAGATCTATCTTCATCGTCTGACCAGACCGCAGAACAATGACATTTAGTGTTTGTTCAGGGCTCCCCTGAATAACGTCAACCAGATGCGGCCAATCCATCACTGACACACCATCGACGCTAAGAAACTCATCACCGACCTCAACTCCACTCGCGGTTGCTCGCCCATCGTCATTGAGGCCGCCTATCACAGCAGGAAACTCGGGCAATTGCACAACAAGCCCAAGATCACGGGCTGGAACCGGCGCGGCACTGTTCGATAGCCATTGTGTGACCGGTACCTTGTAGTTCGACTGCGCGTCGTACGAACCGGGTTCAACAACCGTGAGCACAATCTCGCCTGTTTCCCCAAGACGATCAAACAGCCCCAGGTTGACCTCACTCCAGGTTTTTGTAGCCTTGCCATCAACTGCGACAATCTCATGACCTTGTTGCAGCCCGGCCCTCGCGGCGGCACTTTCCGGGTCAAGCTCCCCTAATACCGGTATGACACCCGTGACGCCGGACGCAAACAACATCCAGTAAGCGGCAATCGCAAGCAGAAAATTCGCAATGGGTCCTGCCGAGACAATAGCGATGCGTTGCCATACGGTTTTTCGGTTGAAGGCCAGGTGTATCTGATCATCCGGAACATAGCCTTCCCTTTCATCCAGGAATTTGACGTATCCGCCAAGCGGAATGGCAGCAATAGTAAACTCGGTAGGTGCCAGGGGCTCATTGCTGCGGGTACGCACCGGTACAAGATTACCCTCTTTGTCATATACGGGCTGTTCTTCGTAAACCGGCTGACGACCCTTTTTCATATAAATTGATTTGCCAAAACCAACGCTAAATCGAATGACGTGCACGTTACAGAGGCGGGCAACCCAATAATGGCCAAACTCATGAATAGTCACCAGTATCGAAAGGGTAACGAGCAGAGCAAGGACTGTTTGTAGAAAATCGATCATCATCATCAAGCGCGCTTTAGCGCGGGTGTCCTGTTATCTGGTGTTGCTTGGCGCTCTATTGTATTGCGTCCGAGCTCAATTGTCTGTCTCATGGGTTGCCTGCCCACACCGCAATGCCAAGGTACAACGCAAACACAGGACTCGCGGACAGCAGGCTATCAATTCTATCAAGAAACCCGCCATGTCCTGGCAGCAAGTTGCTGGAATCCTTGATATCCCGATGCCGCTTGAACATGCTGATGGTCAGATCACCCAATACAGAAACCACGGCAATAAACATGCAGGCGGCGAGAAAAACAACCCCATCCGCGGTTGCCAGTTGAGGACGACCAAGATACAGCGACATCAACACTGCAATGACAAATGAAGTCACGACGCCTCCATAGAACCCTGCCCAGGATTTCCCAGGGCTAACCCGAGGGGCCAATTTTCTTTTACCAAACGCCCGACCACTGAAATAAGCACCAATATCTGCTCCCCATATCAGGAAAAACAGCAGGCAGATCAGGTAGTTGCTTTCCGCGTGACGCTTAAGTTCAATTAACGCTAAGAACCCGGGGACCAGGGTAACAACACCAATAATCATTATGACTGCTGAACTACCCCAGAGTTCATCCAGCTTCGGGTAATTAACCACCAGCACAAACGCAATCACCCACCAGAGACTACTGAGCAACAACACAGGAGTAACAGGCGCAAAGTATGCGGCCAACATGGCGACAGCAACCATTAGTGCATAGAGGTATCTGTGCAGGTTGGACAAATTGGCTAAGTTGGCCCATTCCCAGGCAGCGACCGCCAGAACAGCGCCCACGAACAGGGAAAATTCAAAGTGGTGTAGCAGGAAAACACACGCCAATACGATTGGCGCGAGAATAATGGCAGTAATGATGCGCTGGCGTAGCATCGGATCCCGCTAGAATTCCATCAAGTCAGCTTCTTTTGCGTCCAGCGCTGAGTCGATTTGTTTGACTTTAGCGTCGGTGAGCTTCTGTACCAGATCCTCGCCTCGACGCTGCTCATCCTCGGTGATTTCCTTTTCCTTCAGGTAATCCTTCAGGTCACTATTTGCGTCCCTTCGGATATTTCGTATCGCGACCCGCGCATGTTCAGCTTCAGCTTTTGCGACTTTAGTCAGGTCACGTCGATTTTCTTCTGTTAACGGCGGCATCGGTAGCCTGATTTTGTCCGATGACGTACTCGGGTTTAACCCAAGGTTTGATTTGAGAATAGCTCTTTCAACCTCAGGGATAATGGGCTTTTCCCAGGGCGAAATGACCAGGGTTCGCGCATCTTCAACGGTGATGTTGGCCAGTTGATTCAGTGGCGTATCAGAACCGTAATAATTTACCGAGATCCCATCCAGCAGGCTTGGGTGTGCCCGACCGGTCCGGATTCTCGCAAACGCTGCATCAAGTGACAGAAGCGACTTGTCCATGCGCTCTTCAGCATCTTGCTTAATGTCCTCGATCATATTTATTCCTTTTTCATACGACACATTCAGCTATGCGATCGCTTTAGCTAAAAGTTGTTAGCAATCAATGTCCCTTCATTCTCACCGACAACAACATTCAGGAGCGCACCCGCCTGCTCCATCGCAAAAACCCGCAGTGGCATATCATGATCACGTGCCAGGCAAATAGCGGTCAGGTCCATAACCCCGAGTTGCTTTTCAAGCACTTCATCGTAAGTTAAATTATTATATCGAGTTGCTGTCTTGTCGAGAACAGGGTCAGAAGAATAGACCCCATCGACCTTGGTTGCTTTCAGAACAATGTCTGCATCCACTTCGATGCCCCGCAGGCAAGCTGCTGAGTCAGTCGTAAAAAACGGATTACCGGTACCCGCAGAGAAAATCACAACGTTGCTCTCTTCGAGATGACGAATCGCTCGACGCCGATCATAGTGTTCAACAACACCACTCATGGGAATGGCAGACATCACTACTGTATGAATATTGGCACGCTCCAATGCATCGCGCATTGCCAGTGCATTCATCACCGTCGCGAGCATTCCCATGTGATCGCCAGTGACTCGATCAAGGCCAGCCGCATGGAGCGCCGCGCCACGAAACAAGTTTCCACCACCGATAACAAGGCCGACCTGAACCCCAATTCCAACCAGCTGACCGATTTCAAGTGCGGTCCTGTCCAGTATTTTCGGGTCTATTCCAACGCTACCATCACCCAATGCTTCTCCGGATAACTTAAGCAGTATCCGCTTGTACTTCGGCGTGGCTTTGCTTTGTGGCATTGGCTTTCCTGGGCTTTTCTATTTGGTCCTAGTTACCTAACTGCTTTTGTACTTCAGCAGCAAAATCTTCTTCCTCTTTCTCAATGCCTTCACCGACTTCGTATCTTACAAAGCGATTAACTGCAGCACCTTCCTTTTTAAGCAGGGCGCCAATCTTGGTGTCACCATCCTTTACAAAGGCTTGTTCCAGGAGGCTGATTTCCGCCAGGTACTTCCTGATACGACCATCGATCATTTTTTCAACGATTTCGGGTGGTTTTCCTGAATCCTGGGCCTGAGCCGTATAAATTTCCCGCTCTTTCGCCACGAGGTCTGCCGGAGCATCCTCTGAGCTTACAACCGTTGGGTTCATTGCAGCAATGTGCATCGCAACGTCTTTCCCAAGGTCTTTACTACCGCCTTCCATGGAAAGCATGACGCCGATCCTACCGTTGGTATGGAGGTATTCAACCACAGTCCCTTCATCTTTGAATACCTGAGCGCGTCTGATGGAGATGTTTTCTCCAATTTTCTGCACGAGGTTTTCCCGCTCAGTTTCAAGACCCAGAGCCTCGACATTGGTTTCCCCTAACTCAAAGACCTTCTCAGTAACAGTCTTCACAAAGGCAACGAAGTTGTCATCCCTTGCGGCGAAATCTGTTTCACAATTGACTTCGACGATAACGCCAGTACCACCATCAACCTTAATACTGAGTAAACCGTCAGACGCTATTCGTCCGGCCTTTTTTGCAGCTTTCATGCCACTGGACTTACGAAGGTTTTCGATTGCTACCTCCATGTCCCCATCTGAATCCACCAGGGCTTTCTTACAATCCATCATGCCCAGGCCTGTTCGTTCTCTGAGCTCTTTTACCATTGATGCTGAAACAGCAGTCATCGCTAGATCCTCACTACGCTTAACGTTGATCTGGCCAACGGAAGTTGGCCACTGGTTAAATATTGTTACTGAACTTGCCTACTCGGCCTTTTCAGGCTCGTCTGCGGCAGGTTCCACCGCGGCAGGTTCCACCGCGGCAGGTTCCGCTGCGGCAACCTCTGCCGCCACTTCAGGCTGCGTCTCTTCAGCCACTGGTTCCGCTGCCACCTCAACGAACTCGTCCGCGCTGACTTCTCCCTGGAATTCCGCCTTGCCAGCGAGCGCCGCATCAGCGATGGCCGCGACAAAGAGACGAATCGACCGAATCGCATCGTCATTGCCAGGAATAACATAATCAATACCATCCGGATTACTGTTGCTGTCAACGATACCGATGATAGGAATACGCAGTTTCCTGGCTTCCGTTACCGCGATACTCTCGTGATCCACATCAACGACGAACAGGACATCAGGCAGGCCGCCCATTTCTTTGATACCACCAAGACCTGACTCAAGCTTTTCCAGGTCGCGCTGGCGCGAAAGGGCTTCTTTCTTGGTCAGCTTTTCGAATGTGCCATTAGCAGCTTGAGTTTCCAAGTCTCTCAGGCGACGGATGGATTGACGAATCGTCTTGTAGTTCGTCAACATGCCACCCAACCAACGCTTGTCAACGTATGGCATCCCTGCTCGCTCGGCATTTTCCTTGATCACCTTACTGGCACTTCGCTTCGTGCCAACGAACAAAACCTTGTTCTTTTTCGCTGCGGTGCTCTGAACAAAGGCCAGGGCCTCATCCAGTGCTGGAACAGTCTTTTCAAGGTTGATGATGTGAATATTGTTTCTGGCCCCAAAAATGAATTCATTCATCTTGGGGTTCCAATATCTGGTCTGGTGACCAAAGTGCGCGCCCGCCTCAAGCAGGTCCCGCATAGATACGCTAGACATAGTCTCTCCGAATTGTATGGGTTACGCCTCCACACTCCCCATAATTCAACCGTTTCAAGGACTTAGCCTTGTAGCAGCACCCGAATTACGTGTCGGTGTGTGTGAGTATTTTTAAGTTTACGCTCGAGGTTGCCCCCGTCGCGCGGCGCTTTATACCATAAATTGAGCCAAAGTGGGAATTTCTCAGTTACTCAGAGCCCTATCAATAAACTCATTTGACTGCGCCTAATCACCTATTCCGAGCAAGAACGAGTTGTCATCTGGTATAGTTCGCTGCTTATTTTGAGTCGCAAACATTCATGACAATAGAAATTAAAGACAGTGAAGCCCTCGAAAAGATGCGCATCGTGGGCGCATTGGCCGCCCGACAGCTCGAAATGATAGAAGAGCACATCAAGCCAGGTATCAGCACCGGTGAACTGGACCGTATTTGCCATGCATACACGATAAACGAACAGGACGCGATACCTGCCCCACTGAATTACCGCGGCTTTCCAAAATCCATCTGCACATCGGTAAACCACGTCGTGTGCCATGGCATACCCAGCGATGACAAGGTGTTAAAAAGTGGTGACATCGTTAATGTTGACGTCACCCTCATCAAGGACGGGTACCACGGCGATACCAGCAAAACGTTTATCGTAGGAACGGCTGGTGTTCTCGCAGAGCGACTGACACAGGTATGCAAAGAAAGCCTGTATCTGGGCATCCAGGCAGTAAAACCAGGTGCGCACCTCGGGGATATCGGTGCCGCCATCCAGATCTATGTAGAAAAAAACCGTTTTTCGATCGTTCGTGAGTACTGCGGTCATGGCATTGGCACCGTATTTCACGACGAACCCCAGGTATTGCACTACGGGAAGAAAGGAACAGGTCCGGAACTGAAATCCGGTATGACATTCACCATAGAACCCATGATCAATGCCGGAAAGGCTGCGGTGAAATTACTACCGGACCAATGGACGGTCGTCACGAAAGACCACAAACTGACTGCCCAATGGGAGCATACCATCGCCGTGACTGAGACAGGATACGAAATTCTAACCCTGCGTAATGACGACACTATCCCTCGCTGCGCTTAAGTCGAGCGCACAACCCTGATGTTTAATCACCTTGTTCACGAGCTGGATTCTGCACTGGAAAACAACCAGCGAATCATTGCCAGCTTTAAAGATGCCCTTGCAAAAGCCCGCGTCATAATGACCTCGAATTTTGAGGCAGGTGTCAGTACTGACCTGCTGATCAGGGCGAACTCCGATTTTATGGACGATGTCATGCGATTGGCATGGAACCGTTTTAACTGGACTGAAAACCGCACCAGCTGGCGTAAGTCACGCATTTCACTTCTTGCGGTCGGAGGCTACGGCCGCCAGGAACTGTTGCCAAACTCCGATATCGATTTATTAATACTGCTTGAACGGAATAACCAGAGCGCCCATCGAGACAATATCCAGAGTTTCACCACCCTGCTGTGGGATATAGGACTGGAGGTCGGCCATAGCGTCAGATCCATTGCGGAATGCAAACCGAGTGCTCTGCAGGACGTGACCATACTGACCGCAATGATGGAGTCACGAACGATCCTTGGAGACGGCGCTCTCTGCGATAAGGTGCAACAAAAGATTGCCCCGGGCAGATCCTGGTCTGCAAAGTCGTTTTATCTCGCCAAACGACAGGAACAAAATGGCCGTCACGAGAAATCCAACCATACTGAATACAGCCTCGAACCCAACGTAAAAACTTCCCCTGGAGGCCTTCGCGACATTCAAACACTGACCTGGGTTGCAAAACGTCGCTACGGAACACAAAACATTACCGAGCTCGCAGAACAGGAAATCCTCACACCGGAGGAGAGCGAAGAGCTGATCAAAGCGCAGAGCAACCTCTGGAAGATTCGTTTTGCGCTGCACATACTGACCAACAAAGACGAAAATCGCCTGTTGTTCGAATATCAACAAGCCCTGGCCAGCCAGTTTGGGTTTACAGACAACGATCAGCTGGCCGTAGAACAGTTCATGCAAAGCTACTATCGAACCGCACACCGGGTTAACACGATCAACGAAACGCTGCTGCAGCATTTCGACGAGGTCTTTGTCCAGACTAATACCCGGCTACAGGTAAAGCCTGTTAACGACAGGTTTCGCCTGGTGAACAACCTGCTGGAAGTGACTTCCGAGAATGTTTTCGCCGACGAACCTTCCGCGTTACTGGAGATGTTCGTTATCGTGGGTTCTGATGAGTCAATCGGGGGTTTTCGGGCATCTACCATCAGGCTAGCAAGGCATCACGCCTACCTGATCGACACGCATTTTCGCGAGAACCCCAAAAACGCGGAACTCTTCATGACACTACTCGGCAGCACCAATCACCTGTTCACCCAGCTAAGGCGAATGGGCAGATGGGGAATACTCGGTGCATACCTGCCGGAATTTGGCCGGATTATTGGCCAGATGCAGTTCGATTTATTTCATATTTACACCGTTGATGCACATACGCTTCAGGTTGTTCGCAATATGCGCCGGTTCCGCTACAAGAACAACGAACAGAAATTTCCGATCGCGGCACACATCCACCCACGATTACCGAGGATTGAACTACTCTACATTGCCGGCCTTTATCACGATATCGCTAAAGGTATGGGCGGAGACCATTCAGAACTTGGCATCGAAATCGCTGCTGCATTCTGCAAGCGACACAAATTAGCAACATGGGACACCAATCTTGTTCGCTGGCTCGTCCAGAATCACCTTGTCATGTCTACAACGGCACAACGCAAGGACATCCAGGACCCCGAGATCATCCATGAATTTGCGCGTTTCGTGGGGGAGCAGGTACGTCTCGACTATCTCTACGCGCTCACCGTCGCGGATATCAACGCGACCAACCCAACGCTCTGGAACGGATGGCGTGCGTCGCTAATGGAGCAACTCTACTCGGAAACCAAGAAAGCGTTGCGTCATGGATTAGAAAAACCGATAGATCGCAACGAATACGTTCAGGACGTCCAACTACAGGCACTTGATAAACTTAAAGAACACAAAATTGACAGCAGCCTTGTCCGCCCCCTGTGGAACCAGGTCGATGAGGACTATTTTGTCAGGGAGAGAGTCTCAGACATCGTCTGGCACGCCGACGCCATTCTGGCGCAGGAAGTCAGTGACGAGCCGATCGTTCTTATTCGAGACGACATCTCTCGCAGAAGCGATGCCGGGTTTACGCAAATTTTCATCCATACGCATGACCGCAAGGATCTGTTCGTTTCCATCGTGACCGCAATCAACCAGCTCGATCTCAGCATTGTCGATGCGCGTATTGCGACTTCAGCTAGTGGGCTGACGTTCAATACGTTCACAGTTCTCGAGAATGACGGTCAGCCAGTCGGTGAAAAACCGACTCGAATACGGAAAATTCGCAGCACAATTACTAACTTTCTTGCCCAGGACGAGATTAACTTCAAGCTGAACCGACGTATACCGCGCCTGCTGAAGCAATTCAAACAGAAGACTCGGGTAACCCTCAGCCCAGCCCCAAATCACGACGCGACTTCTCTTGAGGTGACTACGCCGGACCGACCGGGACTGCTGGCATTGCTGGCCAAGGTATTTGTCGAAGTGGGTATTTCCTTGATTTCGGCAAAGATCACAACACTGGGAGAAAGGGTCGAGGACGTGTTCTATATTACCGACCAGAATGGATCACCTATCACGGACCCTGCTTCCATCGCACATATTACTGATCGGATTTGTGAAACTATCGATCATCATGTTGAGCAGGTAGCGGCCAGTTATAATGAACAATAATCTCGAGAAACTTCACCCCTATCCCTTTCAGCGTTTCAATCAGCTACTTGATGGCGTCACCAGCGAGACTAACCTGCCACAGATCGCCTGGTCGATGGGAGAACCTAAACACCCAGCCCCGGATTTCCTGGTAAATGCCCTCACTGACACAGCGCTAATTCGAGAAGGGTTTGGCACCTATCCTCCGACCAAGGGAACGCCGGCATTAAGAATAGCCATCGCCGATTTTGTAAACCGCAGGTACAGGCTTGAGCCGGCACTGGACCCTGAACTAAACGTTTTACCGGTCACCGGGACCCGCGAAGCGCTTTTCGCCTTTGCCCAGGCCGTCATCGAACCGCAACCCGACTGCGTCACGGTAATGCCCAATCCCTTCTACCAAATCTATGAAGGCGCAGCGTTGCTTGCGGGTAGCAAACCCTATTACATCAACTGTGAACCCGGCAACGGGTACCAGCCTGATTTTGATGCTGTATCGGAAGAGGTCTGGCAACGCTGCCAGCTTCTGTACCTTTGCTCACCCGGGAATCCTACGGGCGCGGTAATGGGAATTCCCCAACTCCAGGCGCTGATTGCGCTTTCTGACGAATACAATTTCATCATTGCTTCCGATGAATGTTATTCAGAAATCTACATGGATGAACAAAACCCGCCAGCAGGTCTGTTGGAGGCCGCCAGCTTGCTCGGCCGAAACGACTACAAAAACTGCATCGCTTTCAATTCTCTGTCAAAACGCTCCAATCTACCCGGTCTCCGCTCGGGGTACGTGGCAGGAGATGCAGAGATCCTGCAGAAGTTCCTTCTATATCGGACCTATCACGGCTCTGCGATGGCCATGCACCACCAGGTTCTGAGCACGCTGGCGTGGGGCGATGAATCGCATGTCATCCAAAATCGACAGGTTTACAGGGATAAGTTCACTCTTGTCTCTGACATACTTAAACCGGTATGGCCGATGGAAGTGCCGGATGCGGGGTTTTACTTCTGGCCTGAGACACCAATCCCCGATCCCGATTTTGCGGTTCGCCTTATCCAGTTAGCCAACGTTAAGGTTCTTCCGGGAAGCTATCTTTCCAGAGCGACCGATTCAGGCAACCCGGGGACTAACCGGGTACGAATAGCACTGGTCGCGACACAATCAGAGTGTATCGAGGCTGCAGAACGAATAGTGGATTGCTGGCATAAACTATAACCGAACCTCTTTGCCGGTAATTATCGAATAAACTCTGTCAAACAACCTCGCCTGTAAATACAGGTGCGCGCCGACTATAATGCTCGACCTTATTCTCATCGGTGTTTCAAATAATGTACGCGCTGGCTTTTGGCATAGGCACAAAAAATCGAAACGACGAATGGCTCGAGGTTTATTTTCCACGCCCTGCTTTTCGTCCTGACCAAACTCTTGTTGACGGTATAACTGCCGCTACGGGCTACAGGGGTGGTAACACTGATATTGAGCTGAGTACCCATCAACTCAGGAAATTATCAGACACCATTGACGATGAAAGACAGAAATCAATTGTCACTCAGCTGGCTTCGTCGACCAGGCCCGTTGTGCTAACAATGATGGAATCCGATGAGGCGCTACAGTCAACGCCGGAGACTTACCTTAAGCTTCATTTGCTCTCCCACCGTTGCGTATTACCGAACGAACAAAACCTGGAGGGTATCTATCCTCTGCTTCCGAATGTCGCCTGGACGGAACAGGGCGCGGTCGACCTGAATGAAATTGAGGAACTGCAACTTAAGGCGCGCCTTGAAGGTAGAGTCCTGGAAGTCTCAGCGGTCGATAAGTTTCCCAAAATGACCAACTACGTCATCCCTTCTGGTACCCGAATAGCACACTCAGCCCGCGTGCGCCTTGGCGCCTATGTTGGTGAAGGGACAACTGTAATGCATGAGGGATTCATTAATTTCAACGCCGGCGCACTGGGACCGAACATGATTGAGGGCCGCGTGTCACAGGGTGTGACCGTAAGTGGTGGCACTGACCTGGGCGGTAGTGCGAGCACGGCCGGTACGCTTTCAGGTGGCGGTAACATCGTCATCAGTATTGGCAAAGACTGTTTGATTAGTGCTAACGCTGGAACCGGTATTCCACTGGGAGACCGATGCACCATTGAAGCTGGCCTCTATATTACCCCAGGCACCGTAGTCCAGATCATGGACGAGAACAGAAACATGCAGAAGCTCGTCAAAGCCAGAGAACTGGCAGGACAGTCCGATCTCCTGTTCCTGCGGAACTCACAAAGCGGAAGTGTCGAGTGCAGAACCAATAGAAGTGCCATTGAACTTAACAGCACCCTGCACAGCCATAACTAAGGGAAGCTCTGATTATGAGGATTTTTTCGTGAGGACAAGGCGAACACGCACGGAGATAAATTGCGGATGTGCTCTAAATTCGCGATTTATTGAGTGCGCGTTCAACGCAGTCATCGAGGGGAAAGTGATGCGGCA
>JABJED010000333.1 GCA_018665025.1 Gammaproteobacteria bacterium
ATCCGAAGTTTCCTGGGAAATTGTGAATGCCGCAGGGGAAGTTCTTCTCGCTGGTGGCGCACCTTATTCTGACGTACTTCAGCTCGGTGAAACAACCGATGTTCTTGGTTGCACAGACGCCGATGCTCTGAATTTTGATGAAAACGCCACAGTAGACGATGGCTCCTGTTATTATACTGGAGACAGTTGTTCAATTGCTCTAGCCGCAGTTGTTGGTGCAAACGACGCCAGTGGCGCAGACCAGTGGTTTACTTATACTGCTACGCTTACCGGAACCATGACCGTTTCTTCAGCGGGCGCTGGTGGCGATACAAAGGTTTGGATTTACGCTGATTGTGCGGGTTTATTAATTGACTTTGATGATGATGGATTAGGATGGCCTCCGGGAGAATCTGAACTAACCATTGATGTGGTTACAGGCACGGCCTACTATATTATGTGGGATGCCTCCTATGCTCCAGGCCCATTCACTTGGATGCTTGAAGAAGCGCTTCCATCAACAAATCCCGAAAACCTGACAGCGGTAGCTGGAGTGGAATCAGTATCTTTAGAATGGGATGGTGTAGTACCGGCAACTAACAGAAGCACGGCTATTGTACAAGAAAAAAGATTAACTATCGAAGACACCAAAGAAAGAAATATGGCTAAAATGAGAGAGCGAAAAGGAGACGAACCATCCGAAGTTCACATGTTTGGTGTTGTTAACTCAAACTATGTTTCCAATTCAAGATCTACGGATGTTATCATTGAGTGTGATGGTGGAGCCTGGCAGTCAGAGGTTTCCTGGGAAATCCTGAATGATGCGGGCGAGATTGTTGCATCCGGCGGTGCCCCCAGTGGTCAGCTAACAG
The DNA here is from genome assembly GCA_018665025.1 of Gammaproteobacteria bacterium. GTDB lineage: Bacteria > Pseudomonadota > Gammaproteobacteria > Pseudomonadales > Azotimanducaceae > UBA9659. The sequence goes on from JABJED010000333.1 coordinate 852, forward strand.
CATCACTAGACAACGGCGTGTACACTGTCAACGGCTATGATTCTTATGGAGACGGCTGGCAGGGAAACGCCTTAACGGTGACCGGCGCAACAGACGGAGCCCCATGGCTTTACTTTACCTTTGAATGGAATGCTCTAGATGGAGGCGACTCTGCAACCACTACGTTTACTATGAGCGACACACCGCCAGAACTGGCAAACTTAAACATGAGCAATGCTCATTATGATGCAGAAACAGATGCCATTATGTTAACAATACATAATACAGGTGGTTCAACCGCGCGGTTTTTTTATATAAATTACTATCTTAGCAATGAAACATCTGGTGATTGTCAAAACGAAGACTATGATATGTGGAGTTTTGCCGACTATCTAGAAGCCGATTCATCGTTGACCTATCCAATTCTTGAAGATGCATCATACTGGATGGGTTATGGTACTTTCGACATAGGAGCGTTTATTGATTGGGAATGTACGGTATCCGAGACTGACGAAACCGATAACACAATTACAACAACAATTGAGATCATTGATCCTTTTATCGGCGTTACCTGGAACGTTTATCGCTCTGATGCAGGTGCAGAATTTGCATCTGTGGGTGTAGTAGAATCCGATGCAGTTGCCGGCGCAATGAGCTATGTCGATGAAAACTTAACGGGCGATATTGAGTATTGTTATTATGTTACACAGGTAAACGTAGCGGGCGCAGCAGAGTCAGATACTTCTAACCACGCGTGCGCAACAGCAGTTACGCCAGTGGATCTACCCGTTCCCACAGAGCTTACTGCTGCAGCAGACGGATGGGATGTTGCGCTGAACTGGGTAGCTCCGAGCACTGGGGGCGGTGACCCGATAGTCAGTGAAGACTTTGAAGATGGAACGCTGGGTGTTTTGATGGACGACACAGGAGAATGGATGGTTAGTGCGACTGGCCCAGCCCCAGAAAGCTCAACATATGCGTGGATAAGTGATGATGCGAATGGCAATGGTGCCGTTGCGACAGACGCAACGCTTTGGACGGCAGACCTTGCCGTGGAAACACCAGGCAACTTCACTCTTAATTTTAATGTTTATTATCCACAGAGCGGTGGTGATTGTGCAAGTGGTGGAGCCTGGTCAGATGAAGCCTTTGTATGGGCCGCTATTGATGGAGGGGCGCCGACGCTTGTTGAAACCATTCCAGGGGAATTTGGCACTTGGAACAACCTAACCGTTTCTCTTGGGTACGCAACCACGAGCGTTAAAGCTGGAATTCAATATACGGATTGTGGTGGTAATTGGGCATATTATATTGCCGTTGATGACGTAACCATTTCGCCCTCGGCGGATTTTTTACTGCAAAGTTATAATGTCTATCGAGACAGCGTTGTTGTTGGAACAGCGCCTAGCGATGCTGTTTCATGGGATGAGTTTATTATAGTAGAAGGAGACTACACATACTACGCAACAGCAATGTACGATGTTTACGGTGAATCAGATCCAAGTAATTCTGTTACAGTTACCGTAAACGGATCCTCTGGACTTTGTAATGCACCAGAAAACCTTATGGCTGAATCTCTGAGTAATGACGTAAGTCTTTCTTGGGATGCACCAGAAGGTGGCGCAGGCTGGTTTGGCTATAATGATGGAACGCTTGTTACGTCAGTAGGGACTGGTTCCCCAGCGCTGTTATCTGTTGCGATTCGTTTTGGCCAAGAAGAACTAGCAGATTACAACGGCATGTCTTTGACAAAAGTTCGATTTGCTCATAATGAACCCACAGCATTCTACCAGGTTGCTATTTGGACGGCAGAATTTGACGGTGAACCAGTGCTCGTTGATACGAGCGAGTGGATGGATGGTGCAGATATTCCTGCGGGTGAGTGGTATGATGTTGAACTTGATGAAAACATCACCATAGACTGGACACAAGAGCTATGGTTTGGTTATATTGTCGATACACCGACTGGATATCCTGCCGCTTGTGATGGTGGACCCGCCGTTACCGGTTATGGCGATCTCCTCGCAATTGCACCGGTAAATGAATTTGTATCTATTAATGCTGCCTATGGCTTGAACTACAACTGGATGATTGATGGTTTTGCAGACTATGCAGATGGTCGCAGTATTTCATCAATGGCACCGATAACAGTTGATTATCAAAACCCAAATACTACCAGTGAACCTGTAGAACACAGGCTCCCAACACCAATTGTGCTCAACACACCAGATGAACGCAATATGACAAACTATGTTGTTTATCGTGATGGTGAAGCTGAAGATACTCTGGGGATTGG
>JABJED010000334.1 GCA_018665025.1 Gammaproteobacteria bacterium
CTTACATACTCCATACAAACCCTTACATATTCCCTACAAACCCCTGCATATTCCCTTACAAAATCTTGCACTTAGGAGCGATTCTTCGTTTAATGTGTAGAAGAGCTAGTCGTGCATAATTTTTATCGAGTTGTGTGAGTCTTTTCTGATTTTTTGTAGTTCGAGTTGTGTGAGTCTTTTCTGATTTTTTGTAGTTATGGTTGACGATCTTTTTAAAATTTTTGATCTGACACATAATTAGTGGCGTAAACCTAACAATACACAGGCTATGGGAAGTTCGGTCAAGTGAGAGCGTCGATTCACCAACAAGCGCAGCACCGGCAAGCAGCTCGACAGACCGCCCGGCCCTGTCTTTTAAGATCTGCCCTGGCTATCGCGGTCTCTGTCGGCATAGCGGATGCCTATGCCAATACCCTGTCCGTGGACAAAATTCGCCTGACTCTCAATGACGAGATCTCAAGCCGGGTAGACGCCCCTGTAGCAAAATTTGGAGATCGGCTGATCATTAACGGGCTGATCCAGAGCCACCCTCACGAACTCTACGTTCAACTGGAAGAAAAATATCAGGCCCTGCCACCATTTACTCAAGCGAAGGAAGCAATAGCAGAGCGCTACATTGTTGAAGCCACGAACCCCGAGAAGATGTTCGCAGGCGTAAAATCGATCGCCGGAAATCTTTCCCAATTTGTTCCAACCATAAGAACCAGCATCAGATATGACGACATCCACGAGAAAAACAATCGTCTTGACCCCGATGGAAACCCCACCGATTCTGATTACTCAACCGTATTGGCGATCGTCAACCCTACTTTTATTTATGAAACAGGACGACGTAAATGGACCTTGAACGCGAGGTACGACTACGAAAAGGCGCAATATTTCCTTGATGACGATTCAACTGTCACCGATCACTTGGTAAATGTGAACTGGAACAGGCGCTTGAACCGTGGCCAACAACTCAGTATCGCAATGCTTTACCAGAATAGCCATGACAGAAGAACAACCGAAGACGCGATCGTGGATTTCGATTCTGCCCTTGACCGAAATTTAGAGAATTACAATCGCACCCGGATTAGCCTGATGTACCAAAATGGAACCAGTAGAAACAGAACCCGATATGAGGCTTACCTGTTCAGAGAGAACTCAGCTACGGACTACCAAAACCTGCAAGCAAGTAACTACGATCTGGATCAGACTGGCGTCGGTGGTCAATACGCCTGGCAATTTAGAAGACAGATGGCACTTGTCGCAGAAGGTCGTTACATACAGTCCGACTTTCCTCTCGCCATCAGGGACAACACTCATTTTCGCTCCTCGATCGGCGCTGACATGTCCATAGGACGGCGTATTCGGACAAGTTTCCGGGTTGGCTATGCAGAGAAGACTTTCGATAAATCGATCGCCGAGAACAGCTTTGGTGAGCCGGTTTGGAATGGGAAACTCGAATGGGACCTCCGAAGAAACACCTCCGTGCAAATGGAAACTGGACGGAGGATTTATGAACTGGCGACGGTTAATCAACCTAATGACGTCTCCAAGTTCAACATTAATAACTGGATAGGCGCTGCGTGGGCCGAACAGTGGACCGACAAGCTCAGCACCAATACTTCTTATACCTACCGCGATACATCGTTCGAAGGACGTGACGGCAACGAGGGTGCCCAGCAATTGATTGTTTCTGCGGTCTACCAGGCTCGTCGCAACCTGAAGTTCGCACTTGATACCGTCTACACAATGTTAAAAGATGATTTTAGCGAGGACATCTCCAGACGCACCATCACCTTCCGCGCAGATTATTCCCTTTGATCGTTAATCCGTTACAATAGACCAACATCACACCTGTCCCTTTATAATATCCCGTCAACAAGGAGGATGTTTGATCTTACGTATCGACAACACGATCCTTTCAACCAGGCCCAGGCGATGGGCAATCGCGCCGCTCATTGCGCTTTTAGTCTCCTTTCAGGCCCCAGCAGACACTGACGACTATCAGCTTGGCGCCGGGGATGAAATTCGCATCCAGGTATACCAGGAAGATGATCTTTCCATGGTGTTGCGACTCGACGAATCTGGCACCTTTGACTATCCCTATCTCGGTACCATCACCGCCAAAAAACGATCGCTCGACCAGCTACAACAAACGGTGACGGAAGGACTGCTCCAGGATGTACTGGTAAACCCAAATGTTAGCGTCTCTATCGTCAAGTATCGGGATTTCTATATTGGCGGGGAAGTCAAAAAATCTGGCAGCTATCCATACCAGCCGGGATTGACCATCAAGCAGGCGGTAAACCTGGCCGGCGGCGTCACCGAGTGGGCATCATCGTCCAAATACGAAATTCTCCGGGAAGGCAGTAATCTGGTTGAGTCCGCTGGCAATAATACAGCAGTTCGACCAGGAGATACCGTTACCATCCTTGAAGGACTATTTTAGCAGTGGCATCCCAGCCTGAACTTTATGACGAGCTAGTTGACTACCGGTACTATCTGGAACTCGTTCGAACCGTCTTACTGAAATACTACAAACTGATCACCCTCTTCTGCGCGGTGAGCATCATCACATCCGTCATTTATGTCCAATCCCAGGCGCCCGCTTACATTTCAACAGTGACCATGCACATTGCTCCCAGCAATGCGGGCATGTTCAACTTTGAGCAGTGGTGGAGTAGCGATGATGATAAATTCGAGGACACCCAGGTTGGCATCCTGCAAAGCAAAAAGCTGAACCGGCGAGTCGTGCAGAAAATCAGCCTGCACGAGGCGGGGAAACTGACCCCGGCCTCATTCGACGCAGGCATTGCGAACAGCCTGAAGCGCTGGTTTGCCGGGTTGACAGAAACCCGCGTGCCAATTACCCAACCGGACGCTGAACGTATTAGTTCCACCGCGAATGAACTCGCTTCCCTGACCAGTATCGCCAAACCTCAGGACAGGGAGTATTCGAACCTCTTAAATATCACCGTGAAAATGGCTGACCCGCAACTTGCAGCCCTGACAGCCAACACAATAGCGGATGAATACATAGCCACAGTCTTTGAAAACGAGGTCGAAACCGCAAGAAAAAATCAACAGTTTCTCTCTGGCCGTTTGACCTTCCTTCGTCAAGAGTGGAAAGAAGCTGAGAGCCGCCTTCAAAGTTATCGCGAGGCGGAGAACATTGTGACGCGGTCGTCTGGAGAGAATGAAGTCGACGAAGAACTTTCGTCTCTCTCAAATCGCTACTTCAGCGCCCGTGAAAACAGGCTGCGCCAGGAAAACCTGCACCAGCAACTCAAGGATATTCGCCCCGGCAACCGATCCGCAGAGAAGTTGCAGGCTATCTCCAATCATCCAAGCATTTCAACAATACAATCCACGTTATTCACCCTGAACCAGAGAAAGCAGGAGCTTAGTAAACGCTACGGCAGCCGGCACAATCAGATGATTGCCCTTGAATCCGAGATTAATTCAGCGAACCGAGACCTTCAAGTCCGAGTAGCCGATGTTGTCGCCGGTATCAGCAATGAATATGAACTGGCCGTAAAAATAGAGCGTGCCGCGGAAGAAACCCTGAACAGCGTTCGCGATCGTAAACAACAACTGGGCAGGAAAGAGTTTCAACTGAACGACCTGGAGCAGGACGTTGTCACAAAGCGGGAAGTCTATTCCATCTTTCTTGTGCGATTAAACGAGGATGGCGCATCAGGACCTGTGAGAAACGACAACCTGTGGGTGGCAGACCCGGCTTTGGTGCCTGTCGCAGGTCAACGTACATCATTATCGAAGGCAGCGATGATCGCCCTGATCCTGAGTCTGGGCGCATCCATTTCACTAGGCCTGGTATTTGAACTCACCAGCAATACTATTACATCTGGCGAAGACGTCGAAAAGAAACTCGGCATGCCACTGCTTGGATACCTTCCCATGTTAGCCGGGGACATCGAGCAGCCGGGGTTAACGTTTAACGAATATATACACAATCCCGAATCAAGATTCTCCGAGGCACTCAGAACCTTGCGGACTTCAATCAACCTGAGCACATTGAACAATGACGGCGTGCAACGCCTTTTGGTGACATCAAGCCAAAGCTCCGAGGGGAAAACTTCTGTCGCGCTTACTCTGGCGAGCGTCATGGGTCAAACCAGCAAGGTACTCCTTATAGACGGCGACCTGCGAAGGCCCTCACTTGAACGAATCCTCAACGAGGACCATCATAAGAGTCGTGGACTATCCGATGTCATCGCTCAAAGCTCAACCATTGAAGAAGCAATCTGCCGCCGGGACGACGCTCAGATTGACATCATGTTCTCCGGCTCAAGTACACTAAGACCATTAGAACTATTATCTTCTCGACAGTTCGCTGTACTAATGGATGAACTCGGCAAACGCTACGATGCCATCATCATCGATTCACCGCCATGCGTTGCGGTGAGTGATGCTTACGTTCTTTCCACCCACGTTGATTCAGTCGTTTACGTCACCAAATACGATCAGGTTGCTGTACCAACCATCCGAACCTGTATCCATCGCTTTACCACTATTAACGCATCCATTATCGGCGTCGTAGTCAACCAGATTGATTTCGAGGCGGCTCACTACTACGGCAAGTACCAGGACTATTACGACTACCAGGGAACCAGTGAGCAAAACCCGGCACCCGAACCAGCAAAAGCCTGATTATTGTGCGATTACTGCGCCCCTATTGGCATCACCTGTCCGATTGCGGCATACAGCTGCTCCAGCTTCAACTGACCATTTTCTCGCGGCCCTTTATTGGCGGCATCGGTTTTTTGCTCGTGGTACCTGCTATCGGTTTTGCGATCGAGCCTACAGACATTTCCAACCCACAGCTGGCCTTCCTGGTTTCACTATTACCGGAAACCAAAAGCCTTAGCATCGTCCTGGCATTGTTTTTTTGCATCATGCTGTTGAACGCGGCACTTGCCTACTGGCAGACCGTGACCGCCGAAACCATTGAGCAAAAAATGATCGCGGGCATCAGAAGAGACATCTACCAGGCAGCGATGAACGCTGATGTCACTGTCATTGGCCGATACCACCAGGCAGATTATACGCGGATAGTCATCGAGGAATCAGAAAGCGTCGCATACGCATTCCATCAGCTGATCGATTTGGCCACCGGCGTCTTTACCCTGCTTATTTATACCGGCATCTGTTTTTACCTGTCTCCCGGCATCACGGTTATTGCTGTCATCCTGGGTGTTGTTTTGCTGCTAGCTACTGTGCCGACCCGGAGACTGATCGAGAAAGTCGGTTCCGAACACCTTGAAGCCAGCGCGGCCCTGCACCGTCGCGCCAGTGATCAGGTAAAAGGTATCAAGCACATCAAAAGCAGTAACGCCGGTGAGCGTCACACTACAATTTTTTACTCAGCGGTCGAGGCTTTTTCACAAAAGGAGATCAGATATACCTCGGTTGAGTCTCTAACGCAGCTAGTCTATTCCTTCACCAGCGCGCTGGTTTTTTGTATTCTCGCTTACCTGGCTATAGATGTTGTCAATGCAGAACTCGCTCTTGTCGTCATTCTTGCACTTGTATTCTCCAGGCTCATGCCTCAGGTCAATAAACTGCGTATGATATTTCAGCATATTGCCTACCTTAAGCCCCGTCTTGAGGGACTGTATTGCAGATTGGAACAACTCAACCTCAATGCGGACCCCCCCAAAACGCCGATGGAGTTTAATCTTAGCGAAGGCATTCGAATCACGAACATTTCGTATCGATATCCGGAATCAGGCAGCTGGGCACTTAAGCATTTCACTGCTTCGCTTGCACCTAATCAGCTGGTGGCGCTGACCGGTACTTCAGGCATAGGCAAATCGACCCTCGCAGATATTCTCTCCGGATTAGTTCTCCCACAAGAGGGTGAGTTATCTGCTGGAGACAGGTTGATTAATTCCGGTTCGCAGATGGCATGGCGAGAGTTGGTTAACTATGTTCCACAAACGCCATTTCTGATCGAATCCAGCATCCGCGACAACATGAACCTGCTTCGACGGAAACCAGCGGAAGACTCTGAACTCTGCGTCGCGCTAAAGCAGGCCGCAGCTGATTTTGTATTCGCGCTACCAGCGCAACTTGATACTGTTATCGGAGATGACGGCACCACGCTATCCGTCGGTGAACGACAACGACTGGAACTCGCTCGTGCGTTGCTTAAGCAACGCCCGGTGATGATACTTGACGAAACAACCAGTAATCTTGATCCAGAAAACGAAGCTCGAGTGATCGCCACCCTGCAGTCCCTGAAGCACAACAGACTTATCATTATCATTTCTCACCGCCCTGCAGTTGCAGATGCGGCGGATCTCACTATCGCAATAAACGAAGAACTGAAAGGGCAATAACTGTGTGGCCCATCTCCCACTATCATTATAACGACGAAACCCGGTTGAACATTCGCCACAACCTTTCGACATTCAAAGACGAAAGGCAATCACTTGATGAACACCGGCATGCTGCCGTTGCAATTACCATCTTTGATCACCAAAACGAATCCTCAGTCATCGTGACAAGACGTTCGTCTACATTAAAGGAACACAGTGGACAATGGGCGATGCCGGGAGGGCGAGTAGATGACGGTGAGGATGCGATTGAGGCCGCGCTTCGCGAGTTGCATGAAGAAATCAATCTGGACCTTAGTAAACAGCATGTCATTGGCACTCTGGACGATTACGTTACGCGATCCGGATATGTCATAACACCTGTTGTTGTCTGGGCCGATGTCATTGAAAACGACCTGAAACCGAACCCGGGTGAAGTCGCGTCGATTCATGCGTTTACTTTCACGGAACTCGTTCGGGGCGATTCACCCAATCTTGAATCTATTCCCCAGAGTGATCGTCAGGTGCTCTCCATGAACTATCACGATGACGTGATCTATGCCCCGACCGCTGCAATGTTGTACCAGTTCAGGGAAGTCGCCATCAATGGAAATGCCACCAGGGTGCTGGATTATGACCAGCCGGTTTTCGCATGGCGTTAGAAAATGCTTAAATGTAAATCATGACACTCAAGTATTACGTCGTTGCAGCGTGTACCGAACTGGCTGTAACTAACCAAATGTACATTGACTTGAATGGCGAGGAAATCCTTCTGTGCAGGGAAGATGAAAACTATTTCGCCGTTTCGTACTACTGTTCGCATGAGAAATTCACCCTGGAAGGAGGCACCATCGCGGCCGGTTGTATCACCTGCCCCTACCATGGAGCTGAATTCAGATTAAGTGATGGGAAGGTCACTGCCCCGCCAGCATTTGAACCTATCAACACTTATCCGGTAAGAGTTGAAGACGACACCATTGCTATCGGTATCAACGAGTAGAAACCCAATCTGACTCAAGCTCCTAGAGTTCAGACACCCATTCTGTGACAGGTAATGTTCATCGCCGCAGTATCTATAACCTGGCAGGCACCAGGGCCTAAAGATCTCTATAGTAGCTCTCAAGTAAATCCGCCTGGTTCGCCTCAAGTGCGGCCAGACCCTCGGCATGAGCATCGACAAAATCCCGGACAGAGGCATACCTGCATATCTCCCTGCCTTTCCACATCACCACATAGTCATTCGTGGTTTTCTGCTCAAACAGGCCTGTTCTGGCTTCTGGTTCCTGCGCCATCTCTTTTCCGGGACAAGTGTCCTGTTGGTTTATTCTGAAACCAGCCTAACATGCGTGCTTGCACATTTCCCTGCCAGACTGTTCAGCAATAACCTTTAGAACGAGGGATTTATCCCGAACATTAGCCAGATGGCGATTATGCCGGTCGAAGGTCGGCAGGATGTAGCCGCCGTGATTATTTTTACTGAGTACAACCAGCCAAGGTATAAGCACATGGGCATCATCAATCGACCAGGTTTCTAGCCACAGTTCCAGCTGTGATAATCTTCAGCCATGACGCTTGCTTACCAGGCCATCTTTTCCCAAAACATGGCTGATTAACCGAAGGAAATCAGCATGAAATGCCCCAACTGTTTAGGCTCAATGGACACCATCAACTTTAACGATGTTGAAGTTGATTGATGCGAAAAAATGCCATGGTTTGTTCTTCGATCATCTTGACAAAAAAACACTACGAAGTATGGAAGGTGCAGAGTCGATCGACATTGGCGATGAATTTGTTGGCGTCAGGTTCAACGAAATTCTTGATGTGACCTGCCCAAAATGCCAGACCAAAATGGAACATGTACTACAGTCGGACCCGTTTGAAATAAAATTCGAGTGTTGTCCCTCCTACAAGGAAATTTACTTTGATGCAGGAGAATTCAGAGACTATCTTGAGGACGAAATTTACCAACAGTTTCAGGAAGTGATCGACCAGCTATAACCTGACTGAAATCAAGCAAACTCTGGCAGGATCTCCTCAATAAAAAGCCGCGTTTGCTCCATCACTTCTGTCGTACCATTTGCCATGGGTAGCATCACGAATTTCTGGCAACCGGCATCAATAAACTCCCGAATTCGACCAACCATCGCTTTTGCATCACCCGCGACCAGGTATCTGTCCGGTGACTGCTTTAGCCTTGCTGCTAGTCCCTTTGCAGTGGTAGTTACAACATCATCTTCAGGGCTTCCAAAGCGAAACAAAAAGGAAGCACCGTAATGATCTTCATCGATACTGCGGCCTGTTTCCAGAAGCGCTGACTTAATACCATCCACGACCAATTTGGCCTGCTCAGGCGTGTCTATACCACCTAGCCACCCGGTGCCGTATTTCGCTGTGCGGCGCATGGCAACCTCACTCGAGCCACCAATCCACAAGGGAATACTCGGGTTTGCCGGCTTCGGTGAAATCGACGCTCCTTCGTACTGAAAAAATTCTCCGTCGAAATTAACGTCGTTCTCTGTCCAAAGTCGGGCGACCAGGTCGAGGGCCTCATCTGCTTTCTTGCCTCGCCTTTTCGTCTGAGTGCCAGTCGCGGAGTAATCCTGGGCAAGAGCACTACCCAAACCAAACGCGGGCAGGAGTCTTCCATCACTAAGAAAATCGATCGTCGCACATTGTTTGGCAGTTAAGAGCGGATCTCGTAGGGCGATTGAAGCGACGTTCATCCCAAAACGGATTTTCTCTGTATGCCCTGCCAGTGCAGCCATAGTTGACATACATTCCAGCATGGCCTCCTTCGACACCAGCCGGTCTGTCTGCCAGATCGAATCAACACCACCGTCTTCACAACGGTCAACCCACCGCCAATAATCCCGTGCTGTATCAAATGGAAACCGCGATATCCCAAGCCCAAGCCCAATAGTCATCTGGCCTTACCCCTAATGTCACCCTCTGGTCCCGTCAGGCTGATCGCAGGTGTGTCACCCCTGAAACCTTCAGTCGCACAACCTTCCAATACAAACAACACAAGCATGTACGCGCCCTTCATTGGTTCGCCACCTTCGACAGCATCAGTCGGATTCCTTCAGTTTGTATTTGCACGAGCATTTCCCCTAACAGGTCAGTGGTGGTATCCGGTAGTTGATGAGTAGCATCAGGGGAGTCCTTCCTCTAGCTACCAGGTTAGCCACCAGCGATGTTTCAACGAACAATATATCAGTACCGCTTATGAGTAGCAGATTGCAGATCATATGTCATCAGAGACGTCTTTGGCCATGTGGCTACCTCAAGGTAATTCACTTAATATGTTCAGCTCTCCCTTACCCAATGAATGCTCTCTATGCGCGCGATCGTTTGTGAATCTTTTGCCAGCCCTGACTCCCTGGAACTCCATGAGATGCAGCAACCTGTCCCAGAGCCAAATCAGGTACTGATCAAAGTCGAAGCAACGGGTCTTGGATATGTCGATGCGCTAACAGTTGCGGGCCTTTACCAGATTAAGCCAACATTACCCTTTGTTCCTGGTAACGAAGTTTCAGGCATCATCGAGCGTGCCGGAGACAAGGTCAAACATTTGCGCCAGGGTCAACGCGTACTGGCCACGCCCTCATCCGGAGGACTGGCAGAGTACATTGTCCTGGATGAAGGTCGATGCACCCCCATTCCAGACTCACTCAGTTATGACAACGCCGCCAGTTTTCTCGTCAACTATTGCACTGCCTATCACGGACTTGTGTACTGCGGAAACATCAAGGAAAAAGAAACTGTGCTGGTGCTGGGCGCGAGTGGTGGCGTTGGCGTCGCCGCTATTGATATTGCCAAGGCCAAAGGTGCAAGGGTAATTGCCGCAGCTTCAAGCAAGAAAAAAAGAAACGCCTGTCTCGCTGCCGGTGCAGATGACGTTGTGAACTACAACTCGAAAAACTGGCGTGAAGAACTAAAAACGATCCTGGGCGGAACGCCGCTAAATATCGTTTACGACCCAGTTGGAGGTGACTACGCTGAACCTGCACTAAGATCCCTGGGTCCCGATGGACGATACCTTGTCGTTGGTTTCGCCTCCGGGGACATCCCAAAGTTTCCGGTGAATCTTGTATTGTTAAAACGTTGCTCAATCATCGGCGTTAACTGGGGCGGGCACATCGCTGCCAATCCATCTGTTGCCAAAGAAGTCCTCAACACCCTGATGGAATGGATCACGACCGGTAAGATAAGCCCACAATCCGGTGAGGCATTCAGGTTGCAGGACACAGGCAAAGCCATGATGAAAATGCTTGGCAGAAAAGCAATCGGGAAAATAGTTATCCACCCCGGCAACTAATCGAGCCAAAATCTCAAACTAGAATTCCGGATAGGAGCATAGTGATGACAAGTATCAAGCCCTTCAACATTCAGACTTCAGACCAGGAACTGAGTGACCTTAAACAACGATTGGCGCTAACGCGCTGGCCAGACAAGGAAACCCCACCAGACTGGTCCCAGGGTATTCCGCTTTCTTACATGATCGAGATCCACGACTA
>JABJED010000335.1 GCA_018665025.1 Gammaproteobacteria bacterium
ATCCATTTCTACAGGATCGATATCGGCAATGTTTTGACTGTTTTGCAACCGGTAAAGCTCGGTCGCCTGTGGCGCACGGAAGCCCTGCGACAGGGAAGCGAATACCTGGTGTGCGTCTGACCATGAGTAAATCAAGCCAACCCTGGGGGACCAGTTATTGAAAGAATCTTCTCGGTCCGCTGGCCTGGAAAATTTGCAGCCACCGAACCCGCAGGCGGTTCCGTCAGCACGGGTACGCCCGTCGATCATGCGGTTGTCATAGTCGTACTCGGTATATTGATAGCGGATGCTCCCGGTTAGCCGCAGGACATCGTTTAGAGACTTACTGGCGGAAAAAAACAGACCTGCGAGCGACGCGTTGACGTCATAATCGTAATGTTTGCCTTGCGGGATGGTCGCCATCAGGAACGCGCCCCCTTGGGTCGGACCTGGTTGTGTTTCTTTCAGGAAGGCGTTGGTGTATTCCAGATCTATGCCGGCCTGCCACCAGCTATCCGGATTCCAGAGCACGGAAACCCCGACGCTGTCGTGCCCATTCTCCTCAATAGCCTGTCCTGGCAGGTAGTGTTGCAGGAATTTCATTTCGACATGTCTTAGATACGGTTTTAGAACAAGCGAGCCGTTGCCTAGCTGTTGGTCGATTTCGGAAACCAGTCTGAAAGAGCGTGCGTCTCGATATGCTTCAGGGTTCGGGTTGTCTCGCTTCTGGCCGCTGTCCTTGTAGCTGTCGTGCCCCTGGATGAATCCCGCTGTCTCCTGGTTGAGATTGGTATACGAAAAGGTGGTGGTAATTTCCCGTTCGCCGGTTACCGCTCGATACTTGAGTAACATCTTCTGCTGATCGAAGCCGGATTCGTCTTTGTATCCACCATCGGTCGTGCCAGATACGTCCAGGCGAAGAGCGTCAGAAGAAAGTGCAAGGCGCGCGCGGTAATAGTCGTTTGGACCCGACTCCATTTCGACTTCTCGATGACCGGCTACTGTTTCAGGCGTCAGGATATTAACGACTCCATGCATGGCGTTTGACCCATAAATAGATGAGTCAGGTCCTCGTACGACCTCGATTCTGCTTGCCAGTTCTGTGGTGGCTTCGAAGAGTTCATTGACGTTGCAGAATCCGGGCGATCGAAGTGAAATCCCGTCCTGTGCCATAACAAACGCGCCACAGCTACCTGCGCCGGTCAATACAGGGGATCTGATCGCGGTGAGATGTTCCTGTCCATTGCCGCGGCTGATCCAGACGCCGGGAACCCTTTGCAGGACCTCATTGATATGTGTGTGATGCACCCGTCGTAATACGGATTCATCGATAATCCCGATACTCGCTGCAGTATTGCCCAGTAGGGTCTCGCCTTTGGTCGCGGTGACGACAACTTCATCGAGTACCGTCGCTGCGCCGTAACAGTGGAGCGGTATGGCTATTAGACCTACTAGGAATGTTCGAAAGTGAAATGACATAGAAATGAGTTGTTATCCAAAGTGCGAGACTCTATAGAAAAAACGAAGACTTTTTAAGCCCCTGTTAGATTCTCAGGTATTTGTTGGTGGGCATACTGACTGCCCTGCTATGCAAACAAGACATCACAAAAGATTGACAAACTGTTGAAGGTACAGTGAACTGGCACGCGCAGTACACCCTAGCATGGCACTTTAGGTCAATTCATGGCGAGTTCTAAGGACGAACAGGAGTATGTGACGATGTATACACCGTCGCTGCTCGAATCTATTCCGCGGCAAAAACAGCGCCAAACGCTGGGTATTGCTGAAGGTACTCTGCCGTTCAAAGGTCTGGACACCTGGAACGCTTATGAGTTTACGTGGTTGAACCAGGGGGGAAAGCCAGAGGTGGCAGTATTACAATTGCAGATCCCGGGGAAATCATCGCACCTCATCGAATCTAAATCCCTGAAGTTGTACCTTGGCTCTTTTAGCAATACACCATTTGCTAATCGGGCTGAAATCATTCGTGCACTGGAATCTGACCTGACGCTTGCAACCCAGGCATCGGTAGGAGTTGTGTTGCGCACCCCGGAGCAGGCGCAGCTAGAAGGTATCGGGCAGTTTACCGGTACTAACCTTGATCTTCAGGATATTGAGATTAATGAATACCAGTGGAACCCTGAGCTGCTTGTGTTGGAAAGCTCTGTGACCCGCCGGGAATCTGTTTACACGCACCTTTTTAAGTCCCTGTGTCCCATGACGGGTCAGCCGGATTTTGCCAGTATCTTGGTCCAATACAATGGCAACAGCATCAACCACGAAGGTTTATTGCGTTATCTGGTGTCATTTCGTGAGCATGCGGAGTTCGCCGAGCAGGTTACCGAGCGAATCTTTGTCGATATTATGAACCGTTGCGCGCCCGAAAGGCTTGCGGTGAGTGCCCGTTACACCCGCCGAGGCGGAATCGATATTAACGCCCACCGAACGCATGATGAAGGATTACCCGCTGAGGTTAGGCTCTGGCGTCAGTAACCAGTTCGTATCTGAGCTACACTGCCGTTCTGCATTTATCCGAAGAAGGCGCAAACTTGTGAAAATCCTAAAAACCCTGGGGCCGCTGTGCCTCTTTCTTCTGGTTGCATTTGTCTTCGTCGCGCCTATTGGGCCTTTGCCGGGTATTTTGATTGGTGGAACCCCATCAGAGGTTCCAGACAGTTGGGGTGAATCGTCAGCTATTCATGAGATCACACTCGAAGTCCCTGGTCCCTTGCCGCGTGTCGTCATTATCTGGTTCGTTCAGTCCGAGGGTGATCTATACATAGTCGGTTCCAGGGGTAGCGGCTGGGTGTCCATGCTGGGAGAGGGTGGTCCGGTCAGGATGCGGATGGAAGACAATACCTACTCCCTGAACGCGACGTGGCTTGAAACTGGCTGGGAACTGGCGATGGAAGCCTATGTCGTCAAATACCGGCCGGATTATCCTGAAATTGTTGACGGGTTTCCTTCTCAGAAAGATGCCGCTGAAAGTATGTCTGTTTTTCGGCTTTCGGGGCAGTAATTAGCCAGTACTTGATCAGTACTTGATCAGTACTTGATTACTATCCCCATCGGTCCTATTAGTATAAAAAAAGCGATTGATGCGGAAATGAACCCATTGATGGTCAATGTGACGGGTATAGCGGTGTGCTGAAAACAGACGCTAGTCACGTTGCCCTTGTCGCTGTGGCAGAGTTTCGCGTTGCAAAAAGCCTATCGGGTTCCGATGACGTCTGGGACGTGGCAGATTTTGTGGCCAGCCCGCCACGTCATGTTTTTGGCTTCTTTGGCTTCTTTGGTTTTTTTGGCCGACTCGGCGCAGGGACACCCTTTGATTCAGGCAAATTTTGATCAGGGTCAAAATTATCGACATATTCTCTGGGTACGATTTCGCGCAGAAGTTGTTCAATTTTCCGTAGGTATTCGAATTCATCCGCACTGACCAGTGAGATAGCTTCACCACTTTCACCTGCGCGACCCGTTCTGCCAATACGATGTACGTAGTCCTCTGCA
>JABJED010000336.1 GCA_018665025.1 Gammaproteobacteria bacterium
AGGCTTGAACGAAGACTCGGACATTTTCGCCCCCATTGTGAAAACCGCAAAGAGCCGGGCAATCTGGTTAGGCGCAAACCTTATCACCGCATTCATTGCTGCATCCGTCATCGATATATTTAAGGACACCATAGAAAAAGTAGTGGCCCTTGCCGTTCTTATGCCCATCGTTGCCAGTATGGGTGGCGTTGCAGGAAGCCAGACCCTGACACTGATCATTCGAAACATGGCACAAGACGAACTGTTTAATAATAACCTCGCCTGGCTAACCCGGCGTGAAGTCGCCGTGGGTGCCATCAATGGTTGTCTTTGGGCATTTGTGGTCGCCGTTGCGACATCGATATTTTTTAATGACATCCGCCTTGGCCTCATCATCGCGGCCGCGTTGGTTATCAATTTGCTGACCGCAGCTTTATCCGGTGCTTTGTTACCCAGCTTTCTCAGATCGATCGGAGTTGACCCCGCTATCGCCGGTACAGTAGTACTAACAACGATTACTGACGTCGTCGGATTCCTCTCATTTCTTGGCTTAGCCACCCTTTTCTACGCATGACCATCACATGAATAAACCAATAAACACTGATTCCAATATCCAACCAAGTAAATCACAGAAAAAACGTGACATGGATGGGTTAAAAGAACTGGGCGACCGATTAACTGAGCTGTCCCCTGATCATCTCGCGAAAGTCGATAATGACCAGGTCAGGGAAGCTGTGGAAGCTGCCAGGAAAATCACCAAGGGCAACGCCAGGAAGCGCCAGATACAGTACATCGCCAAGCTACTTTCACGGATCGACGTCGACCCAATCAGGAACATCATAGAAGCACTGGATGCGAGTAGTGCAGCGTATATCCAGAAGTTCCACCAACTGGAATCCTGGCGAGAGAGACTGGTTGATGGTGATTCAGAGGCGCTGTCCGAGGTGCTTGATACATTCCCACGCGCTGACCGACAACAACTCAGGCACCTGGTTCGCAAAGCCTGTGACGAGCGCGAAACCGGACAACAAACAACTCATTTCAGAAGATTGTTCCAGTTTCTAAAAGCCCTTTCTGAAGAATAAAAGGGTCTTAAAAATAGACAGCCGACAGAATGAGAACGGGAAGAAAAACGTCTGGCTTACAACTAATCAATCTGCCGACGCCGCTGACCACCTGAAGGACTGCAACCACTGGATTCACGGATTATTCAGGGATGGCTTCACGCACTGTATCATTAAAAATAGTGACGAACTCAATCTCAGGCTCTTCAATTGAGCCACTAATTTTATATTTTGCGCTACTCATTTGATTAATCTGGTTCTCAAACACTTTCTGCGCGAGCATGACGCCGGCTCCCGCCAATGGGCCGGTCGCAATTGCACTATAGGCCGCATACCATGGCAAAGTGCGTCCAACCGGTAAGGTAACAATCATATCGTTGTCCAGCGTATTGCTGACAAGGTTCATGCCGCCACCGACAGTAAACTTGCCACTACTACCATGGATGACAATGGGTTCCTGAACGACCACCTCACCCTCATCGAACGATATAACACCTTGAATATCGGTAAACTCAAAACCATCATCAATAAGGTCTGAAAAATCAAGCCTGAACCGGCGGGCAAGGGAAGCAAAATCAAATATACCGAGCAGTTTTAGCGCGCCGCCTGTTTCCGCCTGCACGAAACGACCGCTGCCTTCCAGGATTTCAACTTCACCAGATACTCTCTCAATATCCACCATGGCGGGGGAACCATCCCAACTCACATCAGCCGTAAGCTTTAGGCCCTCACCCTCGATACTTGAGGCAAAACCAAATTTCTGCTGTGCTTCTGCCAGGTCATCAATCACTATGTCGCCGGTAAATAGACTACCGTGTTGGCCGTTCTTATAGTGCCATTCACCCAGACTTCCCGCAGCGACTTGCACGCCAAGCGCAACCACCGCAAGGTCTTCAAATCTTCCGCCATGTTCTGTAGCTCTGTACTTGAACGACCAATGCCCGAAATCCTCACCGTCCAGCAATAACTGTTCAGTGCTGAAGTTGACATCCGCCACCTCAACCGGATTCACATCGTAGAGTGGGTCTAGTGCACCACCCTCGCTTTCGAAACTCAGCCAGTTCAGATTAACGCCCAGTGGGGCATCATCCTCGTCGAGAATCCTCACTTCACCCTCAAGCATTTCGTTTCGCAGACTCGCAATCCAATGGTCGTCACCTCTGGTGACGAGCATCTCGACATCATCCAATGGCAGGTAATACAACAGGAACTCTTCAACACTTAACTCAGCTGATGCGACATGAGCTGCTATCTCGTCTTCGAGTGACACATCCGAAATCAGGCCAAACTCTTCAGTGACAGTGTCCCATGCGCCATAGTCCAGAAAAGGTAATTCTCCTGACATCCTGATGGCATCAAAGGTCACCGCACCATAAGCAGCAGTTCCGAAATGAACTCTACCGCCAGTAGCGATGCCATCTTCGATCTTCAACGACGCGTGCAGATTGTCGTCCAAAGACAAGTCGATGCGATAACCTGAGTCTTTAAAAACTTGTCGGTATCTAAATTCATGAACTGAATCCCTCACGGGTTTTGAGAGGGGTTCCGGAAGGTCAATTATCACTCCACTTAAATCAGAAAAAGCTTCTACATATACTCTGTCCATGACCCCTCCATAGGGAACATGGATCTCTGACATGTAATCAAGCACACCGGAGGCCCTGCTGAGCAGAATCTGATCAGACCACTCATAGAGGACTGGCACGTCTACGGAACCGTCGACATGAACTACTATCTCTCCACCCTCACCATAAAGCTGGCTTGAAATCCTGCCGCTGATCCCTCGGCCAAAGGTCATTCCGACAAACCCATCAGAGTTAAGCCCACTATCGTTGCTATAGCGAATATCCCCAGCCAGGTGGGCAACATCCAAATCAAAATCAGGCATATGCAAAAGTGCATTCTCTATGCTTACCAGAACATCAGAACGCACTTCTTCTTCACGCCTGGCACCAATGGCAACCTCGATCGCCAGGGTAGCCTGCATCTCACCTTTAGCAGACCATTGGTCAGCCATGTTGGATGTGGTCTCGGCAAGCGGCGTTTCCTTCAGGACACGAATAGCATCTTCGAACGGTCCACTCAAACCAGCCGATACCATAACCAGGTCGGCCTGCCCTGAGTCTGGAATGACAACGAAGACATCAACATCCGCTACATCGCTTGAGTAGACCTTGCCGGTTGCGTCATTGGTGAGTGCATGGTGATTATCGATATGAATGGTGGCCGTGAGATCAGTTGCTGGCGGCCAATCCGGGTGGTACTCGATCTCTGTATTTTCGACCTTCAGGTACAGGTCATGAGCCTTTCGAACCGCCGGAGATCCCCTGAACAATGCGCCATGTACGGTCACGCCGGCTTCATTTGATCGCCCGCCTTTAACTGCTGATTCGATCCATGAACGAAGGTTTTCAGGTATTGGGTTCGGGATATAGGCATTCGCTGCCAACAATTCAACATCTGCCACACCCATTGTTAAACCCCATGTCTGGAGTTCCCTGGCCGGGGGCAGGTTCATCGACAATTTTCCGTAAGCGGAGAGGTCGCCATCCAACAGTTCAATTAGCCCACTCGCCACAGAGACACTATCTTCACCGACCCGATAGGCCAAACGCCCTCGCCCAGAGTCAAAGGTCCAGGGGGAATCGAACATGCTTTTGAAATTCATTTCAAATTCATCGTTGTCAATATCGAGGTATCCTCGATCGGGTTGCAGCGACACAAAACCATTGAGTCGATCAATCGAAGGGATCCCCAGGTATGCTTCGACAGAGAAATCGACAAGACTACTGACCAAATGCGGAGTTCCCTCGCCCGGATCGGTAGTGAAAAGAAGATCCTTTAATTCACCACCAGGGGACACAGACAACAGCGCATTTGACAATCTCTCGGGCAACAATTCCTTTTGACCCGCAAACTCAATAAGCCGGGTAAGTTCTGAGACTTCCATATGATCAAGTTGACCTGCCAGGGATGACCCTAAGGGCCCTGTGTCTATCGCGAGAGCAATATTATCAAGCCCGAATTCGAACTCACCTTGCTTTAGCCGAACCTTTGGAATCGACAATGTACCTCGACCAATCGACTCCCCATGAAAACGGAATCTGGATGTGACCTCATCCAGCAGGTTGTGACTTTCTCCCTCCAGCGACACGTCCGTTAACTCGATCTCACCTGTCACATCCAGCGAGCCGGGTTCGAGAGTCAGCCAAATTCTGGTGGCGAGTCTGGCTGCAGACAATCGTCGTCCCGCGAGCTCAAAAGCAGGGGTGAAACCTTCAAGATCAATTCGCGGTGCTTCAAGGTAAAGCCTGGAGACGAAATCAGATTCCCTTAAGTCTCCCTGGTAATAGCCAGAGAGACTCAACCGATGACGCAGCGTCATGCCGTTAGGTTGTTTTCTTTCCAGAAAAAGCGGAAAAGAAACCTGTTTCACCTCACTTTCTGCGCTAACAACCCAGGGCTGATCCCAATGCGATACAAGATGCATCTCTATATTGGGGCCGATGAGAGCAACGTTTATCCCATCCACCTTCAACAATTCAAGGTGTGGCAGGGAGTCAAGCACATAGTCTAAATTTAAGTTCCCATCACCTCGCTTGAAACCCTTTATCCGGAATCCCTCTTCATCGCGCTCAACGGCGAACCTGATACCAGATACCTCCATTTCCGTCACGATGGGGACACCACCCATCAAACTACGGACAGAATCGACCCTGAGGACAAGCAAATCTATATCAAGGGCAGGTTCGCCAAGCGGCTTCACGGAAATGTCTCTCACGATGAAGCGTGGGTCATGAACCCGCCAATCTCCTGCGATAGCGCCGAGCTCAACGAAGTCCAGACCACTGTTTCGCAGGTAACGTTCAATCTGATGCTGATTAGCTTCAACTGAGAGTGTGGCCAGCCGGCCAAGGGAAAGGTAAACAGCAGCGATGACTAGCATTCCAAGCACTAGCCACCAGCCGCTTCTGAACAACCCTTTCGTGATTCGAAGGAACATCTACTTAGCCTGAGCTCTCTCAATAATAGAGATGACGATGTCGTATTGCTCCTGCGTGTACCCTGGTTCAACCTGGCACGAGATATCAACATCGAGTAACGCTGCCAGTTCGCGGACATTGTTAGCCTGCTCATCAATCAGTCTATCGACAACTGTCTGTGAAGCCATAATGAGGCATTCTTTGCCTGTTACCTCTTTTGCCTTACGCTGCAGGTTTACGAATATCTCCAGGCAAACGGACTCTGCGGACTTGATAAAACCACGACCGTCACAAACTTCACAGGGTTCACAAATCATTTTGAGCAAACTTCCATAGGTCCGTTTGCGCGTCATTTCTACCAGCCCCAACTCCGATATCTGGGTGACGTTGCATTTCACGCGATCCGATTGTTGTCCTTTCTCCAGCATCCGAAGCACCTGGCGCTTGTGTTCCTCATTGATCATATCGATGAAATCGATAATGACGATGCCGCCAATATTTCGCAGCCTCAATTGTCTCGGTATCGCCGCGGCAGCCTCGAGATTCGTTCGATAAATTGTATCCTCCAGGTCTTTCTTGCCCACGTATGCGCCGGTGTTCACATCAACAGTCGTCATTGCTTCGGTCTGGTCAATCACCAGGTAACCCCCAGACTTGAGGGGTACTTTCCGATCGAGGGCAGCTTCAATCTGGTCATCCAGTTGGTGCATATCAAACAGCACCTGGTCTGATGGTATCTCCCTGAGACAACTTTCTTTTTCAGGAATATAGTCAGACAAGAATTTGCCAAGGACGATGTGAGTTTCCGAATGATCAACCAGAATACCGGTGGTGTTTGTATTAATGATGTCTCGCATCACTCGCAGTGGCAGAGGAAGGTCTTCGTATACAACTTCAGGGCTTTTGGCCACTAATCCCTCACTGCGGATGCCTTCCCAACGGCTTCGGAGGTATCCAGCATCCTTGATGATGTCTTCACCGTTGGCATTTTCTGCAGCAGTCCTGACAATAAAGCCCTCTTCAACGTCACTCAGGTCCTCGAGAATACCCTTGAGTCTTTTACGTTCATCTTGATCCTCGATTCTCTCGGAAATGCCTATATGGGAACTACCAGGCAGATAGATGAGATATCGCGATGCCATAGAGAGATTGCTGGTAATCCGCGCTCCCTTCGTGCCGATTGGTTCTTTGGTTACCTGCACCAATAGCTCCTGACCGTCATACAACAGGCTGGTAATCGCTGGATGCTCTGCACCATGGGCCTTATCAAAGACCTCATGCCTATCGATAAGATCAGTCACGTGCATAAACGCTGCCTTCTCTTGCCCGATATCAACGAACGCACTTTGCATTCCGGGAAGGATACGAACCACCTTCCCCTTATAGATGTTGCCAATACTGCTTTTCGTTTCAGTTCTCTCAATAAAAACTTCCTGAAGTAAGCCCTGCTCAACGACGCCTACTCGAGTCTCGTTTGCAGATACATTGATGAATATTTCTTCAGCCATCTCG
The DNA here is from genome assembly GCA_018665025.1 of Gammaproteobacteria bacterium. GTDB lineage: Bacteria > Pseudomonadota > Gammaproteobacteria > Pseudomonadales > Azotimanducaceae > UBA9659. The sequence goes on from JABJED010000336.1 coordinate 6,539, forward strand.
CCTGCCTTAACCTGATGAAAGTTCTTTCTGTCCGAGACATTCAATCGAAAAGTCTCTTAGCATCACCACGGTTTCGCTAAGCGGTAAACCAATCACGTTTGAATAACTTCCTGTAAGAGTCTCCACAAATGCTGCGCCCGCCCCCTGCAAACCATACGACCCGGCTTTATCACGTGGCTCGCCGGTTTCCCAGTACCAGGCGATTTCCTTTTCCTCCAGGTGTCGGAAGCTGACTTCTGTACTTACACAGAACGTCTCAGTTCTGGATCCACTGCAAATTGAAACACCCGTTAAAACGTCATGCCTCGTCCCCGAAAGTTCATTTAACATTTGCAAGCCATGTTCTTTGGATTCCGGTTTCCCAAGTATGTTCCCGTGCAATACGACAATAGTATCCGCCGCAAGAATCACCGCTCCACTATCGTGTTTTTCCGCGACGCTCTGTGCTTTTTTTTTAGATAGCCGGGTGACATAAATCTCCGGTGCTTCCCCCGTTACTACAGATTCATCTACATCCGGTGGTTGTATCTCAAAAATAATTGCCAACTGCTCGAGCAAAAGCTTTCGCCTTGGTGAGCCACTCGCGAGAATCAGATTAGTTGTCATGTCATCCCAATCCATCGGCGCAGGGATCTAAGCATCAAAAACACCCAGGGCCATAAAAATGCACCAGATAAGGCAGGCAGCAGATACCAAAAGCTCCAGTCTGCAAGGCCAGCAATACTCTCGATCCAAAACCCAACCAATTGATTGAGCCCTAGAAGCGCGAAAAGAACAGTGGCCTGTTGCCACACCGAAAACATCCGAAGCCGCTGGTACAGGCTCAAAGCAACATAGGCGATTAGAACGTAAGACAATGCGTGTTGGCCTATCAGGCTGCCCAGCAATACATCCACCGCAATACCAGCCAGCCATGCCGTGGGAATACCAACCCGATGTGGCAATGCAATGATCCAGTATACCAGGACCATGGCGACCCAATCAGGTCGAAGAAACCCCAACTCTGCCGGGACAAATTGAGGCATAGGTACTACTGCGAGTACCATGCCCGCAAAAATGGTGACCCAGATGGTGACCAGCCCCCCGGTCTTATTGTCAGCCACCGCGATCATCACCCTTTCCCGTGCTAGTGTTCGTCTGTTCCGAAACCCTGCGCTCTGTGAATACGAGCAAAACGTGCCTGGACCTGTCCAGTTGCGCGTTCGGCTTCGCCAGGGCCTCTGCAAATGGCTTTCCTGGCTTGAAAGTTACTTTATCTACAACACCAACCGGATATCCCACTGGAAACCGGTTGCCAAGACCCGAAGACAGCAACTGGTCGCCCACCTTTATATCAGCGGTGGAGTTAACATGCTGCAACTCCAGTTGCTGGTCGATACCGGTACCCTGAGCGATAAACCTGAGGTTACTTCGGAGCACCTGTACCGGGACTGAATGTCGCTCGTCACTGATTAAAAGAACCCGGCTACTGAAAGGGCTCACTTCTACTACCTGTCCAACCAACCCTCGCGAATCCAGGACCGGTTGTCCCACAAACACAGAATCTTCAGAACCCTTGTCTATTACTACTTCCTGTTCTTCAGGGTCCGGGTTAACGCCCACAAGTTCCGCGACCAACACGTTGTCTTGAAGTTTAGCCGCCGATCCAAGCAGACCCCTGAGCCGATTATTCTCTGATATGAGCGCCGCCATCTTTTCAGTCGTAACCCGAAGAAAGATCAGTTCACTCTCAAGACCGGTGATTCGCCTACGCAGGTCTTCCCTTGAACTAAAAACACCCTGGATGCCACGAACGCTACGATTTGGAAGATCAGCTGTCACGACAATGGGTGTTAGCGCAACGGTCAGTGCAGACCTGGAACCATCCAGCCAACTGGTCGTATGATCCACAAACCCAAGAACAAGGGAAAGCACACCAAGACCGAGCATCTGGTAACCAAGCGTGGATTTTTCTAGGAACAGGGCTTTGATTTGGTTTACCTCCAGACATCAGAAGTTGCACACCAAATCGATTGAGCGTCTCCGCTGCCGTTTATCCAGGACGACGAAAGTTTACTGAATAGAAAGCACATCGCTGTCTGCTCTGTCGTCCATCAACTCCAGGGCTCGGCCACCACCTCTGGCAACACAGGTGAGTGGATCTTCCGCGACGATAACCGGCAATCCTGTTTCACTGGACAACAGCCTGTCTAACTCGCGCAGCAACGATCCTCCTCCTGTCAGTACCAGTCCACTTTCGGCTATATCCGAAGCAAGTTCCGGCGGCGTCTGTTCAAGCACCCCCTTCACTGCCTGAGCTATCACCGAAAGCGGTTCCTGAAGCGCTTCAAGGATTTCGTTGCTATTCAGCGTAAAACTCCTCGGTACACCTTCAGCCAGGTTTCTTCCTCTCACGTCAATCTCCCGCACGTCGTTACACGGGAATGCCATACCAACTTCTTGTTTGATTCTTTCTGCCGTGGCATCACCAATCAGGCTGCCCTGGGTGCGCCTCACATAGCTTGTTATCGCTTCGTCGAATCGATCCCCACCTACTCGGACCGATTGCGCATAGACAACGCCGTTAAGTGAGAGAACAGCAATCTCTGTCGTCCCACCGCCAATATCTACCACCATCGTCCCTATTGCCTCGTGAACGGGTAAGCCCGCGCCAATGGCGGCGGCCATTGGCTCTTCAATCAATCGAACATCACGGGCGCCAGCGCTGATCACGGACTCCCTGATGGCTCGTCGTTCAACTTCCGTGGATTGACAGGGTACACAAACGAGGACTCTGGGACTCGGACGAATGAAGCTATTCTCATGCACTTTCTTGATAAAGTGCTGGAGCATCCGTTCAGTTACCTGAAAATCTGCGATCACACCATCTCTCAGGGGTCGGATCGCCGTTATGTTTCCGGGGGTCCGGCCAAGCATTCTCTTGGCATCAATGCCGACGGCGGCGACGTTTTTCTGGTTGTTATTATTGCGAATCGCGACCACTGAAGGCTCGTTTAGGACGATACCCTGGCCGCGAACGTAAATGAGCGTATTGGCCGTACCGAGATCTATCGACAGATCATTGGAAAACAGGCCTCGAAGGCGCTTAAACATCCAATCAGGACCTCTGAGATACGACGATGGAAATGATGGGCAACGGAGACATGCTGACCTTATTATTTGCTTTCAAAAACTTTCGTAACTCTATCATTCGGGGAGAGTTTTATATAGGCAGTCTGCCCGTTTTTTAAACCACTCACCCCCTGAATAATGGAGTTATTTCCATTTTGCGCTACCTGGCATCAGCTGCACCCCAAATGATCTGCTCCGAGCGGGTTCAGAGCCTGAAAATTTGCGTATTCCTGCAAACCTCATTAGCATTCCTCGCCTTGATAACGTAGCTGGATAAAACACGTGGACGTGACTGAAGAAGTCGTCAGAAATATCGCCGAACTGGTACAACTGAAGGTGGATGACGCAGATATACAGCAGTTAGCCGAAGGAATGCAGAATATTCTGGCGCTGGCTGACCAAATGCAGGCCATTAATACAGAAGGTGTTGAACCTGTATCGAACCCACTGGATGCTTCGCAAAAGCTTAGGCCAGACGTGGTTACCGAAGAAAACCAGCGGGAACTTTTCCAATCCCTTGCCCCCGCAACCGAATCCGGATTATATCTTGTCCCAAGGGTAGTCGAGTAGATGATAAATCGCTCCCTCAGCCAGCAACTTGATGATCTCAGCAAGGGTGAGTATTCTTCTGTTGAACTTACCCAGACATATCTCGACAGGATTGAAAACCACCAGTCGCTGAACGCTTTTGTCAGCATCTCGAAGGATGTTCTCGAAAAAGCCAGGCAGGCGGACCAGTTAAGAGCGGCAGGTGAACGGAAGCCTCTGCTAGGAATACCACTGGCCCACAAAGATATTTTCTGTGAAGCCGGCGTGAGAACCACTGCTGGTTCAAAAATGCTCGACAATTTTATTTCACCCTACGACTCAACGGTCGTCTCCCTGCTAAGGAATGCGGGCGCGCTGTCTTTGGGTAAAACCAATATGGATGAGTTCGCCATGGGCTCGTCAAACGAATCCAGTTACTTTGGCGCTGTGAAAAACCCGTGGCAAGTTGACCGGGTTCCTGGCGGTTCATCAGGCGGGTCCGCTGCCGCAGTTGCAGCAAGACTATGCGCAGCCGCAACGGGCACTGACACCGGAGGGAGCATAAGACAACCGGCGGCATTCTGCGGTATCACAGGGATTAAACCGACCTATGGTCGAGTGTCTCGCTGGGGAATGATCGCCTACGCCTCCAGCCTGGATCAGGCAGGACCGCTAGCCACTACCGCAGAAGATTGCGCACTACTACTCTCTGCTATGGCGGGTGTGGATGAAAAGGACTCAACGTCTTCAGCCGTGCAGGTAGAGGATTATTCCAAATCCCTATCTCAGGATCTTAAGGGTAAAAAGATAGGATTGTGTGTTGAATATATGAAAGGCCTGGACCCGGAAATGTCACGTGTCATCGAGGAGGCAATAGACGTACTATCGAAGCTGGGCGCTGAATTCATGGACATTAGCCTGCCAACCTCCCCTATGGCAATTCCCGCTTACTACATCATCGCACCGGCCGAATGCTCGGCCAATTTGTCACGCTACGACGGTGTCAGGTTTGGATATCGTTGTGAGAACCCGGAAAACCTGGAGGATCTGTACAAAAGATCGCGGAGCGAAAGTTTCGGCCAGGAAGTAAAAAACCGTATTATGGTTGGTGCTTTCGCCCTCTCGGCGGGCTACTACGACGCTTACTACAAAAAGGCGCAACAGATACGCCGCCTGATAAAAAATGATTTCCTTGAAGCATTCAAATCAGTTGATGCGATCCTGGGACCAACGACGCCAGGTCCAGCATTCAAGATCGGTGCAAATGCAGATGAACCACAGGCCATGTACCTACAAGATATTTACACAATTTCAGCAAACCTTGCCGGCTTGCCTGCCATCTCCCTGCCCGCTGGTTTTATCGAGGATCTACCTGCAGGCATACAGTTGATTGGTAACTATTTTGATGAAGCCACATTGTTAAATTTAGGCCACCAGTTCCAGGCACAAACCGACTGGCACAAACAGGCCCCGGAGCTCTCAACATGAGCGGCGAGTGGGAGGTTGTCATCGGGCTGGAGATTCACGTCCAGCTATCGACTATTTCAAAGATCTTTTCTGGGTCAAGCGCGACTTTCGGTGCAGAACCCAATACCCAGGCCAGCGCACTAGACCTGGCGCTACCGGGGGTGCTTCCTGTAGTAAACGAAGCTATTTACCCCAAAGCAATCGCCTTTGGTCTTGGTATCGGTGCAAACATCGGCACTCGCTCCTGTTTCGATCGGAAAAACTATTTCTACCCAGACCTTCCCAAAGGCTACCAGATCACCCAGATGGATGAGCCCATTGTCTTGGGTGGTGAAGTTGAAATTACCCTTGCTGACGGTACAACGAAGACCATCCGCGTGACCCGTGCCCACCTCGAAGAGGACGCGGGGAAATCCCTGCATGAGGATTTTCATGGTATGACCGGTATCGATCTAAATCGAGCAGGAACCCCATTGCTGGAAATTGTTTCAGAGCCGGACATGAGGAGTGCCGAAGAAGCCGTCAGCTATGCGAAGACGATTCACCAGCTGGTCACCTACCTTTCAGTTTCCGATGGAGATATGTCACAGGGCTCGTTACGCTGCGATGCTAACGTTTCACTCCGAAAAAAAGGCGCCGACGCGTATGGCACCCGGACAGAAACCAAAAATGTAAACTCTTTCCGGTTCCTTGAAGCCGCGATAAAGTACGAGGTAGTCCGTCAAACTGAAGTACTGGAGTCCGGCGGCAAAATTACGCAGGAAACCCGGCTTTACGACCCAGACAAAGACGAAACGCGACCCATGCGCAGTAAAGAAACGGCGACTGATTATCGATACTTCCCTGAACCCGATCTATTGCCCGTTATCATAGACGACGCATTTATCGCTAAAGTTCGAGACTCGATGCCGGAACTCCCGGCGCAAAAACGGGCTCGGTTCCACACGGAAATGGGATTAACAGATGAAGATAGTCGCGTGTTGTCCTCCGAGCTTGGGCTGGCAACCTATTTTGAAGCCTGTGTAAACATTTGCAGCGACCCCATCATGGCTGCGAACTGGGTAAAAGGCGATCTTCTGGGCGGCCTGAATCGAGACAATATTGAAATCTCTGATTCCCCCGTGACGGCCCAGACAATGGCAGAGATAATCGTTCGAATTCAGGATGGTACGATTTCCGGGAAAATAGCCAAAAACGTTTTCAATGCTGTGTGGGAAGGGAAGACTGATTCTGTCGACGACTACATTCAATCCGAAGGCCTGGTTCAGGTCTCAGATAGCCACGAGCTTGAACCCATTGTCGACCGTATAATCGCTGACAATCCCAAGCAAGCTGAGCAATTCCGAAGCGGAAAGACAAAGCTGCTTGGTTTCTTCGTGGGCCAGGTAATGAAGGAAACGGCTGGTAAAGCCAATCCAAAACAGGTGAATGACCTGATTATCTCCAGGCTTAACGGTTAATCAACGCTGAGTTCACTGACCAGAACTAAAAACGGTCGACAAAATCAATAATCCGGGCAGCGTTCGCACCCACATCACTCTGTCCGACTCGCGACATTGATCGCAGATCAATTCTGGAGCCTTCTCCGTTGCCAACGATCCTGACTACCATGTCGTCCTTGAAACCAAACCAGAAGGTCGTCGCGGTCGCCTCGACCAGACCCGCTTCCTTATCTACCGCCACGATCTCAAGGCCCATGGCCCGCAGGGCATCTTCCGTACGGTCAACTGCATCCGCCACGGACAAATCGGATTCGATGGGTTTCAGGTCAGGATAGGCTTCCATAGTAGTGGCGCCAAGTTTCTCAGCAGGCCACGCTTCAGTAACACCGTACTCGTAGCCATTGGGGGCGTTCTCCCGCAAAGGTACAATCGCAACAAACGCAGGTGGATTAGCGGTGTCTGTCGTTATGTCATGAATAGGTGGAACATCACCTGCAGCTACCATTTGTGGTCCAATAATCCCAACAGGTATCAGGCCCAGGATCATCGATACAATGACCAGATTTCGATTTCTTCCAAGGTCAGACCGCATCGCAATGACCAGATAGACCAGTCCAATCAGAAAAACCAGCGCACCGCCTGCAACGGCAATCAGCAGACTGACTAACGAAGGTTGCAACGGCACCATTGAAAATTTGTACCCCAACGGGCCCGTAACAAGAATAATCAACAGAATTACGGCACTAACCAAAAGTGCCCGTGTTGATGTTTTCACTTCTTCCATAATTTCTATCTCCAGTCTTTTCTGATTTACACTATCAGGCTCTTAACATCGTATAAGAGCAAAGAAGTGGCATCTTCGCTGATAAGCATTAATGAGGCAACAATTGGGGAACTCCAGCAGCTCGAGGGGATAGGTCCCAAGAGGTCCATCTATATTGTTGATTTCAGAAATCGGGTGGGCTTGATTCGCAATACGTTTGATCTGGCAACAGCAACCGGGCTAAGCATCAAGGCCGCAGAACGGCTTTCTCCCAGAATCGACTGGAAAACGGAGGCTATGCAATCATTCGGTTTGTGGCCTGCCGGACTTGTGACCCTCGCGAGTCTCTGGTTCGTTGTTTGCGGTTTCCAACAGCTCGCCAGGGAGCAGTTCTTCGCGCCATATAGCTATTACAACCTCTCCCTGGCGTTGATCCTGCTGGGAGGACTTGCCGCTACAGGAGATATCGCTGTCACGATGATCCGTGGCCACTCACATAAATCCATCCGGGTCTCCATGCTCTCAGCATGTCTGTTTATTGCAGGCTTCGTTATTCTCATTCTGTTATCGATTTCGACGGTCCTTGTCACCTATCCGACAGATTTCCAGAATACCCTTGGAAGTACGATTCAGTTTATTGGTTATTGTGGACTGATGTTTTGGCTTATCTATGGCCCAGCGTTCTGTCTCAGGCTTTTCATCGAAGATGGTGGGCTGGAGAAGCTTGATTCATCAAAGTTCCTGTACGATATCTCTCTTACACTTGCTCCGTTTCTACCGCTCTACAACCTACAGGTTCACAACGACCCAAACTGGACGACCGAGATGTTCGCTTTTTGGTGTGCATTTGTCGTCACCCTTGGCGGTCTGGATCTAGTGAGAGGGAGATCCGCATTCATCGGCATCCTGTCTGAAATAGACCAGAGTCGCTTTCGCTTTGCGTATTTCACCCGTGGGCGAAGGGAAGGAACAAACGAGACCGCAAGAGCACTAGGCTGGATTTGCCTGGGAGAAGCCGCGATTCTTCTGGCGATAGCCGCTGCCCGGATTACACTACCTTAATGTGCCAGGGTTCATAGCGAACACCGAACATATTGCCTCGAGGATAGCGAATATCGACATAACCGAGATCGACCAATTTCCGAAATTCGTCGGTGTCAGCGAAAGCTTGAGTAAAGTTTTTCCGGCCAAAGCCGACCTTACCAACATCAAAATCACCCACACCATGATAAGAATGCCCGGGAGGCGCGAGACTTCGTGATGCTTTCGACAGGTTTCCTTTCGATTGAATCGTCTTCGCAAGAAACAGATGAGTCTGTTTAACGACGCTCCTGATTCCAGAAGTCAGCACGATACTTGTGCCAAGATCCTGCTGAAGCTTTTTATAAAGTCTCTCGGATTCACCCCTGTACAGGAAATGGCCAGTGCGTCCGACTTTCTTTCGATCCTTTGCGGGAATGGGTGCAGTCAATTCATCGATTACTTTCTTGCCCAAAAAACCATATCGCCGTGCATTCGAAGTAAATAGCTCTTCCAGGAACGTCTTTTCTGCCAGCGTGAACTCACCAACGCTTCTGTAGCGCCGACCGTAGCCAAGCATTTCGTCAAAACTTACAACATTGAAGTTACCGTGACCCACCAGGTTTTGAACACGATCTATACGGTTGAAGCTGGAAATAAGAACCGGGTACTGATCCCGCTCAAGATAGACGTCCGCTGCATGAGACTGCTCAAAGTCGATCATCTTGGCGATGTACTGGCCAAGGTCAGGGCTGCTTGTTGTCGCCAGGATTGGTTGATTTATTGCTGCGAGGTGCCGCTGATTCGGAAGAAAAGCATTGAGGTAATTCGCGGAATTTGGCGCCGGGGTCGACATTAACTCAATGGAATTCGCCACTTCCCGGATGCTGGTATCCATATCCTCAAACGGGATGTTTTCAGGCACAAAAGCAGCGCGATGAACGAGCTGTCCACTCATCGCTGCGACTGTTCCTATTGAGAAGATTTTGAGGAAATCTCTTCGTTCCACGCCTTCTAAACCTGACTACCACAAAGTGACTGATAGTACCCAACAAGCACAATATTTTCTACTAAAGCAGTAGCTTAGCGCCTGAAATCAACAAACTAATTGAGCCAATCAAGTGTGAGTTCAGCGTCCGCCGTCAATCACGACCGTTTGTCCAGTCATGAAACTACCCGCCCTAGACGCAAGAAAAACTGCCGCGCCGCCGATTTCCTCCGGCTCACCTATTCTCCTGAGACTGGCATTGGCTGTGGTCGCCTTCAATGTCTCCGGGTTCTCCCACAATGCCTTCGCGAAATCGGTGCGAATCAATCCCGGTGCAATAGCATTGGCACGAATATTATGCGGCCCAAACTCTGTTGCAATATTCCTTGCAAGCGCCATATCAGCGGCTTTTGAAATACCGTAGGTTCCCAGCACCGCACTTCCATGCAATCCGCCAACACTCGAGACAATCAGAATAACGCCATCTTTGCGCTCGACCATTTCCGGCAGTACTAATTGGCAAAGCCAGTGGTTGGACTTCACATTGGAATCAAGAATCTTTTCAAATGCGGTATCAGGGATGTCCATCATGGAACCGTAGTAGGGATTGACAGCCGCATTGCAGACCAGGATATCAATCTTGCCCAGTTGTTCCCGGGTGCTATCTACTAAATGTTGCATCTGTTCCTTGTAACCAATGTGGCATGGGATGGGGATGGCTTTACCGCCCTTCCCGTTCAGCCCGGCATTTATTTCATCTGCAACGCTCTGACATGCATCCTCTTTACGGCTAGAGATCACAACATCAGCGCCATTAAAGGCCATCTGCTGCGCAATTGCCCGCCCGATACCTTTTGTGGACCCGGTGACCACAGCGACCTTACCGGATAAATCAAACAAGTTTTCCATTAGAAGTCCGTAGCTTTTATCAGCCTGCAAACTACCTAGATGAGACGGGTGTGTCAATCCACGACTAGCAGACAAGGACAGCTGATTACAGCCGCATAAAATCAGGTCAACAGACCACATATCTCGCTAGCCATCGCGACAATGGTCAGCCTGGTTATGTCATTTTGGACAGGCAAGAGGAAGACTAGCCTGGCTGAATCTCTCGGCCTCGGCTCACAACCATGAAGGGTTTTTCCAGCACTTCAAGATTTAGCAATGGATCCTCTTCATAGAGAACAAAATCCGCAGAGTAGCCAGGTCTGATTAGACCGGTTATTCCGCCAAGCCCAATCGCCTCTGCACAATCCGATGTAGCCGCTCGCAAAACCTCCTCCGCAGATAACCCGGCAAAATGCGCGAAAACCGGTAGTGCCCTCGGAAG
>JABJED010000337.1 GCA_018665025.1 Gammaproteobacteria bacterium
CGAGATCAAGAGCCTCAGCGAAATAAAGAGCCTCAGCGAGATCAAGAGCCTCAGCGAAACGAAGAGCCTCAGCGAAATAAAGAGCCTCAGCGAAATAAAGAGCCTCAGCGAAATAAAGAGCTTCAGCGAAATAAAGAGCCTCAGCGAGACAAAGAGCCTCAGCGAAACGAAGAGCCTCAGCGAAACGAAGAGCCTCAGCGAGACAAAGAGCCTCAGCGAAACGAAGAGCCTCAGCGAGATCAAGAGCCCGCTCCGGAATTTTCCCCCGCAAATTGGGCTGAGATACTTGGAGCGCTCTCACTCTCGGGGGTTGCAGCCTCTCTGGCAGCGAATTGCGAGCTCTATAGTGCAAATGATCACCAATGTGTTCTAAAGCTTAGTGAAAATCATGCCAGTCTCTGGAATAAAACCTATGAGAGTCGCATTGCAGAGGCCCTGGGCCGATTGTATGGCCAGGAAATAAAAGTATCGATCGAGGTCGGTGCGCCCAGCGTGGAAACGCCTGCTCAGGGTGCTGAGCGTGAGAAACAGCAGAGTCTCGCCCAGGCAGTTGCTGACATTCAGGGTGATCAGTACGTCCAGCAGTTAATAGAAAGTTTCAACGGCAAGCTGGATCCTAAGAGTATTGCGCCGCTCGGCAATTAATTTTAATCAGCAACGATTTATTAAGATCTATTTATTAAGATCTATTTATTAAGATCTGGGAGTAACAACGATGGCGTTAGGTGAGGGGCTGGGTGACTTGATGAAACAGGCCCAACAAATGCAGGAACGAGTTCAGAAACTGCAAGAAGACGTTGCGAAGACGGAGGTGACTGGTGAGTCAGGCGCTGGTCTGGTAAAGATTACCATGACGGGAAGGCACGATGTACGGAAGGTTAATATCGATAGTAGCCTGCTGGGTGAGGCCAAGGATGTCCTTGAAGACCTGATCGCCGCGGCCATGAATGATGCAGTTCGCCGTGCAGAGAAAAACCAGCAAGACAAAATGTCTGAATTGACAGCCGGTATTCCTCTGCCGCCTGGATTCAAGTTGCCATTCTCTTAAAATGAAAGAACAGACACTAATCGAACAGGTCATTGACGCATTTCGGTGTTTACCGGGCGTAGGGCCAAAAAGCGCGCAGCGAATGTTGCTGCACCTGTTAGAGCGGGATCGGGAAGGTGGTCGCCACCTCGCGCGGATTCTCAGCGAAGCGATAGAGAAGATTGGTCACTGCAAATCCTGTAGAAACCTGACCGAAGCCGAGTTGTGTGAAATTTGCAGTGATGGAAATAGAGGATCCACCATAATGTGCGTTGTCGAAGCGCCATCGGACGTGATCGCCATAGAGCAATCCCTCAGTTACCGCGGCCAGTACTTTGTGCTGATGGGGACTCTCTCCCCAATAGATGGGCGGGGACCTGATGAAATTGGTATTGATCACCTGATCAGGCGGTGTGGGTCAGGTATCCAGGAAATTATCCTGGCAGTGTCATCCACCGTTGAAGGGGAAGCTACTGCCCATTACATCGCTGAAGCATTAAAACCGCTGAATATAACGATCAGTCGTCTTGCACAAGGTATCCCGCTTGGCGGTGAACTTGAGTACGTCGATGGAGGCACGCTGTCTCACGCTTTTGAAGGCAGGAAAAGTATCTAAAAAAGGAATCAAGAAGTGGCACCAGAGTATCGCTATATCGACACGGATGAACAACTTCAGGAAGTTGTGGAAGCGTGTCTCGAAGTATCTGTCATCGCACTCGATACGGAGTTCGCCAGATTCAACACCTATTACCCGATAGTCGGGCTAATCCAGATATACACTGGTGCAGACTGTTTCCTGATTGATCCGTTAAGTGTTTCCAGTATCGAGCCGCTCAAAGCTGTTATGGAGGAGCGTTCGCTACTCAAGGTGCTGCACGCCTGTTCGGAAGATATGGAAGTGTTCCAATATGCTATGGGTCTGGTCCCCTCGCCGGTCTATGACACGCAAATCGCAAGTGCGGCTTTGGGCGTTGGTTTTTCAGTCGGGTATCAGGCATTGGTTGCACATTACCTGGATATCAGTCTGTCGAAAGATCAGACTCGGTCAGACTGGCTGGCAAGGCCGCTGACCACCAGTCAGCTGGATTATGCTGCACTCGACGTCATTCATTTGCTGGAGGTCTACAAGGTCCAGCTCGAAGCGCTGGAGGGTGGACCGAAGCTTGGTTGGGTCGAAGCAGAATCGCTGGGGCTCGGACAGGGTATTCCGACGGTTGCAGCGCCGGAAGACAGTTATAAAAAATTCAAAGGCTTGTGGCAATTGAACCGAATGCAATTAAACCTGCTGAAGGCTTTGTGTTCCTGGCGCGAAATCACTGCACGAAAAGAAGACATTCCCCGGAATCGGGTCGTGGACCAGAAGTCCCTGATCTTAATCGTGAAGGAAGAAATCACTGGCATGCAGGGGTTTCAGAGCGGAGCAGGCATGACTTCACGACAGGTTAGGAAATACGGCGACCAGATCCAGGTTATTCAAGCTGAAGCGAAACTGGTGTCTGAGGCGGATTGTCCTGAAATCTTTGTTCGAACCGATGCGCCAATTAACAACAAAAAACTCAAACGGTTGAAGCAGGTGGTTGAAGAACGCGCCTTGAGTCTCTCGGTCGCCCCGGAGCTGCTGACAAAACGCAGGCACCTTGAAAAGCTTATTCGATCGGAAGATGCACAGGGCCAGTATCATTTGCCGGGTGAACTAGGTGGTTGGAGAGAGTCTGTTATAGGTGAGGCTTTGCTGGCTGAGCTGTCGGAACCCGGTTCATGAAGATTGCCTGTGATGTCTATAAGAGCGTCAATAAGGAAAACTATTATTTATATGTGCTGGCGGACCAGGGTGTTGAACATATTCCAGAGGCGCTTCGGCAGCAGTTAGGACAAGTGGAAATCGCGTTGAGTCTTGAGCTGACGGAAGAAAGAAGCCTGGCTAAAGAAGATCCTGTGGTTGTCATGGCTAACCTGAAAGAGCACGGCTATCACCTGCAGTTGCCTCCTGCAGAGCATCACCACGTTTATCACAAAGATGGCTGAATTCTGGAAAGAGAAGTCCATCTTTGACATGTCAGCCCAAGAATGGGAATCCCTCTGTGATGGCTGCGCTCGCTGTTGCCTGCACAAGCTTGAAGATGAAGAATCCGAAGAGGTTCACTACACGTCAGTAGTGTGCCAGTACCTGAATGAAGACAAATGTGCCTGTACCAGATACGAGGAGAGGACAATACTTGTGCCGGATTGCATCCAGTTGACTCCCGTCGGTGCGCTCGACTACGGATGGCTACCAACTACCTGTGCATATCGGCTGGTCGCTGAAGGCAAGGACCTGGAATGGTGGCATCCCCTCGTTTCGGGTTCACCAGAGACAGTTCACGAGGCTGGAATTTCAGTTAAGGAGAAGTGCGTCTCGGAGTTGTACGTTCATCCTGATGCTATGGAAGATCACATTATTACCTGGGTGAAGCAGGACCAGGGTGAAAAAGAGTGAATGAGTTTATCGGCCATTATCAGTATTTCGTCGCGTGGGCGGTCTATATCGGTAGCGGCCTCATATTTAGCCTGTTCTGGTGGAAGCTAACGAAGCTCGTTGCACATCGAGGCTGGCGGGAATTGTTGCGTGGTATCTCGCTGGTGGTGATCTATACACCCTGGTTTACCGGTGAAGCACATGAACATCTGGCACCCGCGATGGTGGTGGTCCTTATAGACGTGTTGCTGGGTACCTCGGATAATGGGCTTGCAGGGTCTCTCGCGTTGCTGCTGGCGACCGCTGTAATGCTGGCAACGCTGATTGGGCGGCGTTTCCTTGGGGCAAGCAACCATCAGGAGGGTTGAGAAGACCTTATTCGCCGGATGGAATCGGCTGGCATAATTAATAGCCAGACGTTATATTGCCGGACTTTTATGTTGGGAAGTCGCCATTAATGAAATTTTCAAGCACATCTACTTATATCGCCACAGAAGAATTGCAGATGGCGGTCAACGCCGCAGTTGAACTAGAACGGCCGCTTCTTATCAAGGGTGAGCCCGGCACCGGTAAAACGATGCTCGCCGAGGAAATAGCCAGTTCACTTGGTATGGAATTGATTTCCTGGCATATCAAATCGACGACCAAAGCCCAGCAGGGCTTGTACGAATATGATGCGGTATCGCGATTGCGTGATTCGCAACTAGGCGACGATCGTGTACACGACATCAATAACTACATTGAAAAAGGCAAGATGTGGGAAGCCTTCACGGCAGAAAAAAAGGTGGTTCTGCTGATTGACGAGATTGACAAGGCGGACATCGAATTTCCTAATGACCTGTTGCTTGAACTTGATCGCATGGAATTCCACGTTTATGAAACCGGCGAAACAGTCAAGGCTATCCAGCGACCCGTGGTGATCATCACCAGTAATAATGAAAAAGAACTACCGGATGCGTTCCTGCGTCGTTGTTTCTTCCATTACATCCAGTTCCCGGATAGGGACACCATGAAGCGTATCGTTGATGTTCATCATCCAAAGATTAAACAGGATCTTGTGAAGGAAGCGATGGAAATTTTCTTTGATGTCAGGAAAGTGCCCGGCCTGAAGAAGAAGCCTTCGACGTCCGAGCTTATTGACTGGTTGAAATTGCTGATGGCTGATGATATCCCTGATGAAATTTTGACCAACCGTGATACCTCGAAAGCGATTCCGCCACTCTATGGCGCTTTGGTGAAAAACGAACAGGATGTACAATTGCTTGAGAGACTCGCTTTCATGAATCGAAGACAGGGCGGTGGTGCTGGCGGTAAGTAAGTACGCCGTTCCTAACGCAAATTCCAAAAGGTAACAGTCACCGATGCTGATCAACTTTTTTTTCACACTCAAAAAGGCGCGTATTCCGGTTTCCATCACGGAACTGTTGCACTTGCTTGATGTGCTCAAGGCGAGACTGGTTTACGCCGATATTGATGAGTTCTACTATCTGAGCCGTATGGCGCTGGTCAAGGATGAGCGTCACTATGACAAGTTTGATCGTGCGTTTAGTTCTTACTTTAAGGGGCTTGATGACCTGTCCAGCCTGCTTAATTCCCTGATTCCAGACGAATATCTTCGACGGGAGTTTGAGAAGAGCCTAACGCCTGAAGAGCTCGAAAAAATCAAATCACTTGGTGGGCTTGAAAAGCTGATCGAAGCTTTTAAAAAAGAAGTAGAAGAAGCGGCTCAGGGTGAAGGTAAGGAAAAAGACAAGGAAGGAAAGGGCGAAAACGGTCGTGGGGAGGAAGGTGACGACAGGAAAGGTAAGAAACGTCGTGGCAAGAAGACCTGGGACAAACGTGACTATAAGGCCTATGACGATAATGTAGAGCTAGGTACTCGTGGCATGAAGATATCTCTTCGGCGTTTGCGAAAACTTGCCAGGCAAGGTGCCGAGGACGAGTTTGATATCAACAATACCATCGACAAGACTGCCAAAAATGGCGGTATGCTTGACATCATTATGCGTCCAGAGCGACGAAATACGGTGAAGGTGCTGCTGATTTTGGATAACGGTGGCTCCATGGATGCTCACGTAAAGGTCTGTGAAGAGCTGTTTTCTGCTGCACGTTCTGAGTTCAAGTATCTTGAGACCTACTACTTCCACAACTTTATTTATGACGGTTTGTGGAAGCAAAACAATCGCCGCATGAGCGAGCGAATAGACACTTTCGATATCCTTCACAAGTATACTCATGACTACAAAGTCATCTTTGTAGGGGATGCCACTATGGCACCTTATGAAATTACCCATGCTGGTGGCTCAGTCGAACACTGGAATGAAGAGGCAGGTGCTATCTGGATGCAGAGAGTGCTGGATACCTTCGCAAAAGTTATCTGGATCAACCCAACACCCCAGGATACTTGGGAATACTCGACTTCTGTTGCGTTGACCCAGAAGCTGGTTGAAGACCAGATGTACCCGCTGACGATCTCCGGTATTGAGCAGGGGATGAACAGTCTGACGAAGTAAGCCCTGGTTCTGGGATTAGGGTTCGAAACACGGGATCAGAGTAAAAATCTCATCACCAGCGTAGTTTAACAATGCGTTGATATAGAATATTCACTAGCATTGCGATTCTCACTACTGATCGGGATGATTTTTTACTCTGACCCCATTTATCGCATGCCCCGCCCATCCTACAAAGAACTCGAAGATCAGATTGGTGAGTGTATGCTCGCCGACCGCTTTCGAATGCGCCGCGAAATCAAAAAAAAGAAGGAGCGAGGCAAGCTCGAAGGGGCGATTGAGCGATCCAGGCAACTGGTCGCGCAACGCCTGGGTAAGATGCCGCAGATTTCATATCCAGAGGCGCTTCCTGTATCCCGCTGTGCCCCTGAACTCATCAAAGCTATCCAGGAAAACCAGGTCGTCATTGTTGCAGGCGAAACCGGTTCTGGAAAGACAACACAGTTACCCAAGATTTGCCTGGAGGCGGGCAGGGGTGTATTCGGACTGATCGGCCACACCCAACCCAGGCGCGTCGCCGCTCGCACCATCGCTCACCGCTTGGCTGAAGAGCTCAGTGTCAGCGTTGGTGACGAGGTGGGCTTCCAGGTCAGGTTCCAGGATCTGAGCAAGCCCTCGACCTTGATCAAGGTGATGACTGATGGGGTGTTGCTGGCAGAAACACAAAATGATCGATTCCTCGAACGTTATGACACGATCATCATTGATGAAGCCCATGAGAGAAGCCTCAATATTGATTTCCTGTTGGGGTACCTAAAACAGATTCTACCGAAAAGACCCGATCTGAGATTAGTCATCACATCAGCGACGATTGATGTTGATCGGTTCTCAAGACACTTTAATAATGCACCTGTATTTGAGGTCAGCGGCCGAACCTTCCCGGTCGATGTTCAATATCGGCCTTTAGAGGATACTTTAAGTGACGATCAGGATGACCTGACTACTCGCGCCATAATTAATACGCTGGCAGAGATCGACTCCATGCCAAACGGAGACGTACTGATCTTTCTTCCTGGCGAAAGAGAGATACGAGAGACGGCGAGAGAGATTAAACGAAAAGGTTCAGCCGGATTTGAAGTCCTGCCACTTTATTCAAGACTCAGTATTAACGAACAGAATCGCGTATTTGAAGAGCACAAAAAAAGACGGATCATCCTGGCGACCAATGTTGCGGAAACATCGCTGACAGTACCTGGGGTTAAATATGTGATTGATCCGGGTGTAGCCAGAATTTCGCGTTATAGCTTTCGTTCCAAGGTGCAGCAGTTACCGATTGAAGCGGTGTCCCAGGCGAGTGCCAACCAGCGAAAGGGTCGTTGTGGGCGGGTGAGTGAAGGTGTCTGCTTCAGGTTATATTCGGAAGATGATTTTTTTGCCCGGCAGGAGTTCACAGAACCCGAAATACTCCGGACCAATCTAGCGTCCGTCATTCTCCAGATGCTGCAATTGAGATTAGGTGAGATCGATAGATTCCCGTTCCTTGAACAACCCAACTCAAAACAAATCAACGATGGCTTCGCACTACTTTTTGAGCTGGGCGCAGTTGATAAGGCGCGCCGCATATCGCGGTTGGGTAAGCAGCTGGCGAGATTCCCGGTTGACCTGCGGTTTGCTCGAATGCTGGTCGCGGCAGATCAGATGGGTAGTCTTGCTGAGATGCTCATTATTACCAGTGCCCTGACCATCCAGGATCCCCGGGAGCGACCGTTTGATCACCAGCAGGCTGCTGATGAGGTTCACAAGCAAAACTGGGACGAGCGCTCTGATTTTCTTGCATTCGTATCGCTGTGGCGTGATTTCGAGTTAAAACGCCAGTCTTTAGGCCAGGGTCAGTTACGCAAATATTGTAAACAGAACTTCCTGTCGTACATGCGAATGCGGGAATGGCGTGAGATGCATCGGCAACTGCTGTTGATTTGTAAGGAGCAAGGTTTCAGGGAGAGAAAGAAAGAAGCAGATTACGGTAGCGTTCACCGGGCTTTGCTAACCGGATTGCTTGGTCACATCGCAGTCAAGGCCGGTGATCATGATTACCAGGGGGCACGGAATCGAAAACAGTTCATTTTTCCGGGTTCTTCACAGTTCGCCAGAAAACCCAAATGGATACTGTCTTCAGAGCTGGTTGAAACATCCCGCCTATTCGCCAGAACAGTTGCAGAAATTGAAAGCCGTTGGATCGAACCCCTTGCAGGGCACCTGGTGGTTCGTACGCACCATGATCCGGTGTTTGATGCCGAACATGGGCTGGTGATGATTCGTGAGGAAGTTACGCTTTACGGTGTAGTGATTGTAGCCGATAGGAAAGTCGATTTTGGTTCAGTCGATTTGGGCAATGCCCGGGAGCTCTTTATTGAAAAAGCATTGGTGCAGGGGGCGCTACGCTCGCGATTGAAGTTCTTCCAGAATAACCGCCGTCTGATTCGTGACATTGAGCAAATCGAATCGAAGGCAAGGAAACGGGACATTCTGGTTGAGTCCAGGGCCTTGTTTGATTTTTATGAACATGTCCTCCCTAAAGAAGTCTGTAGCGAACTGGACCTGCGTAACTTTGTTAACGATTCACCAAAGAATGCCAAGGCAATGGAACTTACCCGGGATGAGTTGATGCGCCGGGAAGCAGAACTCTCAGAGACGCTTTATCCAAACAGGCTGGACGTCGGTGGTGCCAGTCTACCGCTGAACTATAAATTCGAGCCCGGGAACCGTGATGATGGTGTGAGCGTGGACGTTCCTCTGGTGTTGCTGGGCCAGATACCCAGAGCCCAGTTTGACTGGATAGTGCCGGGCTTGCTCGAGGAAAAGTGTCTCGCACTTATTCGATCCTTGCCAAAGTCAGTGCGGAAGAATTTTGTTCCTGCGCCTGACTATGTCAGTCGGGTTCTTGAAAACTTCGATTATGAGGGCAAGCCCCTTGTTGAGGCGCTTGCGGATCGGTTGTTCCGTCTGTCCGGGACGCGCGTTGATCCAGAGGATTTCAGGGAGTCGAACCTCGATCGACATCTTGCCTTGAATATTCGGGTTGTCGACGACAGGGGAAAACTGGTCGCGAGCGGTCGAGATTTCGATCAATTGGTAGAGCAACTCGAGGACAAAGTGAGCAGACGTCTTAAGGACCGGCAGCAACATCCTCTCGAAATTGAAGGGCTGACAGATTGGGTTTTTGACGAGCTGCCGCAGTCTATTCAGATCAGGGAAGGTGGCGTTGCCGTCACCATGTACCCTGCACTATGTGATGATCTTGATAGCGTGTCGGTGAGGTTGGTAGAGACCGAGTGGAAAGCTTTGAGTTTATCGGCTGCGGGATTGTTGCGCCTGGTCATGTTCCAGTTAAAGGACCAGAGAAAGTATCTGGGGAAGAACATTCCGGGTTTTGATCGGTTTTCGCTGTACTTTGCGACCCGGGGAAGTCGTGCGGAACTAGCGGAGAATATCGTCAAGGCGGCATTTTCGATTACCTTTGTTGAATCAATGTCGCCTGTCAGTTCCCGCCTGGGTTTCGACGAGCGCTTACTCAAGAAAACTGAGCTATTTGGTCATCTGGAACGAATCGCGAAAGTTGTAGCCCAATCATTGCAGCAGGCGCTGGCAATAGAAGATCAGCTCAAGACAATGTCCTTACGGATCACTGCGGACGATGTCAGCAGGCAGTTGGATAATCTGATACCACCCGGCTTCCCCTTTGGCATTCCTTTTGACTGGTTGCGCCAGTATCCAAGATACTTTCGAGGGATTACCCTTAGGCTGGAGAAACTGGGTGGCAACATCGAAAATGATTCAGCAGGGGTCCAGGCCGTCGGGCAGTGGTGGTCCAGATATGAACAGGCAGATGAAGAATCCAGGGAAAAACTTGAGAAATTCCGATGGATGCTTGAGGAGTATCGAATCTCTTTGTTTGCACAGTCTATCGGTACTACCATGCCGGTATCAGAGAAACGTTTAACCAAACAATGGGAATCAGTCATGGGGAAGCGCAGATGAGGCTGATGATGATGCTGCTGGCATTGGTCTTTTCGGGCGTGACGATGGCTAGCGAAGATCGGTTCGAGACGATCAATCGCAAGGTCCATGGCTTTAATGACTTCGTAGACACGAAGCTGATCAGGCCTGCAGCCAAAGCTTATAAGAAAGTATTACCCAGGCCCGTCAGATACTCTGTTCGCAATTTCTTTGGCAACCTCTCAGATGTCGGTGACATCATCAACAACGCCTTACAAGGCAAGCCGAAACAGGCGCTAAGTGATCTCGGGAGAGTGCTGGTCAACTCCAGTATTGGGATTGGTGGGCTGTTTGACCCGGCAAGTCGAATGGGGCTTGTCGACCATGATGAGGACTTTTCACAAACCCTGGCCGTGTGGGGTGTGCCGCGAGGCCCCTATATTGTTATTCCCGGAGTAGGACCGAGCGATACTCGGGATATCTTTGGTCGCCTGGGTAATCACAGGATGGATCCGCTGCGTTATTACTACCCTGTGGCACACCGCAATAGCCTGGCGACTTTCAGGTTGCTGGGTGTTCGCGCCAAGCTGTTAGCCGTTGATGGCGTGGTGTTTGGTGACAAATATATCTTTTATCGAGATGCCTACTTGCAACGTCGTGAATTTCTTGAGAAGGATGGCCAGGTGGATGATCCGTTTGGTGATGAGTTCTGAAGGCGTATGTTTCCTGAAGGCTATGTTTCCTGAGGGCTATGTTTCCTAAAGGCGTATGTTTCCTGAGGGCAGTAATTTCTAAAGATTATAACCAACAAGGTGATAGGCGCTTTTAGTCATTTACTACAAAAGGAATGGCCTCTAAACAGTTGTAATTATAGGGTTTAGGGGTAAAATTATCGCCTATTCCTGCAAGTTGGGACGTAGGAGGGGGCATTGCCTGAATTATTGAAAGTGTGTTGTGAGCGACGATAAACATCAGTTGCTGATCATCTCGGGGTCTGCGGAAGCCGAGGAAATGAGGCTTCGACTCGCGGAGGGAGGCCTTAACGCTGTAACTATTGTCGATTATCCAAACGCCTTACCTGTTATTCGTTCCGATCTTCCTGATCTTGTCCTGCTCACCAACGAGTCCGGGCATTCTTCACTTTCGCTGATTGATAAAATCCACCGGGAGTTTCCGCTTGTCACTATTGTCATGGTCGCGACCAATATCGTGGAAGAGGCAATGGGTGAGCACCTTCAGGCCGGTGCCTCTGATTACATCTACTATGTAGGCGCAGAGAAAGAGCTGCTGGCCCATGTCGTTAAGCACAACCTGGAGTGTCGTACCAACGCTGCAGCCGCCGCGGCATCTGAAGAGTCCGCTTCAATGTTCCGACGGCTAGAGCGGGACCAGCGATCTGGTTTTCGGGTACAACAGGCCATGTTGCCTGATGCCCCAACGTCCATTCGCGGCATCACTTTCAACCACCAGCTCTACCCCTCTCTCATCATGAGCGGTGATTTCATTGACTATTTTGAGCTGTTCGACGGAAGAGTCGCTTTTTATATCGCCGATGTGTCTGGCCATGGTGCTTCCAGTGCGTTCATCACTGTTTTGCTGAAAAGCCTGTCGCGGAGATTGCTGGATGATTTTCGCCGGTTTCTATCCACTGCGGAGATTCTGAGCTGGATCAACTCTGAACTTATGCAATGGAAACTGGAACAGCATGTCACGATGTTTTTCGGCATCATCGACCAAGAAAATAGTTCTCTTGAATACAGCAACGCTGCGCATTTCCCGGGTACTATCCTGTGCTTTGATCAGGGTGCCAACTTCCTCGAAATCGGTGGTCAACCACTCGGATTATATAGAGAGCCCTTGTACCAGGTTCACCATGTGGATTTACCGGAAAACTATTCGATCGTGATGTTTTCCGACGGAGTGTTTGAAATTCTGCCTCAAAGGACACTGGAGGCTAAAGAAGAACACCTGCTTTCGGTGGTAAAATGCCAGCAACACGGGAAGGACCTGAGTGGAATGGTAGATGGATTGGTCGACGATCTGGGGGTCCTTAGCGCTAGCGCTATCCCGGATGATATAGCGGTTTTCACGGTAGCGAGTTCTGGGCGGCCGGGATAAAGAGATATGGGTAAAATTTTGTTTGCAGAGCAAGATGGTGTTCACGTCCTGAAGTTTATCGGCGAGGTGAGGCTAACCCTTGGGCCAACGATTTCGACCTTCCTGGAGAAGCTCGAATCCTGTGATCATTTTCAATCAATGATCATCGATCTCTCGGAAACCGAAACGATTGATAGTACCGCGCTTGGCCTGATCGCGAAAATCGGGATCTGCACCCGTGAGTATTTTGATTCGCGGGCCAGTATTGTCTCGCCCCGTGAAGATATCACCCGCGTTTTGAACAGTATGGCAATGGAACAGGTCTGCGTTGTTACCAGCGATGATGTGGTGGCTGAAGCCTCCGGTTTGCAGGAGCTTCCGACAGAAATCACCAGTGAAGAAGTCCTGCGCGACCAGGTGCTGGATGCCCATAAAACACTGATGGCCTTGGCAGATCAGAATTTCGACAAGTTCCAGGATCTTGTCGAAGCGCTCGAGAATGAGAAAGAACAGGAGCGTTCTGGAGATAAGACAGGGCGACCGACGAGAGCCACCGGAACCTGAGTCGAAATCAGTTATCCCCGCGCTTTCAGCTTGAGCCGAATAAAATCACTATGTGCCACATAAATTAACCCGGCGACTCTGCGGATAATGTGATCTTCGATTGCCTGCACCTTGCCATCAGCCAGCGCGACACGCCACATAGCATATACCAGGTCTTCTTTTTGTTCGTGGCTATAGTGTTCGTTGATTAGTTGGGTGAACTGAAAAAGGTCTATGGCATCCTCGACTTTTTCTACGCCCGCCTCAAGCAGGTTGTCAATCAGCCCACTTTCCACTTTGAATTCACTGGTCAGAATGTTTCGGATGACAGCATGTTCTACCTGTTCACCGCCGGAATCGGATCGCGCGACTTCGAGCATTAAAGATACAGCAGCAAGGACAATGGCATTGTCGTCCTGCGGTTCATCATCTGGGACGTCAATTAGTTTCTTAAATAGCTCGAAAAGGTTATCAATCATTATTTGGACCCCGGGGTGAGCAGGTTTCTGTGGCCACAAACTTCACGGCTTCGTCGACAACCGATAAGTCTGCATTATCTTTATGCATGTGGGTGGAAAGGTGGCGTCTGAAAGCTCGAGCGCCGGGCAGTCCGGTATATAACCCAAGGAGGTGCTTCGCCATATGCTTGAGGTGAACCCCTGCGTGCATTTGTTCCGCCATATAGACTCGATACTGGCCATACACAGCCGCTCGGGTAACCGCTGTGGTACCGAAAACCTGCTGCTCTAGCTCAACCAACAGGTAAGGGTTGCTGTACGGGGCTCTGCCGAGCATGACACCCGGGAACTCCACCAGCAGGTCCTGTACCTGGCGCGGCGTCGTGATCCCACCGTTGATCACAAACTCGGCATCAGAGAAGTCTTTCTGGATTTGGCGAACAAAATCGTAATTCAGGGGTGGAATTTCGCGGTTTTCCTTTGGGCTCAGGCCCTGCAGGATCGCCTTTCGAGCGTGAATCTGGAAATTTCTGCAGCCCGAGTCGTAACTCTCGCTGATGAACGCCTTAAAATGAGCATAGTCATCATGGTGGTCGATTCCGATCCGAGTTTTGATAGTGACAGGGATAGATACTGCGTCGGCCATGGCTTCATAACATTGTGCGACCAGGCGGGGCTCAGCCATCAGGCAGGCGCCTATGCCACCCTGCTGGACGCGATCACTCGGGCATCCACAGTTAAGGTTCACTTCCTGGTATCCGGCGCTCTCGACCAGCTTTGCGGCTTGCGCGAGTTGCTGAGGATCACTACCACCGAGTTGGAAAGCCGAGGCGGCGTCTTCGGCGTGATCAAGAAACTTCTGATAATCGCCATAGATCAGCGCGCCTGTGGTCAGCATCTCGCTGTATAACATGGTGTTAGGCGAGAGCAGACGAAACAAAAATCTGCAGTGTCTGTCTGTGCAACCCATCATGGGGGCAACACATAATTTACGAATCATGTTTAGGCAGCATGTTTAAGTGTCTTGTAGATAAAGTACGGTTGCAACGGACGGGTCGAGATTAATCTTTGAGGAGCGATAGTGTAACATCAGAGCCGTTTTACAGGCAGTGCCACCTCATGAATTTCAAAGCAGACAAATGAAAGCCAGAACTCGAGTTGCTCCATCTCCAACTGGAGACCCACACGTCGGCACTGCCTATATGGCATTGTTCAGTTATTGCTACGCCAAGAAAACCGGGGGTGAGTTCATCCTGCGGATTGAAGATACGGATGCCGAGCGGAGTACGCCTGAGTCAGAGGCGACGATCCTTGATTCCCTTCGCTGGTTGGGACTGGACTGGGATGAGGGGCCGGATGTCGAAGGACCTCATGGGCCTTATCGGCAAAGTGAACGGTCCGATATTTATGGTCAATATGCCGAGCGATTAATCGCTGATGGGCATGCATTTCGTTGTTTTTGTACTCGTGAACGCCTGGCTGAAGTTCGAGCGAGTCAGATGAAAGCAGGCGAAACTACTCGCTACGATGGGCACTGCATCAATAATTCAACCGATGATACCGCTGCGCTAATGGCTGCCGGTGAAGTTTGTGTCGTTCGGATGAAGATCCCGGAAGAGGGTGTGTGTACCGTCAAGGACGAGCTTCGGGGCGATATAGAGATTGCCTGGAGTCAGGTTGATATGCAGGTTCTGCTCAAGGCCGATGGTAACCCGACCTATCATCTGGCTGTCGTTGTGGATGATCACCTGATGGAAATCACGGATATTATCCGGGGTGAAGAGTGGATTAGCTCTGCCCCTAAGCACATTCTGCTTTATGAATACCTGGGTTGGCCCATGCCAAAGCTGGTTCATATGCCGCTGTTACGTAATCCTGATAAGAGCAAACTCAGCAAACGTAAAAACCCGACCAGTATTGGTTATTACAAGGCCATGGGATTTCTGCCAGAAGCATTATTGAATTACCTGGGAATGCTGGGCTGGAGCATGCCTGATGGCGAAGAGAAGTTTACCCTTGACGAGATGATCAAGAACTTCGACCTGAGCCGTATTTCACTGGGTGCTCCGGTGTTCGATGTAGACAAACTATCCTGGTTGAACGGGCGTTGGCTCAGGGAAACGCTGGATGACGGTCAGTTTGCCGATCGCGTTACTGAATGGGCGCTTAATCGAGACAACCTGCTCAAGATTATTCCCCTGGTCAAGGAGCGTGTAGATGTCTTTTCGCAATTAGCGCCCATGATCAGTTTTTTTGCAGAGGGGATGCCTGAGCTTAGTCCAGAGAGTCTCAAGGTAAAAAATGTTGAGGAAGAGGACGTTAAGAAAATACTGCAGTTTTCCCTGTGGCGCCTTGAGGCACAGATGCTGTGGGAACGCGATCCGTTAAACCAGTTGTTTGTTGATCTTGCTGAGTCATTGGGGTTGAAACTCAGGGATGTACTTGCGCCCATATTTGTGGCCATCTCAGGCAAGCCTGTTGCACCACCATTGTTCGACTCTATGGCTATTCTGGGGCCTGATATATGCCGAGCGAGATTAAGACATGCGGTGAATATTCTTGGTGGGGTCTCTAAAAAGCAGGTAAAGCGGCTCGAAAAAGAATATAAAGAGTTATAGAAAGCGCCATGACTAGCGAGGTTTTAATGTTTCAGCAGGCAGCTGATTTAAAGGAAGAGGGCGAAGAGCTCAAACGGGTTTTGGATGATCTTGGAGAAGCCGATTGGTCCAGGACGACACCGTTCAAAAACTGGACCGTGAATCAGGTGGTCCAGCATCTTCATGGCTCCGACAAGATGGCTGTACTCGCATTGAAAGACGCAGATGGGTTTGCAGCCGCCAAAGCCGACCCTAAAGTCGTAGGCGCCACCATGAACCCAACTGAAGAGGGTTCTGTACTACTTGATACCTGGTGGAGCTATTTTTCCGAAATGTGCGAGTTGCTGGGTAGCAGCGACCCCAAAAGGCGGGTTCCGTGGTTTGGCCCCGATATGGGCGTCATGATGTTCACTACTGCGCGCCAAATGGAAAGCTGGTCACATGGCCAGGACATCTTTGATATGTTTGGCAAGCCGCGAACCAACTCCAATCGACTAAAAAACATTGTCGTGATTGGTGTGAAAACCTACGGCTGGACCTTCGCTAATCGTAAACAGGATATACCCGGGCCTGCGCCTTATGTACGGCTCGTCAGTCCCGAAGGAGATACCTGGGAGTTCAATGACCCTACGGATAAGAATTGCGTTACAGGCGATGCTGTAGAGTTCTGTCATGTCGTCACCCAGGGGCGGAATATCGCTGATGTAAACCTTGACGTTGTCGGTGAGCCTGCAACCTTGTGGATGAATATCGCCCAGTGTTTCGCGGGTCCA
>JABJED010000338.1 GCA_018665025.1 Gammaproteobacteria bacterium
CGCGTTGAGCATCTATCTGGTCACTGTGCTAATGCCGTCGATGCTTACGAACAGGCCATTGCACTTGCTGAGGATAGTCTTCCCATGCACCTGTTCGCGGGAGAATGTTACTTTTTGCTCGGCGAGCATCATCGAGCCTATAAGCATTTCGGCAAGTCGATAAACCCTTACGCGGACCCTACCCCAAATTCGCTCAGTTACTTCCAATATGCCTTGTCTGCAGTGGGCATTGGCAAGGACGAACATGCACGTCGACTGCTGACGATGATTCACAGGTTCGACCCATATGGTGAACTTCAAGACCAGGTGGACCAGGTGCTGGTTATAATAGGAAAGGAGCCGTAAGGCATTGCCTTCGGTTATCATAATAAAATGCAAGAACTAGATATCGCTATCCTTGTCCCCTGCTTCAACGAAGCCGCTGCCATTGGCCCAGTGATCGATGGCTTCAAGAATGCCCGCGACAATCTAAAGATATACGTCTACGACAATGCGTCTACAGATGACACAACCGACATTGCCATGGCACACGGTGCCATCGTTAGATCCGAAGCTGTGCGAGGTAAAGGCAATGTTGTCCGGCGCATGTTTGCAGATATTGAGGCCGACATATACGTACTGGTCGATGGGGATGACACCTACGACCCTGACAGCCTAAACACAATGATTGAATTATTGCTCGTCGAACACTGCGATATGGTCACTGGTAAGCGGATTGAACAGCACGACAAGGCTTATCGATTTGGTCACCGATTCGGCAATCAGCTACTCACTTCTATCACACGCCTGCTATTCGGCCATCGACCCTTCGATCTGCTTTCCGGCTACCGCGTCATGTCCCGACGTTTTGTGAAGTCATTCCCGGCCATATCGTCAGGCTTCGAAATCGAAACGGAACTCACTATTCATGCTCTGTCGCTAAACCTGCCCATGGGTGAGATAGAAACGCCCTATAAAGCGCGGCCTGAAATGAGCGAGAGTAAGCTGAACACCTACCGAGATGGTGTCCGGATACTGTCTACGATTTTACTTTTCACAAAAGAAGAACGACCATTTCTATTTTTCTCAGTCTGGTCGATATTACTGATTATCACCTCATTACTTCTGGGCATACCGGTCACTCTGGAATTCTTCGATACCGGCCTGGTGGCCAGATTCCCAACGGCAATCCTTGCTGCCAGCATCATGATGCTGGCATTTCTAAGCCTGACCACAGGTATGGTGCTTGATTCAGTCGCTCGCGGCAGGCGGGAGACGAAGCGCCTGGCCTACCTTCAACTACCCTGGCTGTCTCGTTAGGGAATGCCTGGTTAGCTGGAGTCGGATGCCATATTTCGTGTCGCCCGCCTAATAAAAACCGGCAGCAAAGGCTGCAACAATCGTGAAAATAATCGCTTGATGGATGGCTATGGCGGCATATTGTCCGTGGAGCCATAATCATTGTGGTACAGGTTTTCACGAAGACCATGGGTGATCATCGCCATCGGTGTGTCGAGTGGAACGCCCGTTCCGTCAGCGATTCGAACCATGCGCTGGCAGTTTGCGATAACCCCCTGCTGCATCGATCATCGCGGCATCAGCCGCAAAGGACTGCGCTGATCTTTTTCAACCTAATCCAGCACGGCCTGACATAGCATCACCTGCAAAAGGGGGTAGTGGGATCGCCTCATAGAGAAGCAGACGTCTGTGAAGATAAGAAGCATAAACCAAGTTTTCCGAAAAAGGGTCATGTATGGTAATGGCTGAAATTCATTCAAATGTGGATCACAGTGGTTTGGTGATCCTCCTACGGGGCTTGTGTGAAGCCCTTGCTATCAGCACCAAAATGGAAAGACAATCGCGGAGCGAACAACACAAACAGGAGCAGGTAGAATGTGGGATTTTGAAACTGATCAAGAATATCAGGGCGTATTAGCCTGGGTTGATGACTTTGTAACCAAGAAAGTAGAACCACTCGATATGGTTCTGGGAGCTACCAAAGAATACCACGATCCCGATTTCATCCGACAGATTCGACCTCTACAACAGGAGGTTAAAGAACGCGGTCTCTGGGCCTGCCACCTGGGTCCAGAATTAGGTGGGCTGGGATTCGGCCAACTGAAACTCGCTTTGCTCAACGAAATCCTCGGTCGATCCAGGTTTGCGCCGGTGGTTTTTGGTTGCCAGGCGCCAGATACGGGCAACGGTGAAATACTGGCCCATTATGGGACCGAAGAACTCAAGAAGGAGTACCTGCAATCGCTACTGGATGGAGAAATTTCTTCAAGCTATTCCATGACAGAACCCCAGGGCGGTTCCGATCCAACTCAATTTCAGTGCCTTGCTACAGAGGATGGTGATCACTTCGTCATCAATGGAGAAAAGTGGTTGTGAATAGTTATTTTAAACAGTGTTTTCCGGGATTTCAAAAGTATCCTGTATGGGATTTTTTGCGAAAAGAAGTCTGTGGGGTAGTTTTTCTGTAGAGGATGGTCGATGACTGTAATGATGCTGAGTTACTGTCTTACAGACTGTTGGGTTGATCGCTTAGGGGATTTAAAGGTCGGGCAGGGGTGATGGCTTGTTTGTCCGAGCATGTTTTAGGATTGAATAGCTGTCGCAGGTTTAGTCGGTGGTGGTTGCGCTTCGATGTGATCGAGGATCTTTTGGATTATGTCTGGGTCAATGATCCGAAGGCGGCCCCGTCCGATGACACGCATGGTGCCGCCACACAACGGGCACACGGAAATATCAAGCCGATCGCGGCCCGTTCAAAGACTCGTTTGAGCGGTTCGCCGTCGCGACGCTGAGCCCAGGTCAGAGGTGCGATTAATTCATCTGCCG
>JABJED010000339.1 GCA_018665025.1 Gammaproteobacteria bacterium
CTTAAACCAATGACAATTTAGTGCCTGAAATGTCTCATCCCCGTGAATATCATCGCCATACCTGCTTCATCGGCTGCATCGATAACCTCCTGGTCTCGCATGGAACCACCGGGCTGAATGACCGCGCTGATACCCACCTCTGCAGCCGCATCAATGCCATCCCTGAAAGGGAAGAATGCGTCACTTGCCATGACGGACCCCGCCACCTCCAGATCTTCTTCTGCGGCTTTTAGGTTCGCTATCCTCGCGCTGATGACCCTGCTCATTTGTCCGGCCCCAACACCTATCGTGGCCTGATTCCTTGCGTATACAATGGCGTTGGACTTGACGTACTTGGCAACCTTCCACGCAAACAACAAATCCGAGCTTTCCTCGGTTGTCGGTGCTCTTTTACTGACGACTCGGGTTTCCTTTAGCAGTTCCGCATCAGGACTCTGGACCAACAGTCCACCCACGACTCTTTTGTAATCTCTTGTATTACCGGGACCATTTTCGCCACTAACCTGTAACACCCTGACGTTTTTCTTTCGCTCGAACGCGGCCATTGCTCCATCGCTGAAAGAAGGAGCAGCAATGACTTCTGAAAATTGCCGCTCCGTGATGGCAAGCGCAAGTTCAGCAGTCACTTCCCGGTTAAAGGCAAGGATGCCACCAAAGGCTGAAGTCGGGTCTGTCTTGAACGCCGACTCATACGCACACATCACATCAACTGCTTCCGCGACGCCACAGGGGTTGGCATGCTTCACTATCACACAGGCCGGTTCGCTAAACGCCTGGACACACTGGAGCGCTGCATCAGTGTCTGCAACGTTGTTATATGACAACTCTTTACCCTGCTGCTGAGTTGCTGTTGCAATGGAACCTGCCGGCTTGTTGTCTTCGACATAGAATGCAGCAGACTGGTGTGGATTCTCACCATATCTCATTGCCTGTTCTCGGGAAAACTGGAGCGTAAGTGTCCCCGGATACTCGGCAATTTCTTTGGTTTGTGGGTCCAGGCTTGAGAGGTGATTTGCGATTGCAGCATCGTATCGAGCAACCAACTCGAAGGCTTTAACCGCTAACCTCATGCGGGTTTCTGCACTCAGGCATCCATCCGCTGCTTTCATCTCCATGATCACATTTTCATAATCGTTGCGATCTACAACGACGGCGACATCATTGAAATTTTTCGCCGCAGAACGCAGCATCGCAGGCCCACCGATATCGATGTTCTCTACAATTTCGGCCAGGTTATCAGGGTCTTTGCGAACTGTTTCCTCGAACGGGTAGAGATTAACGATCAACAGATCGATGGCGGCTATACCATGATCCTTCATCACATCGCCGTCGACAGACCGTCTGCCGAGCAATCCACCGTGAACCTTCGGATGCAGCGTCTTGACCCTGCCGTCCATCATTTCAGGAAATCCCGTATAGGCGGAGACCTCGCGAACCGCAAAGCCCGCTTCGGAAATTGCCCTGAAAGTTCCCCCGGTAGACAACATCTCTACCCCATAAGCATCAAGAGACGCGGCAATCGTTAAAAGATCTGTCTTGTCAGAAACAGACAACAGTGCGGTTCTAACGCGAACGTCAGTCATAGATTCTCCGATGAAGATTTAATTCACAACAGATGGTACTTGCGTAGTTTTTTACGGAGCGTCCCGCGATTAAGCCCAAGAATTTCTGCGCTCTGGCTTTGATTGTAATTGGTAAAAACGAGCACAGATCGCAGCAGAGGTGCTTCAACCTCAGACATCACCATTTCATAAAGGCCAGAAACAGATTCGTCACCCATCGTCTGCAAATATTCTTCCACACTTTCCTGAACAGATTTGTTAATGGTTTTTTTCAAAGCAGGAAAACCCTCTCGTCAGGCGGCGGTCTGTAACGTGCCAAGTTGATCAATCAATCCAAACTGCACCGCGGCCGACTCGGCGTGGTTAAAGCGCTGCTTTAGCGCCGCCGAGCCCGTAATCTGGTCGAGTGTCCATCCTACGTGCTTTCGAGCTATTCGCAGGCCCAGGTGCTGTCCATAAAATTCGTGTAGTGCCTGCACATGACTGCTCAGCAATTCACGGATTTCATCAATGCTGGGCTCCGGCTTCATCGTACCAAACTCGAGGTACTGATCAATCTGCGACGGCAACCAGGGCTTTCCCTGCGCTGCACGGCCTATCATTACGGCATCACAACCTGTGATATCGAGCACCTCCTTTGCCTGGTGGGGCGTCAGGATATCTCCATTAGCCACGACAGGTATAGAAACACTTTCTTTCACCGCCGCAATGGCGTCATAGTCTACCGAACCGGAGAACCTGCAAGCTCGCGTGCGACCGTGAACAGTAAGAAGAGAGATTCCTTCCGATTCCGCTATGGCAGCGATTGATCGGGCATTTATTTCATCGGGCGACCAACCGAGACGTATCTTGAGTGTCACTGGCACTTGGACTGAACTAATCACTGCAGCCAGAATATCAGCAACCAGACTTTCATCCCGGAGAAGCGCCGACCCTGCAGCTTTGTTACAGACTTTCTTTGCCGGACAGCCCATATTGATATCGATAATCTGAGCACCCAGCTCAACATTAATAGCCGCAGCCTGAGCAATCTGGCCGGGGTCAGCTCCCGCCAGTTGGACCCATGACACGCCTGTTTCTAATGTGTGATCCAGGCGATGACGTGATTTACTGGTTTCCCATAATTGCTGGTTGCTCGTCACCATTTCAGAGACCGACCAGAAACTCCCCAGGCGATGACAAAGGTCACGAAATGGTTTGTCAGTCACACCGGCCATGGGGGCAACAATCACCCGGCTAGTACTGGAGTATGGTCCAATCGACAACATCTAATTCAGGGAAGGTATTAAGGATTCGCAATGATAACAAACTTGTCTCTACACACTAAAGGTTAACAACTTATTTGCACCTATAGATTAGAGGGGAACTACCTCCATCTGGTAACCAAGCGCATCAGTTCCCGGGTCAATCACCTCCAGGGACAGCCGGACCACTGTCTCAGCAGGCATCAATTTAAGCCCCCGCATTTCTCCACCAAGATATTCGCTCGCCCTGAATACCCTGCTTGCCACTACCTCACCATGCAAATCATAGAATTGTAGCCTCAGGCCAGGAAACGCCTGCCTGAATGGTCCACTGTTGAGTAAAAGGACATCTACCATGAGAGCCTCCGGCTCCTCTGGGTGGCTGCGAACCACCAGCTCACGCGTTCTTAGCTCATCGTAGTTTTCATAATCCGGGACTTCACAGCCCAGGTATCGACAAACAAGCACGTAAGTCGGTCGATATTCAGTCTTCTGGGCATAAACACTCATTTTAAAGAAGGCGACCTGACCTATCGCTACGGCAATCATCAGGGTAATCCCAGGTAGCCATTTCAGCGACCTCGCAGTAAAGAGACGACGCCTGTCCTGAAGAAGAAATTCATGATCATTATGCAGGGGAAGCTCAAAACCCGGGACACCAAAGCTGTCTTCCCCCGACGCCTGGGCACTAGAGACTTCGCCAGGTTCTGAATAGGTGAGGTATTCTTCATAGTGGAGATCCGCAAAATACTGATCTTCATCTTCATCCGCATCTCCATCTTCATCAACCTCAATCCCGGATGAACTGACAACATCCCGCTGCAAGTCCAGAAGAATGCCTGGGTGCGTGGCCAAATAATCCAGATAGAACGCCATCAGCTCGCCCCCGTCCGCTTCGACTTCGGATTCGGCTGCAGTTATTTCGGCCGGGTGGTCACCTGGGATCTCATCGAAGTAAGTTGGTGGCTCAGGCTCACTGAAAGTAACTGCTGAAAGCACATAATCGTCGAAGTGAGACCAGTACTCCGCAGCGATGGCCAGCCGCTCAGTTTTATCCAACAACGGTGACACAAAATATTGTTCAGCCTTGAAAGTATGCAGGCAAGCCCCGCAACGTACGGAACCATCCGCGATAAGTATTTGTGCCTCGGTGACCTTGAAGGTCATCTGGCAACCCGGGCACTGGGTAATCGCCTCGGTCAAGTTCGCTTCCACACCAGACGAACCCAGCCATTCAATTCAGTATGATCAACCAGCTCGACCAACTCGACCAACTCGACGTAAGCTTGTATCACCCAGTCTGCCTGACTACTCATAATGCCAGAGAGTATCAACAGCCCGTCCGGCTTCATTGTGTCTACCAACATCGGAGCGAGCTCAACCAGGGGTTGCGCGAGTATATTGGCAAGTACGATATCTGATGGCTCGAGTGCAACACCGGGAAAGTGTGTGCCAACCGTCACCAAATTTCGTTTCGCGTTTTCAGTTGTAGCTGTCAGTGCCTGGGGGTCGTTATCGATTCCAGTGACTTTCTTTGCCCCAAGCAGCGCTGATGCGATAGCGAGGATACCGGAACCACACCCGTAGTCGATAACATCAAGCCCACCAACCTCGATAGCGTCCAAGTACTCAAGGCAAAGCCTGGTCGTTTCATGGGTACCAGTCCCGAAGGCCAGCCCCGGATCCAACTCTATAATTACCTTGCCACCGGGCTCCAGCGAGAACCCCGTTGGACAAACCCACAGTCTGCGACCAAATTGCATCGGCTTGAATCGCGATAACCACTCACGCTCCCATGCCCGGTCATCGAGTCTCGCTACATTTTCCAGTTTATAGTTATCGCGGGCCAGCTCCATCGTTAGATTTTCAACAGAAATATCACTTTCAAAGAGCCCTGTCACCATGACCTCATCCCATAGAGGATGTTCCCCTGGAGGTGGCTCGAAGATCGGCTTGTCCAATCCATCTTCTACCGTCACTGATACTGCGCCGTGATCCCAGAACCAGGCTTCCAATACATCAAGCCTGCCCTTGGTTGACGACGCCGACACATTCATCCAATACATTACTTCTTCATTCCTTCCAGGAAATGCGTGTCCAGTTCCCCTGATCGAAAGCGAGCATCACGGAGGATCAATCGCTGGAGATCAATGTTGGTCGACAGCGGCCCTATGACAAATTCGGCCAGCGCTCGTTCCATTCGTGCGATGCACTCGGCCCTGTCAGAACCGGTTGAGATTAGCTTGGCGAGCAGGGAGTCATATTGGTGGGGCACTACATACCCCGGGTACAGGTGTGAGTCCAACCGAATGCCGGGACCACCCGGAGTACGGTACTGATTGACAGGCCCCGGTGCCGGTTGAAAATTCCTGCCTTCAGCATTAATCCTGCATTCCATCGCATGCCCTGAAAAGCAGATGTCACTTTGTACGAGCGGCAAATGTCCGGACGAGGCGAAGGATAGCTGCAATTTGACCAGGTCTATTCCGGTGACAGACTCAGTAATCGGGTGCTCCACCTGTATTCTTGTATTCATTTCAATGAAGTAAAAAGCACCATCCTGAAACAGGAATTCCAGCGTTCCTGCATTCGAGTACTTTAGATCAGCGAGCGCTTCACAGCAGGACGTTGCCAGCCCCCTAATTCGATCAACAGGGATACCCGGCGGGGGTGTTTCTTCTAATAACTTCTGGTGGCGCCGTTGGATTGAACATTCCCTTGCACCAAAGTGAATGACCCGGCCGTTACCATCTCCGAACACCTGGATCTCTATGTGCCTAGGTGCATCGAGCCATTTTTCAATATAAACGCCACCGTTCCCGAATAGTTGTTCAGCCTCGTTTCTTAGTCCCTCAAACGCCGACCGAAGTGATGCTTCATCGTCAAAAATCTGGATACCACGCCCGCCTCCACCATGACTCGCCTTTACCATCACAGGGAACCCAATGCGCTCGGCGCAATCACAGGCATCATCGAGCCTGGTAACTTCACCATCACTGCCTGGCAAAACTGGAATTCCTTTCGCAGTCATCGCTGCACGCGCTTTTGCCTTGTCTCCCATCAGCTCGATATGGGGGGCGGCGGGACCTATAAAGCAGAGTCCAGCTTCCTCTACCTGAAGCGCAAAATCACTGCTTTCCGATAGAAACCCATACCCTGGATGAACACCGTCACAATTTTTGATCATTGCTGCAGAGATTATTTGTGATGAATCAAGGTAGGAATGTTTACCAATGCAGACGGTATCGTCCGCAAGAGGGAGATGTAGCGCAAGACTATCCGCCTGGGAGTATGCGGCAACAGTTTCCAGGCCAAGCTCCCGACAGGCACGCAGAATACGCAAGGCGATCTCGCCACGATTAGCGATAAGTACCCGCTTCATCCTCGGTTAACTAATGGTAAACAGTGGCTGGTCAAACTCGACGGGCTCTTCATTGGCCACCAGTATGGCCTCGATCTTCCCCGTCTGTTCAGCCTTTATATAGTTCATCATTTTCATCGACTCAATGATACAAAGTGTATCCCCTTCCCTCACCGCGTCTCCGATCTCTACAAACGAGGGTGATGATGGCGAAGCTGCTCTGTAGAAAGTACCCACCATTGGGGCTCCAACGACATGTCCATTCAAAGGATCGCCAATCAAAGGCTTATCAGTCGCTGACTCCAGACGATCAGCTATTGGTTTATGCTCAGGCACTTTAAGGTCAGAAAGAGGCACAACAACACCACCCCGGCTTATCCGAACCGAATCTTCGCCTTCCTTTATCTCGATCTCGCTGATATCTGATTCTTCCATCATCTCTATCAGCTTCTTCACCTTTCGGATATCCATTACTGATCCTCCAGGTGATTCACCGCATATTCAGCCGCAAACCGATAACCACTCGAACCCAGTCCCGTGATACAACCCACCGCGATGTCGGAAAGAAATGAGTGCTTCCTGAAATCTTCCCGACTGAATACATTCGACAGGTGAACTTCGATGAAGGGGATCGACACACTTAGCATTGCATCTCGAAGCGCAATGCTGGTGTGCGTAAATGCGCCTGGATTGATGATAATAAACCCGGCTTTTCCCTTACCCGCGTGAACCAGGTCAATCAGTTCGTGTTCAGCGTTACTTTGACTCGACGAGAACTGATAACCCGCCTCCTCCACAATGCTACCGACCATTCCGTTGATATCATCCAGCGTCTCATCGCCGTAGATCTCCGGCTCTCTGGTCCCAAGCAGGTTCAGATTTGGGCCATTTAGTAACATAATCTCGGTCATTTCGATTCTCTCATGGCTTTTTTAGATAAAATAACGATTTTTGACTCATTTGTCCGATTTTTTCGGACTTTAAGCAATTTTAGTTGAATTATTATGAGGAAATGATGACCAGCAAGTCTGCTCGCCAGTGATTTTGACCGTTTTTCTATTTTACCGGATTTACCGGCATTTTAGGCGAAGTTAAGCTCTTTTTCTGGGGTGGGTAGCAAAAACCCTGCGCTGCACAGCCCTGATAGCGAACTTCAAGTTCCTGTCCCGGAGGTAAAGTTGTTTGCAACTCAATCAATCCGTCCAAGACCATCACTTTACCGAAAATCTCGTCCTGCCGACAGACGCCCTGAGGCAGCTGGATGGCCTGCACTTTTCCGTCATGCAATATTTCAATCTTGTCCCGGTAGAGGAAATAGCCAGGCATTATCTGCCAGAACATTTTGATACCTGAGCCTTCCACGTAGCTCCCAAACCGAAAGGCCTCGTCAACCGGCAGAATGGAGGATTCCTGCTCAAAACTACCGCGACTAATCTGGCTATCAATGACCAACTCAGCACGGCAACTCCACGACAGCAAGATCAGGATAAATAGCAAAAAAGATTTCAAGGTTTGCTTCACAGAGTTCTCGTGCTTCAATTAGCCATTCATATAAACGTCTACACTACCATTGTGAGCCGCTATCTCGTCTTAAGTTTTGTTCTATCGGTATTTATTTCCGGCTGTACGGTAATGCCCCCCGTCAAACCTCCACCTGTTGATCTGACAAAAGAGAAAATCCAGCAATTGCTGTCCTCGGCCGATGCGGCAATGCAGCAAAACCGGCTAACAACCCCGGCAGATGACAACGCCTTCGACCGCTATAAACTGGTTCTGGCGCTAAACCCATCGAACACCCTCGCGATCGCTGGCATCAATCGTATTGTAGAAAAGTACCTTGCCTGGGCGCTTGATCACGCCGAAGGGGCCAACCTTAAAAAAGCCAGATATTTCGTCTCATTGGCCGAGGGAATCGATCCGGGTCATCCCAATATCAAACCGGTGGTCAACAAAATAAATGATCAGGAAGACAAGGTTGTCAGCGTCTTCCAACTTGACGCAACCTCTGTACGTAATCAGTCAGTCGATCCTACCCGATTTGCAACGATCGCCGCTAGAATTCAGCACCATCGTGCTTTTATTACCATCAGGGCGCCAAACGACCGGAGCGGCCGATGGCTATATCAGGAGCTCAACCGCCAGGTGGATTTCAGGATAGAAGCGAGGTTCGAGATAAGCAGTAATCCATCAGTCTCACTGACACTATGATCGATTCCGGTTCGTGCTCATCCTCTAATTGAGTCGAATTACCGACTTCTGAGTTTCTGGTCCCAGGAATAAGGGTTACCATTGACTTAACGAACAAAGGAATACGAACGTGAGTGGATTAGAAGACAGCATCGAAAACGCCAAAGAGACAGTCAGCGACACGCTCGAAGTTTCTACCTTTTCACAGAACCTTTTACGTGGCACCTTTATCACCATCGTCGTCCTTTTAGTGCTCTTCAGCTCATTAGCATTTTACTGGGACCATGAACCAGACATGTTCGATGTCAGACAGGTGACGGAACAACAGATAAGCAAGCTTCAAACCAGCGGAGTGACGGGTAGCACTACCGTTGCCACCATGATCACTATGGCAGACGTACTCCTCCATAAGCGCGGCGGCTATCTGCACAACGACATTATCCTGCCAAGCGTGCTGATGGATAATCTCCCCAACTGGGAATTTGGCGTACTGGTGCAGATACGGGATATGGCGCGGACCCTGAGGAACAATCTCAGCAGATCCCAGTCCCAGTCCACTGAAGACGCCGATCTGGTAAAGGCCGAGGGGCAGTTCTACTTTGACAATGATTCCTGGGTACTGCCAGAAACGGAATCCGAATACCAAAAAGGAACCGACGCCCTGAAGCAGTACATGTTTCGACTCGGTGACCAGCAACAACAGAGCGCACAGTTTTATGCTCGTGCAGATAATCTCAGAACGTGGCTATCGGAAGTCGAAACTCGCCTTGGCAGCTTATCCCAGCGTCTTTCCGCCAGCGTAGGCAAGCGCCAGTTGGATACATCTCTGGCAGGAGATATCGCTGCGACCCAGTCAACCTATTCCGCCACAGAACAGGAGGTTAAAACCTCCTGGACAGAGCTTGATGACGTTTTTTATGAAGCTCGCGGCACTACATGGGCCTTACTTCACCTGCTCCGAGCGGTTGAAGTCGACTTTCATGATGTCCTGCAAAAGAAAAATGCCCTGATCAGCATGCAGCAAATCATCCGTGAATTGGAACCCACCCAGGACACTTTATGGAGCCCTGTTATCCTCAACGGCAGTGGTTTTGGCACCCTGGCCAATCATTCGCTAGTCATGGGTTCGCATATTTCGCGTGCTAATGCAGCGATTATCGACCTAAGACGCCTGCTTGAAGACGGATAAGTGGTAAATTCCGGTTCAAACTTGGCGCCCATTTTTGTACCATAAGCGCGCCTTTGAGGGGGTACCCCTAAAATCAGCCAATTACTGTAATTTCAGCCGTTGGAGATTTGAGTAAAGGCAACTGAATTACAGAATCACTCCAATCGGAATTGCTTATGGAAACGTTAGTTATTATGCCACCTATTGCAGGTGTGCTGGGTCTCGTCTGTGCAGCCATCATTTATGTGCTGATGGTTAAATATGACGCAGGCGGTGAAAAGATTCAAAAAATCGCCGCTGCCATTCATGAAGGCGCTATGGTCTTCCTTCACCGTGAATACACAATGTTGGCGCTGTTTGCCGGGCCTCTTTTTCTCATCATCTTCTTTTCTCCGCTAGGCTGGAAAACTGCAGTTGCATTCGCCGTTGGTGCAATTTGTAGCGCGGCAGCCGGTTATCTGGGTATGTTTGCAGCAACAAAAGCAAACGTCAGAACAACCGCTGCAGCTCAACAAAGTGGCGTAGACTCGGCACTAAAGGTCGCATTTTACGGCGGATCAGTCATGGGCCTCTGTGTCGCATCACTCGGCCTTCTGGGACTCGGAACGCTCTACTGGTACTTTGGCGGCGATCCTGAAACCGCAAACGCCATTCATGGATTCGGTATGGGTGGATCCAGTGTCGCGCTATTCTCCCGAGTCGGCGGTGGTATCTTCACAAAAAGCGCTGATGTCGGTGCTGACCTGGTCGGAAAACTCGAAGCGGGTATTCCTGAAGACGACCCCCGTAACCCTGGCGTAATCGCAGACAACGTAGGCGACAACGTAGGCGATGTCGCAGGCATGGGTTCAGATATTTTTGAGTCCTATTGCGGATCAATGATTGCCACGATCGCCATTGCAGCAACCCTGGCCACGGGCACCATTTACGGCGTGGAAGCGCTGTCTGCTAGTGGTGGCCGCGAAGCTCTGACAGCACTGCCTATGATGCTTTCATCAGTGGGTCTCATCTGTTCTGTGCTGGGTATCATCATGGTTAACCTGCTTTCCGGCCTGGGCCCGGAACGCGCATTGGAACTGGGTCACCAGATTTCAGCCGTACTACTGATTATTGCTGCCTACTTCCTGACAGACTACATGGGTATCAGCAGTAACGTCTGGTGGGCAATTGTAGCCGGTACCGTAGGCGGTATCCTGATTGGTGTTGTGACTTCTTACTACACCTCTAAAGGTCCTGTTCTCAAAATTGCAGAATCGGGCAAGACAGGCACTGCAACAGTCATGATTACCGGCCTTGCGGTTGGCATGGAATCAGTTGTTATCCCGGTCCTTGCTATCAGCGCCATTATCTATATTTCTACGGACCTGGCCGGACTCTATGGAGTTGGTATCGCTGCCGTTGGTATGTTGGCAACCGTTGGCATGACCATGGCGCTCGACGCTTACGGCCCTGTCGCAGATAACGCCGGAGGTATTGCAGAGATGGGCGGGCTGGGTGAAGACGTGCGTGAAATCACTGACGGCCTTGATGAGGTGGGAAATACCACTGCTGCAATCGGTAAAGGTTTTGCGATCGGCGCTGCCGCACTGGCGGCGCTGGCCATTATCGCTGCTTTTGTAGAAACGATGGCACACAACAACCCAGGGTTCTCTCTAGAACTTTCAAATCCGAAAGTCCTGACCGGTATTTTCATCGGTGGCATGCTGCCATTCCTGATTGCCTCTATCACAATGACAGCCGTAGGTGATGCAGCGATGGAAATGATCGAAGAAATTCGACGACAGTTCCGGGAAATTCCAGGCCTGATGGAAGGCACGGCTGAAGCTGATCACGCCAAATGCATCGATATCGCCACTCAGGCGGCACTGAAAAAGATGATCCTGCCTGGCGTAATCGCCCTTGCGATGCCTCCTGTTGTTGGTTTCAGCCTTGGTGCCCAGACGTTAGGCGGTATGCTTGCAGGTGCACTCTTGGGTTGTGTTCTTATGGCGCTCATGATGGCTAACGCCGGTGGTGCCTGGGATAATGCCAAGAAGTATGTCGAAAAGGGTAACCTCGGCGGCAAGGGCTCTGAGGTCCACGAAGCTGTGGTTGTTGGCGACACC
Organism: Gammaproteobacteria bacterium; assembly: GCA_018665025.1. Classification (GTDB taxonomy): domain Bacteria; phylum Pseudomonadota; class Gammaproteobacteria; order Pseudomonadales; family Azotimanducaceae; genus UBA9659. Next base: position 11,628 of record JABJED010000339.1, read on the forward strand.
GTTGGTGATCCCTTCAAGGATACGTCTGGCCCGTCCATGAACATCCTGATTAACGTCATGGCAATCGTAAGCCTGGTGATTGCTCCGCTGTTGTAAAACGGAAATGTCTCCAACAAAAAAGGCGGGGTTACCCGCCTTTTTTGTTGGCTCAGGAAACTGTTACTCAATTATTCGGTTACTGCCAGATCGAAACCCTATCTGCTTCAGGCAAATACAGTTCATCACTTTCCTTAAGGTCATAGGTGGAATAGAAGTCGGCCATATTAGACATAACGCCGTTAATCCTGAACCGGTCCGGAGAATGTGGATCGCTTTTCACCAGCAATTCCATGAACTGGTCACGCCATTTCAAACGACTAGCCTGCGCATTGCCAATGAAGAACCGCTCTTCGCCCGTGAACCCATCAATATTCGGCACATCATTACCTTCAAGTGACATCCTGTAGGCCTTCAGGGCGATAGCCGTTCCACCGAGGTCTCCAATATTTTCACCCAACGTCAGCTCGCCATTGACGAATAAGCCTGGCAGAGCTTCAAATTCATTGAACTGGTCAACCAGCCCCTTGGTTCTTATCTCAAAATTCTCTCGATCCTCATCAGTCCACCAACTCCGAAGGTTTCCATCACCGTCATACTTACTGCCTTGATCATCAAAACCGTGGCCAATTTCATGACCAATCGTGACGCCAATCGCACCATAATTATAGGCATCATCCGCCTCGGGTAGAAAATTCGGCGACTGCAAGTACGCCGCTGGAAATACAATTTCATTCAAACCCGGGTTGTAGTAAGCATTTACCTGTTGCGGCGCCATAAACCATTCCGCTCGATCAATGGGTTTACCCAGCTTGTCCACATTTCGGTTATGAGAGAAGGTTCGAGCGCGTTTGATATTCCCAACAAGGTCATTGGCAACTAATTCCAGGGAAGAATAGTCTTTCCACTTATCGGGATACCCAATCTTGTGTGTGAACTTGGAAAGTTTAGTCAATGCTTTCTCTTTCGTTTGGTCACTCATCCAGTCAAGATTCCTGATCGATTCCGCGTAAGCCCTATTGAGGTTGGCAACCATTTCAACCATCCGTTCCTTGGACTCGGGCTTAAAGTGACGCTCTACATAAATTTTTCCTAACATTTCCCCGATGCTGCTATTGATGGAAGAAACTGCCCTGCGCCATCGGGGGGTCTGTTCCTCACTACCTGCAAGTGTTTTAGAGTAAAAGTCGAATCGCGCCTGTACAAAATCTTCACTCAGGAAATTGGCGAAACTGGAGATTGTCCTTACCTGCAGATAATTCTTCCAGGTCTCAACCGGCACTTCTCGAAACAACGAATTAACCTGCTCAAGATATGAAGGCTGCATCACAATCACGGTAGGTTGGCGAGCCACGCCGATTCCCTGCAGATAGGAATCCAGGTTCAGGTTCGATAAAAGCGATGTAAGCTCTGCATCAGTGAATGGGTTATAACCTTTTTCCGCATCCCGATTCTCAACCTTGGTCCAATGATGCTCAGCCAATGTGGTTTCCAGATCAATAACCCTCGAAGCAGCGGTCTGTGCATCATCATGTCCGGCAAGCGACAATATCCGGCTAATGTAACCTTGATACTCCTGAACCAGAAACTGGCCACGTTCAGACTCATCGAAATAATAATCTCGATTCGGCAAACCCAAACCTGACTGAACAAAGAACACAATATACCGCGTTGAGTCTTTATCATCCTGGCCCACATAAAAGTTAAACGGACCATCCAGCCCATTCGGATTCTCAGACCCGAAATAACTAATGATGTCATCGTGTGACGTTAGCGCTTCAATCTTCTTCAGGTTCATCGCCAGAGGCTCTGCACCCTTCTCATTGACAAGTGCCTCATCCATCCAGGCTTTGTAGAAGTCGCTGATCTTTTTCTCTTCCCCTTCTAGACCTGCTGATTCCGCCAACCCTTCAACTATCGCTTTCGACTGTTCCAGAGATGCTTTGCGGAGCGTCATATAGCTACCCCAGCCAATCTCTTCTGCAGGAATTTCTGTTGCGGCTATCCATTTACCATTTGCATATTCATAAAAGTCATCCTGCGGTCTGATGTCGGCATTCATCCCTTCCAGGTCAATACCCGAGATTCGCTGGATGTTTTCTGGCGCATCCATTGCTTGCGCAGGCATGTCACTCATACGCTTCGTCGACTGATCACAAGCAGCGATCAATGTGCAGACCATCAGTAGAATTAATTTCTTCATCACACTCAATCCGTTTTGGTTAATGATTCCCAGAGGATTCAAACAAGTTTAGGACAGTAAAAATGTCGGGAGCCGCTTGCGAACAAGCTTGTTCTTCAGCCGAACATATTGGGGAAGCCCATTCTTATAGGGTGGGTAATCCTCACCACTAATCAGTGGCTCCAGGTAATCTCGAGCCTTCCCAGTGATACCAAAACCATCCTTCGTGATGAATGACTTTGGCATTTTTTTCTCTACATTGGCCACCCGGGACAAAGGTGCTTCCCCGATCTCCCATCCATAACGC
>JABJED010000340.1 GCA_018665025.1 Gammaproteobacteria bacterium
ACACGGAACGGCGACGTTTATGATCATGGGTGAAATCTGTACCCGGCGGTGCCCATTCTGCGATGTTGCACATGGCAGCCCGAAAGAGCTGGACCAGGATGAACCTGGACAACTCGCAGAAGCCGTGCAGGAAATGGGCCTCAAATATGTCGTCGTGACATCAGTGGACCGTGACGACCTGAAGGACAGCGGCGCTACCCATTTTGCGGAATGTATCTCGAGTGTCAGGTCGCTCAACCCGGATACGACGATTGAAGTGCTGGTACCGGATTTCAGGGGACGCATGGATATCGCGGTCGAAATACTGTCGGCCACGCCACCAGATGTGTTCAATCACAATCTTGAGACGGTGCCGCGATTGTATAAAAAGGCGCGGCCAGGGGCCGATTACAAATGGTCTTTGGAGTTGCTCCAGGCTTTCAAGTCGCAGAACGCAGGTGTCCCCACCAAATCAGGATTAATGCTCGGTCTGGGGGAAACCAATGAAGAAGTCATCGAAGTCATGAAGGACCTGCGTGCGCACAACGTAGAGATGCTGACGCTGGGGCAGTATCTGCAGCCCAGTCGTGACCATCTTGCTGTTGAACGATTTGCCCATCCTGATGAGTTTGACGAACTTGCGCGAGTTGGGAATGAATTGGGCTTCCAGCATGTGGCAAGTGGCCCCCTTGTCAGGTCTTCTTACCATGCGGACCTGCAAGCTAGCGGAGAATTCGTCGCTCAGAAGTAGCTTCGACCTGCAAAGTCAGTGCTGTCTCTATTTTATCAACTCTGTCTGTTACATCCGCTTATCTTGGCTTTTATGGGCTCGCGCGTGTCTGGCAGCGGCACACCTCAAGGTGTTACCGCTGGAAGCTTCTGTTGTTGCTGACGAGGCGTCGATTAAAAAGTCTCGCCAACCGCGGACGGGGTGTTGACCAGGTTTCGCTGGTTCGGTAGGCCACCGGCCTGGCTCCAGTAAGCCAGGGTCGCCCGGCCTGCCGGCCTTCTCTGGTTAAGTCTATATATTTCAATGCGTTAGATTCAACCATTTTGGCGCAGAGTTTTTGCCTGACACCTATAGAACACAGCTTGTTCTTGATATATGATGCGCCCGCGTGAAAGCGCCCCCTCTCCAGGGTTTTCTCGAATTTGCACCCACTCAAGGTTGCCCCTGGACACTCCAAATTGACTGAATTGAACACGAGCCATTGTGATGACTGACTTAACGAAATATCGAAATATCGGCATTTTCGCCCACGTAGATGCTGGCAAGACCACTACGACAGAGCGGATCCTGAAATTGACGGGAAAGATTCACAAGTTGGGTGAAGTTCACGATGGCGCGGCAACAACCGATTTCATGGAACAGGAACAGGAGCGTGGCATCACGATCCAATCCGCTGCAACCACAGCATTCTGGGATGATCACCGACTCAACATTATTGATACGCCTGGCCACGTCGACTTTACGATCGAAGTCTATCGATCATTAAAGGTGCTTGATGGTGGAGTTGGTGTTTTTTGTGGCTCCGGCGGCGTTGAGCCCCAGTCTGAAACCAACTGGCGTTATGCGAACGACTCGAAGGTTGCACGAATTATCTTCGTCAACAAGATGGATCGCCTCGGTGCTGACTTTTATCGTGTCACGGATCAAATTGAAAAGGTTCTGGGCGCGCACCCGCTGATCATGACACTGCCTATTGGCGAAGAAGATGATTTTGCCGGCGTGGTTGACTTGCTCTCCAGGAAAGCCTGGATCTGGGACGACTCTGGCGACCCCCAAAGTTACCATCAGGAAGACGTGCCGGCCGACATGGTTGACAAAGTTGAAGAATATCGTGAGATTCTGATCGAAAGCGCTCTCGAGCATGATGACGAAGCCATGATGGTGTATCTGGAAGAAGGTGAAGAGCCAGAGATGGATACGATCAAGGCATGTATCAAAAAAGGAACGATTAACCTCGATTTCTTCCCGACTTACTGTGGTTCTGCATTCAAGAACAAAGGGATTCAGTTAATACTGAATGCTGTTGTCGATTACCTGCCAAACCCAACGGAGGTAAATCCTCAGCCAGAGGTTGACCTGGAGGGTAACGAAACCGGTGAATTCGCTATTGTCGACCCGGAAGGGCCGCTACGCGCCCTTGCTTTCAAGATTATGGATGACCGGTTCGGCGCACTCACGTTCACTCGCATTTACGCCGGCAGCATTAAAAAGGGTGATAGCGCACTTAATACCTTTACCGGGAAAACCGAACGAATTGGTCGTATCGTCGAAATGCACGCCGATGAGCGAATTGAAAGGGATTCCGCACAGGCTGGGGATATCGTGGCATTGATCGGTATGAAAAATACCCGAACCGGCCACACGCTATGTGACCCCAAGCGCCCCGCCACACTGGAGCCTATGGTGTTCCCGGATCCCGTTATCTCAATCGCGATCCACCCCAAGGACAAGGCGGCTTCAGAGAAAATGGGCGTTGCGCTTGGCAAGATGATTCAAGAGGATCCTTCATTCAGAGTTGAGACAGATGAAGAGTCCGGTGAGACCATCATGAAAGGTATGGGTGAACTGCACCTGGATATCAAGGTTGATATCCTTAAGCGGACCCACGGCGTTGAAGTTGACGTAGGCGCCCCACAGGTGGCTTATCGTGAATCTATCACGCAAAAACTGGAAGATAGCTACACCCACAAGAAGCAAACGGGTGGTGCTGGACAGTTTGCGAAGATCGATTACATTGTTGAGCCCGCGGAAGCAGGTACCGGATTTGAATTTGAATCTAAGGTGACTGGCGGAAACGTCCCTCGTGAATTCTGGCCGGCTGTAGAAAAGGGTTTCAAGATGAGTATGGACGCTGGTCCACTGGCCGGTTACCCACTGCTTGACGTGAAGGTAACGTTGGTTGACGGTGGTTTCCACGCGGTTGACTCTTCTGCCATTGCCTACGAACTGGCTTCCAGAGCAGCTTATCGTCAGAGCATGCCGAAGGCCGGT
>JABJED010000341.1 GCA_018665025.1 Gammaproteobacteria bacterium
CGCTCAGACAGGTCTATCGCTTCAAGGGTTGAGCGCTCTGCAGAATGGCTCATATCAATCACAAACCCTATCCGGTTCATTTCCTTAATGACCTGCCTGCCCATTCTGGTAATGCCGGGGTCATCACTTTCATAGCAGCCAGTCGCAAGCAGGCTTTGATTGTTATAGGAAAGCTGCATGAATCGCGCACCAAGCTGATAACAGATCTCAACCAGAGAAATGTCGTCCTCGATTGGCGATGGGTTCTGGAATCCAAAGAAAATGGCCGTGCGCTGACTCTCACGGGCCAGATCAATATCCGCAGCACAAGTGCCAGGTATGACGAGATCGCTGAACTTTTCAAAGTAGTCATTCCACTTTGAAAAGTTCGCGACGACTTCCCGAAAGTTTTCATGATAGGCGATCGTTACGTGCACAGCGGCAAGACCGGCGTCATTCATTTCCTTGAATATTTTTTCAGACCAGTTGCTGTACTGCAGGCCATCGACAAAATGCATGCTCAATCCTCTTGGTACTTCACACAATCTTACGCGCTTACCTTGAAAAAGCCTTGTCACATTGCGACACCCGACGGCATATCTATGCCTTTTACCGCCACCCACTTCTTGCACCAACAAGCCGACTTATCTTTACAGGTTCCCGGCCGACGAAATGCCAACGATTTCAATAGTGACACCTTCATCAATACCATGACGAAGGAAAACGGCAGAGCTGCAGAGCTGCAGAACTGCAGAATACAAGCCGCTGTCGGATCAGGTGATGACAAGTTCGTTGCGATCACTCACAAGCTGGAAGAGTTTGCCTATTTTGTTCATGGGAGCTTTAGCATCATCTCAATACTCATTGAATTGATCGACTCCCCGAGGGCGTCATACAAATATTGACTCGACGTAATATCTGCGCACAGGTGAAAGATTCCTTCCGATTGAATCAAGATCACGCTTATGCCGAACATCAGAGTCTGTGCGACATCACCATCCAAGAATGAACGAGGGCGAAGATCAATACTACAGACCGCCTGAAGCAATTCGCGACTGTGCGCTCCACTTACAACCAGCCAGGCGTGACTGTCAGCACGGGGCAACGAATAATTGCTGTCTGCCCCATCTGGATGAGATCCCAGGTAATTAGAACTTCCCAGGAACAGAAACTCACCAACAGACAGGCGTGCCAGTAACGTACCATCCTTTTGAACCTGCGCACGGTTTGGTTTATCGGGTACCAGCATTGACAGCGATTCGAGCCAGCTCGCAGCGGTCCTCCCGCGTATACCGCATCGATCTGAAAGGGTGCGGTCAACGATGACGACACCATTTTCCAGGTCACTGCGGGATCCACTGATCAGGCTGGTTCGCTCAGCGAGCGTCTCTTCTATCACAGCCACAGAAATATCCGGAACTCGCTGCCGCTCAGTCTGTGGATCATAAAAAGGCAGTTCGCAGAGGGTTGCCTGCAAGCCGTGACCGTGATCAACCCTGATGGTAATCGTATCACCCTCTGCACTTGTCGCAGGGACGTACGCAAGACCCACTATTTTGTCGAGAGTCGGGGAATAGGCAGCTGAGGTTACACGCCCGGCCATCCGGTCGCCCTCCAACACAAGGTGGGATTCCTGCGGTACATCCATGCGATTCGCTGACTCAACAGTGAACCCTGCAAGTCTTCTCGTCATCCGGGTTGTGTCAATCTCGGCAGTGGTTCTGTCACCAATAAAAAATGGCTTTTTACGGGACACTGCCCACGACATCTCTAATTCGCGTAGGTGCGTCATCGCGTCTGTGTCCTGGCCGATGATAATGTGACCTTTCTCTAACCGGAGCAACCGCTGGGCCTCAACACCAAAAGGCGCAATATCGAATCTTGCTCCAACCGCGGCAAGCGCCTCCCACAGATGCCTCCCGAAGGTTTGAGGCACATGGATTTCGTAACCGAGTTCGCCGACGAAGCCGACTCGTAGCAGGCGTGCCGGGATACCAGCAACCTCGCCCTCACGGACACCCAAATACGGAAACGCATCCTCGTCAAGATCAGTTGTTGTGAGTCTAGCCAGCACTTCTTTGGATTTCGGGCCCGCGAGGTTTACGACGCAATAGGCACCCGTGACATTCGTAATATCGACATCAAGCTGCCACTGTACGTTCCATTTAAGCATCTGCCGGTAGACATTCTCGACACCAGTGGTTGTAGCCGTCACGTAAAAATGAGTTTCCGCCAGCCTGGCAGCAACACCATCGTCAATAACGACACCCGCTTCATTGCACATGAGTGCATACTTTGACTTGCCAATCGCCAGTCCTTTGAAGCCTCCCGTGTAGAGCCTGTTCAACAGCTCTGAGGCGTCGGGCCCCCTGATATCAATACCACCCAGCGTTGACAGGTCAATCATACCTACGTTTCGGCGAACACTAATGACTTCCCGCTCGATACAGGCAATGCGGTCTTCACCGGGCCGTGGGTAGCAGGCAGGACGATACCAGGTGCCCGCATGCAGAAACTGTGCTCCCAATTTCGAGTGCGCCTCATGCATCGATGACAATCGGGCAGGGAAAAAGACTTCTCCTGCACTGACCGCCAGGGGCTCCGCACGAAGCGGCGGCCTGGCTGTCGTGACACCCGTCTCATCAATAGTGGTTCGATTTGCAGCAGCGGTGATTTTTGCGGTCGCCAGAGCTGAATGCCGCCCCTGTGACGGTCCCATACCAACCGTCGAATAGCGTTTCACCAATTGCACATGTGTGAACCCATCGGCCACCGCATTTACGATGTCAACAATCTGCAGATCCTCATCCTGGTCGACAAATTCCTTGCCTTGGGGATGTGGAAAGATTGGCCATGAGTGGTTTGGATCAGGCGCCAGCTCGTCCAGGCCCCATTTTCCGGTGATGCTACCCGCTAGCTGGAACCCTGGGGGCAGACCATCGAGTGTGAAACAGTTATCTTCCTCATCAAAACGTAGCCGAGCTCCCGCCTGACAGGGAATCTGATACTGGGGCAGAAAACCTACCGATGAGCAAAGCAGGTCGCACTCTATTGTCTCCAGTGGCTCATACTGAGCCACATGGACTTCCCTCGATGTCTGCCCGCGAAGCTGGATCGCCGAAAGGTGCCCGCGGCGCGCGACGGCAGCATGGGGCTCGGCCCCTGTGATGATTCTCACACCCCGCTCAACCACACTTTCCATCAGTGCGGACCGGGTCCCGGATTTGACTGGCTCCGCTCTTAATTCAATGATCGCCGCTACCTCAATATCGGCATCGAGCAGATCGAGCGCCAGCCCATACGCTTCATCATTCCCGGCAATAATGACCGCTCGATGACCGGCTTTGACCCCATAAAGGTGCACCAGGCGTTGAACCCCACTTCCAAGCATAACGCCGGGGAGATCATTATTTCGAAACACAGCAGGCTGCTCAAGACTACCCGTCGCAAGAGTCACACCGGACGCGCGTATCCTGAAAAGATTATGTCCCTGCAGAATCGGGACATAATGATCCGCATACCAGCCATTACAATGTGCTGTCGTCATTACCTCTATATTATTGTTAGTCTCAATCTGCCCAATCAGTTCCTGGGCCAGACGACCTGCAACTACTCCTTCAGGATCAATTCTCGAGTAAAGCAGCGAGCCACCCAGAACCGGATCCTGCTCTACCAGCAACACTGACTTTCCATCGTTTGCGATATCAAGCGCTGCCCGCATGCCATGGTAGCCGCCTCCGACAACCAGATGATCCACATGCAGGTACCTTTTCGTGCGCGGCACGACCTTTTGCTTCGAAGGATTGATCCGCCCGAGCCCTGCACTGCGACGAAAAAATTTCGCCCAGAGCTCCCAAATACCTTTCGGTCGATAAAATGCTTTGTAATAAAAACCAACAGGCAGAAATCGCGCCAGCAATCCGATTGCGGCTCCCAGATCATGTCCGAGCGAACCAAGATGATTCTGCGATGTGACTTCCATGGCCTGACACAGAATTTCAGTATCAGCGAAGCAGTTCGCCCGGTGATCAATCGTCACTAGCGTGGCCGCATCGTCTCCGGCAAAGGTCAGCCCCAGTCTGGGTCGGTGATATTTAAAGGAACGACTCATCAGTTGAACATCAGCAGCCAACAGGGCGCTCGCCACCGTATCCCCTTCAAAGCCGTTCAACCTCGTGCCGTTGAAGCTAAAGAAGACCCGAGTGTCCCGCTTAATACGCGTGCCAAAAGGTGCTGAAAGTCGCATTGTCATCTCTCGACAGGATCTATAGAAAATGGATATGTGCTGATTACTTCATCTGTCACCGTGTCACGATCCGCCAGAAACCAGAACGAACTCGGTGTGTGGCACCACCATTCGGTTACGACACCAGCCGAGTTCGTGTCAAAGAACACATGTTCAGCCCAGGCTTTTCGATCTGCGTGCTTGCGATCAGGCTCGACATGATATTCACCACCGTAGATGAACTCATCGATATTGCGAATACCATTAAGCGGGCAAAGAAGTGTTTTCATACCATAGGAACCTCTAGTGACTCGCCGCCGTGGCGCCGGCTTCGTTAACCTGTTCGAATCGGTAGAATCGATCCAGTGAAAAAGGCGCTATCAGTTCCGGAACCCGATCGGTGGCCACCAGTTCTGCCATCGTCATACCCGAGATAGGTGTTGCCTTGAAGCCCCAGGTACCCCACCCCGCATCCAGGTAATAGTTCTGCACGGGACTTTCACCCATGATCGGGCTGTAGTCTGGTGTCATATCAGTGATGCCTGCCCACTGACGCATCACCCGCGCTTCTCTTAGAAACGGAAACAATTCGAGAACCGCCGCGGAAAGTGTTTCCCGCATGGGTAGCGTTGCACGAGTGTTGTACAAGGGATATGGATCGGATCCACCGCCGATAACAAATTCGCCTCGAGATGTCTGATGGATGTAAACGTGGTGATGAGGCGAGCTGATATGAGGTTCGAGCAGCGGCTTGTAAGGTTGCGTCACCATGGCCTGCAACGGGAATGTATGAATGGGTAGCTTGATACCGGCCATATTCCCCACAACCGAACTTGAACCGGCAACTGCCTGTATGACTTTTCCGCAGCTAATGTTACCTCGCGTGGTTCTAACGCCAGTAACCTTGCCATGATCAATGTCTATCCCCGTTGCTTCAGTCAACTGATGGAATTCAACACCCTGAGCAGCCGCCTCTTTAGCATATCCCCAAACCACGGCATCATGGCGCGCTGTGCCTCCATCCGCATGCCACAGACCGGCTAAAATCGGATATCGGGCAGCAGTGTCCATTCGAAGATGCGGCACCATCTGCGCTATTTCGTCGTTGAACATCAGCTCGGAGCGAACACCCAAGTGTTGATTAACCTCAGCTCGCCAACGCAGGTTGCGCACCGCAGCATCACTGTGCGCAAGAGTGAGCTGCCCCCGCTGTTCAAACATGATGTTCAGGCCCAACTCATTGGATAAACTTTTGTACAGTTCAAGAGAGGCTTTATAAAAAGCAACACCTTCCTCGGTCAGGTAGTTGGATCTAAGTACGGCGGTGTTGCGCGCCGTGTTACCACCACCTAGATAACCTTTATCAAGCACCGCAACGTTGGTAATCCCGTACTCTTTCGCGAGATAGTATGCACACGCGGCGCCATGACCACCCGCACCTATGACCACCACATCGTAGGACTGTTTAAGAGCCCGAGACTCCCCGAACAGGTTCTTTCCCGGGTAAGTTCTGGCTAGTCCGTATTTAAGTAATCCAAAAGGCACTGGTCACTCTCCCGTCTTGTTCTACAGACTCGTTTCTTTGATGTGCATTTCCCTTAGATGCATTTCCCATGCGGTTTTTGGTCCATACCACAAGGAGACATGCAAACCAGGATTGCCGCAACAAAGGTAAGCAGCAACAAACCCTGCCAGTAAGCACCGAAGTAGGTGGTTGCGATCGAAAAACCTGCATTAACAATTGCTGAAAGCAAATCGATATCAACTATCGCAAGGCCAACAAACGCGACGATGAAACCGCCACTCGTCATAAAAACTGGCCAGTCTATCTCCGGTGCACTGGGACTGGTTTCGGCACTCATCAGGACATGAAAGCGCGACACTGTTCGTGTAATGCCTGGGGGATCTTGACCCCCTCCAGTGCTATCACCTCGCGCCGCTCCTGTCTTCGAGTTCCCGGCAGATGTGAACCATCCATACCACCCAGCCGGTTGATGAATGACTCTGAATGGTCCTGCCAGTGTTCCGAGTCGCCGAATCTCGCAGGATCCATAGCCAGCATCAGTTCACCGCCAGCTGGCGGTCCACCATCATTGTTGTCATTTTTCTCGGCTTCAAAACTGAAGTCCTGACCGGAAAGACCGGCGACAAGTAATTCGATCATCATCGCCATGTTCGAACCTTTATAGCCGCCGAACGGTAACAGCGCACCACCGTCCAGAATCCGCCCGGGATCAGTTGTGTCATTACCGTCGGAGTCTATGCCAGTACCCGAAGGAACTGTTTGCCCCTCACGGGCTGCAATCATGACCTCTCCTTTGGCCATGGACGAAGACGCCTGGTCAAAAATCAGAGGCGGTTCGTCTCCACGGGGCCAGCCAAAACACATGGGATTGGTTCCGTACAGCGCCTCGCTCGCGCCAGCAGGTACAACCGCCGGTTTGTAGGTCGTAAACGCCATGGCTACCAGCCCCTCTTTTACGACAGGTTCGACTTCAGTCCACAGCGCCGCAAAGTGATGTACGTTGACCAGGACCAGTGCAGCGATACCGTTACCTCTTGCGGCGTCTATCAGCGCAGACCGGCTTCTCTGCAGAGCCAGCGGCGCGTAACCACCATTCCCATTAGCCTGGATCACACTGCCGGATAAGCGGCGAATTTCAGGAACAGCAGTACCGTTAACTTTGCCGCTCTTCAGCGAAGCAACATAACCGGGTAATCGGAACAATCCGTGCGAAGAGCAACCATCTCTTTCAGCAGCATGAATGGTTTCTGCAACCGCCGTGGCATTTTCTTCATCGCAGCCACTAGCCAGCAGGCAATTGGTCGCGAGTTGATGGACTTCTTTGAGTGAGAGCGTGATATCTGACATAAAAGAACCCTGCGGCAAAAAGCCAGCGATTTAGTTGACAAAGTAGGTAAATAAATACGGCATTAACAACCCGGTACCGACATCCTCTGCACCGAAAATGACCTTGACCACCTTCGCACTAAAAGACTTATTTTTCACTGATTAATAAAACACTAAAATCAGACAAGGCGTGTGCCTTGTCGTGCCTGGGGAAATGCAGATGTCCAAACTACCGGGCTACCCCTGATAATATGCCCTGAAACGAAACTCCATTGCCGACGCGCGCCAAACTCTTCCTGAAACGCGCGCGGAAGCTTCTCATACACCAGACATGTCCTTATGATGGATGACATGAACAATCCAGCTCACATTATCGAACCGTACAAGGACCAGACTGGAGGCACGATATCCGCACTTCGCGCACTTGTGCTGGCTCAGGGCTATATCAGGGATGTCGATCAACACGCCGTCGCAGAGCTCTTCAACATCAGCCAGGCAGAAGTTCGAGGTATCGTCAGCTTCTATTCCGACCTGCGTACAAATCCGCCTGCGAACAAAATTATTCAGGTCTGCCAGGCTGAGGCCTGTCAGGCCACTGGCTGCAGACCCTTGACCGCTACTCTGGAGAACCGGCTTGACATCGCTATGGGCGAATCCACTCCGGACAACGAGTTTGCATTGGAAAGTGTCTACTGCCTTGGGCACTGTGCAAATGGTCCGACCGCCATGATAGATGACACCGTCTACACAAACCTGAGCAGTGCTGATGCGGACTCTTTGATTAACGGCAAACCTGATACAGCACCAACCGAAATCGTCGAGACAGATAATCGATTGATCTTCAATCGTTGTGGTCGGGTCGACCCGCTCGATTTCGATGCCTATCGTGCAGATGGAGGATTCTCCACTGCCCCAACTTCATCTGAGTCTGTTCTTGCTGAAATTCGCAGTTCCGGACTGCGTGGCCGAGGTGGGGCAGGATTCCCCGCACATATAAAGTGGCAGACCGTTGCCGATCAACCCAAGAATCAGAAGTACATCGTTTGTAATGCAGACGAAGGTGACTCCGGCACCTTTGCCGATCGTCTTATCATGGAGGGCGATCCCTTCCTTTTGATCGAAGGTATGGCCGTTGCTGCAGGTGCAGTAGGCGCGTCAAAAGGGTTCATCTATCTCCGTTCAGAATATCCTGAAGCTGCCGGCATTCTTACCGAAGCCCTCCAGATTGCTCGACGCGAGGGAGCGCTGAACGAAATCTTCGATATAGAGCTTTTTATTGGCGCCGGTGCTTATATATGCGGCGAGGAAACTTCTCTCCTGGAGAGCCTTGAGGGTAAGCGCGGCATCATTCGTGCCAAACCACCCCTACCTGCCATCGAGGGTCTCTTTGGCAAACCAACACTGGTTCACAACGTCATTACTCTGTGTTCTGTTCCCTGGATCATCAAAAATGGTGGTGAAGCCTACCGGCGATTTGGGGTCGGCGATTCTACCGGCACCATGCCATTCCAGCTGTCAGGCAATGTGAAGCGCGGCGGACTCGTTGAACTACCTTTTGGCATGCCGTTGGGTGAATTTATAGATGCCTATGGCGGGGGCACCCGTTCAGGGCGTCCGGTGAAGGCCGTGCAGGTCGGTGGCCCGCTCGGTGCCTATCTATCACGTGAACAACTGGGCACGCCGCTTACCTATGAAGCCATGGCAGCCATTGGTGCAGGAATCGGCCATGGCGGTATTGTCGTTTTCGATGACACAGTCGACCTGATCGAGCAGGCAAGGTATGCCTTCGCTTTCTGTGAGCATGAATCCTGCGGCAAATGCACACCCTGTCGTATTGGCTCTGTCAGAGGACGAGAGCTCATGGAAGATATTCAGCAAAGCGGCTGTACAAAGGAAAAGCTAATCCTTGTGAAAGATCTCTGCGAGGTGATGGAAAAGACCAGTCTTTGCCAGATGGGCGGAATGACGCCTATTCCCGTAGAATCAGCAATACGCCACTTCCCCGGCGATTTCGGACTGGAGCAATAGCATGAGACTCGCTGATCAAGATCTGGGTACAAAGCAAGTCAACAACACCAGGATAGTCACGCTTGAAATAAACGGCGAGACTGTCAGCGCCCCCGCAGGCACCTCGATAATGCGGGCTGCCGAAGAAGCAGGAATCCCGATCCCCAAATTGTGCGCGACGGACTCTCTCGATGCTTTCGGTTCGTGCCGCATGTGTCTCGTTCAAATCGATGGAAAACCGGGGTTTGTGTCCTCCTGTACGCAACCAGTACAGCAAGATCTTCGCGTCGTGACCCAAAACGACGACATTGCCCGACTGCGTCGCGGTGTGATGGAACTTTATATCTCAGATCATCCACTCGACTGCCTGACCTGTGCAGCTAACGGCGACTGCGAACTGCAGGACGTGGCTGGCCAGGTTGGTCTTCGCGATGTGCGGTACGCGGGTGGCAGCAATCATGCCAACGACCCAATCGATAAGTCGAACCCCTATTTTAACTACGACCCCAGTAAGTGCATCGTTTGTTCCAGGTGCGTACGCGCCTGCGAAGAAGTTCAGGGTACTTTCGCACTCACCATTGACGGTCGTGGGTTCGCTTCCAGGGTCGCAACCGGCGCAGAGGACTTTTTCGCCAGTGAATGTGTTTCCTGCGGCGCCTGTGTACAGGCGTGCCCAACAGCTACTCTGATGGAAAAATCGGTGATTGATCATGGCGTGCCTGATCGCAGTATCGTCACCACCTGCGCTTACTGCGGAGTGGGTTGTTCCTTCAAAGCAGAAATGAAAGGAGAACAGGTTGTCCGCATGATGCCCTGGAAAGACGGCAAGGCGAATCATGGCCATTCCTGCGTTAAGGGACGCTTCGCCTGGGGTTACGCCAATCACCAGGACAGGATCACCGAACCGATGATCCGCAACGGCATCACAGATCAGTGGCAAACCGTCTCCTGGGATGAAGCGATCCAATTCGCAGCAAATCGCCTGAGCAGGATTCAGGAAGAGCATGGTCGATTCAGCATCGGCGGAATCACCTCTTCCCGGTGCACCAATGAAGAAGTATGGGTTGTCCAGAAAATGATTCGCGCCGCCTTCAACAACAACAATGTCGACACCTGTGCCCGAGTCTGTCATTCACCGACAGGCTACGGTCTCAAGCAGACCTTTGGCACCTCGGCGGGAACCCAGCATTTTGATTCGGTCACTGAAGCCGACGTGATCATGATCATCGGTGCCAATCCGACGGACGCGCATCCAGTGTTTGCCTCTCAGATCAAACGACGAGTCCGCGAAGGTGCGAAACTCATCGTTATTGACCCTCGCCAGATTGATCTGGTGAGGTCCGCACACATCGAGGCAAGCCACCACCTGCCACTGCTCCCTGGCACCAATGTCCCTATGATGAACGCCTTCGCGCACGTCCTTGTGACTGAAGGTCTGCTGGACGAGAGCTTCGTGCAGGAACGCTGTGATCTCGAATCTTTCAATGCCTGGCGCGAGTTCGCAGCCCAGGAAGAGAATTCACCCTTTGCTGTTGCGAAAATAACGGGCGTTCCTGAAGAAGAAATACGCCTGGCAGCGCACCTTTTTGCAACTGCGGGTAATGGCGCGATTTACTACGGTCTTGGTGTTACCGAACACAGCCAGGGTTCAACCATGGTCATGGCAATGGCTAACCTCGCCATGGCAACCGGTAACATTGGTCGCATGGGTGTAGGCGTTAACCCTCTCAGAGGGCAGAATAATGTCCAGGGTTCCTGCGACATGGGTTCATTCCCCCATGAACTACCCGGCTATCGTTCAGTCACTGACGATGCAGCACGCGGTGAATTTGACCGCCACTGGGGCGTACCCCTTCACAATGAACCAGGTCTTCGCATCCCGAACATGTTGGATGAAGCCTGCGCAGGCACGTTCAAAGGGCTATACATTCAGGGCGAGGATATCGCCCAGTCAGACCCCAACACACTGCATGTCGAAGCTGCTCTCACCAGCATGGAATGTGTGATCGTCCAGGACCTTTTCCTTAACGAAACCGCAAAGTTCGCCCATGTATTTTTACCGGGGACCTCTTTCCTTGAGAAAGACGGTACCTTTATCAATGCAGAACGGCGCATCAACCGGGTCAGACCCGTGATGAAGACACAGACTGGCATGGCTGAGTGGGAAGTTACCCAGGCCCTCGCAAACGCCATGGGCTATGACATGAACTACTCCACATCCGCTGAAATCATGGACGAAATCGCTGAGCTCACGCCATCGTTTACCGGAGTGTCATTTGATTTTCTGGATGAGCATGGCAGTGTTCAGTGGCCCTGCAACGCCGGCGCACCAGAGGGTACGCCGATCATGCATGTCGACGGCTTTGTGCGCGGCAAGGGGCTTTTTATACTTACCGATTATCAACCAACCAGCGAAACAGCCAACCGAAAGTTCCCGCTGCTTCTGACAACCGGGAGGATACTCAGCCAGTACAACGTCGGCGCCCAGACCCGACGAACTGAAAATGTTCGCTGGCTTGAAGAAGATGTTCTGGAGATCCACCCTGCCGACGCGGAAATGCGCGGCATAAGAAACGGTGACTGGGTATCCATCAAAAGCCGCATCGGAGAAATTACCTTGCGTGCGGATATCAGCGAACGGGTAGCCGTTGGTGTTGTTTACACGACATTCCATCACCCAATGACAGGCACCAATGTCGTCACGACGGAACTCAGCGACTGGGCGACGGAGTGCCCGGAGTACAAGGTGACCGCAGTTGAGATCAGCCCCGCAAATCATCGTTCGGCGTGGCAGGAGAAGTTCATCTCTCGCAGAGATCAGCAGATAGATCTGCTACCGGTGGAATGAACACCGACAAAGGTTTCGTCGCTCGCGAATCCCAACCCAGACAGGAAACACTGGCGATCACCCGTGTATCCTCGACGGGATCAGTACTCGATAGTGATGCCATCACCATTGAGGAGCCTCTGGAAATCAGGTTAACAGCCCCCGGGCTGGATGAATTTCCGCTCTCGATCACCATGCGTACACCAGGCAACGATAATGAACTGGCCCTGGGGTTTCTTTATACAGAAGGGATCATACGTTCCCGGGATGAGCTGGTAACTGTCGAACACTGCAGACCGCCATTAGGTGACGAAGGTATCCATAACAGTATACGAGTCGTACTTGGAGTCGGTAATACATTCGACCCTGCTCTGCTGGAGCGTCACTTTTACACGACATCGAGTTGCGGGGTCTGTGGCAAGACCAGCATCGAGGCCGTAATGAACAACAGCCAGATCAAAGTACCTCAATCATTGACGTTGACAGCAGAGCAGGTGCAACAACTTCCCATTCTATTGAGAGATCAGCAGTCGGAATTTTCGGCAACTGGCGGCATTCATGCCTCTGGACTTATCGGACCAACCGGAAATCTGCTGCGAGTCCGAGAGGACGTAGGACGACACAATGCCATGGATAAGCTGATCGGTAGCCTCCTACTCGACAACGATCTACCACTTGGCGCAAACGGTGTGGTACTGAGCGGCAGAGCCAGCTTTGAACTGGTCCAGAAAGCAGCCATTGCGGGCGCACAAATAATCGTTGCCATTGGACCTCCGTCGAGTCTTGCGGTCGAGCTGGCTGAACAAACGGGAATCACGCTTGCAGGTTTTGTGCGCAACAATCAGTTTAATCTCTACAGCCACCCACACCGGCTGGCGCCAGCATAGAGTCTGGCCCAAAGATGTGATGGCCCGCCGTAAAGCCCGCTCCTTTCCCGGACTGGCAATAGCATTTGAATGAATGATATATATAAATACCTACACGCCGTGAAAGTTGTTCACACCTGGCTTTTGCGGTTGACTAGAGCCCCCATCAAGCAAGAAACGAAACAGGAAATATAATTAGCATGGCGATCCTGATTGAGCACGAATTTAAATCCACTGCGATGGAACTGTGGGACATCGTCGGAACTCCCGATCGAATTGATTGGGTACCCGGTGTCACAGAATGTGTTTTCGATGGGGAAGTTCGCCGTCTTGGCATGCCCGGTGCGGGACAGATCGCAGAAAGAATACTCTTGCATAACAATGAGAGTATGCGGCTTGAGTACAGTTGTATCGAATCGAGCCCTCCTCTGGAACATCACCTGGCAATCATTCAGCTAAATTCTATCGCTAAAGGTCGCTGCATAATGCGCTGGGAGACGGAAGTGACCCCCGTCGAGATCGAACCCTTCATCAAGAAAAGCATGCAGGGGTGCCTAAAGAAGCTTGAAGAGCTATTACAGCCACAACCGCGTAATTGAAAAACCTTTAAACAGTTAAGATTATCAAGTAGTTTTCTTGCTGGTACGGTGACGATGTATTCAACCGAGGCTGATCTGGATCATGACTGACATTAATAGAACCCTATGGGGTATCGGAACGCCACGTACGCTTCGACCAATTTGGACGTTGATTGAACTTGGCCTTGCCTTCGAACACAGAAAGATCGCACCGCGCTCCCCGGGAATGGATAATCCTGAATTCCGCTCGCTTAACGAAAGGCAAAAGGTACCATTTTACAAAGACGATCGGGTGCAAATTGGTGAGAGTGCAGCGATCGTAAACTATCTGGCCGACCGTTACGGCAAAGATGTGTTACCCATGCCGGGACCAGGAACGCAAGAGCGAGCCACCCTAATGGATCACACGATGTATCTCATGACTGAGATCGATGCCCGCCTGTATACGACCCGTCTTCATGGCGAGCCCCCGAACGGCCTTTCCGCAACTTACGGATCAGCGCCCGTGGCCGTAGAGGCCGCAAAGGAATATGTAAGCAGGGGACTGCGTGAGGCTGCGCGATGGTTTGCTGATGGCCAGCAATTTGCCCAGGGAGCACACTTCGGGACCGTCGATATACTGCTTGTTTCATGCCTGGATTGGGCCTCGACGAGGCACATCGTGCTACCGACACTACTGGCAGATTACCGGCACACAATGACGTTAAGACCAGGCTACATTGAGGCCTCGGCACAAAACATTCCGGCCCGCGCAATCTAGTTTCGTCTCAGAAGCTCGACGCAACTTAACAACCTGGTCAGTGCACCAATTGACTAACATTAGATAGGTTGCCGCCCGCCATCAACCCGCAGAGCATTAATCTGGGGCAGCATTTAGAAAAGGGACCGCAAACCGATACTAAAAACTACGTCAGGAGCAGTGTCCACAATCACGTCTTCGCTGACAGACAGATCCAATTGCACTTTTCGCCCCAGCTTGACGGAACCACCGAGAATAAGCTGGCCTGCAAAGCTGCCAAGCTCTTTCACTCCGGAGTCATAGAGGGCTGAATGAAAATCGAATTGTGCCTTAAGGCTGAAATTTGGGGAAAGTTTCCACGCCAGAGTACTTGAACCATAGACCGCGAGGTCTTCAACATCGCTTCCAACCAACTCTCCATTACCCATCGCGAGCGCCCCTACACTGCCGTGAAAACTTAGCGATTCATTTCCCAGAAATGCGCCTTCACTGAAATACAACCCCACATAGACGTCAGTTCCATCTGAACCGGTAAACTTGTCGGGGTCTCCGGTAGGCAGCTTGACACCGCCACGGACACTCCAGGTTCGATTCTCATACTCGCGCAATTTGTATCCCAAATTCAGGCGTACCTCTCCAATCCCGCTGACTGATTTATTCAGGCGCATCGTGTTCACGCCTGAGGTGTAGCTATAGTCAAGCTGGTTACGAGGGCGATCATCGCGATTAGCCTGACTTAAGCCAAATAAATCATGAAAACCTTCAATAAACGAATCCAACTGACCGGGTTCATGGCGAATATAAGGCGCGTCGATCCCAACCTCCCACCTGTCACCAAAGCCATACCTCAAAGACAGGTTAACTCTGTAGGTCTCACCATCAATCAGTATCGACTCAACGCCATCCGTGTTCTCTGTGAAATTGTTGGCGA
>JABJED010000342.1 GCA_018665025.1 Gammaproteobacteria bacterium
CAAAGCCTCTGGTCCCAGGGATTGTAACTTGGCGTAAAATGCTTTTCGGTGACTTCCTTACCCAGATGAGCTCTGACTCCATCCAGGATTTGTCTCTTAATCCGGCTCGGTGCTACACGGGTTTGCCGATAAAAGTAGCCCTGCATGAGGGTGTTTTTAAATCGGGTTATTGCATAGGCCCAGCTATCCGGCAGACATTTCCGGAGAACATTCGCTACTTTGTCATGGTCCGGACGTGACACAACGTAGGTTGGGGAACGCTGTACCATTGTCACCTGCGCTCCTTTTTCTGCCATGGAAGGCACCAACGTCATTGCCGTCGCGCCGCTTCCAATCACGACCACTTTTTTACCGTTGTAATCCATGCCTTCCGGCCAGAACTGGGGATGAACGATCTTGCCCTGGAAACTTCCCATATTAGTGAACTCCGGGTCATGCGGCTGCTCGTAGTTATAGTAACCGCCGCACATACCGATGAAGCCGCAAGTCAGGGTTTCCGTTTCTCCAGCTGATTTCTCTACTGTCAACTGCCATCTGGCTTCCTCGGTCGACCATTCGGCCTTCCTGACCTTGGTCCCAAGCTGGATAGAATCCCGGAGCCCAAACTCGTCAGTCGTCTGATTGACATATTTGAGAATTGAGGGGCCATCTGCAATCGATTTTGCTTCTGTCCAGGGTTTAAAACTGAACCCGAGTGTATGCATGTCGCTATCAGACCGGACGCCAGGATACCGAAACAGGTCCCAGGTGCCGCCAATAGTTTCACGAGCTTCCAGGATCGTGAATGATTTCCCCGGGCAGGTCTTTTGAATATGAACTGCAGCGCTGATACCGGAAATTCCCGCTCCTACAATTATTACGTCATAGTGGCTCATCTATGTTCTCTGGATCATTTAGCAGCCTGCATTGTACCGATTGGTATACGAATCAACAGCCCTATGAACTCAGACCCTCTGGGCTGCAAGGTTGTATAACGGGTCAGATGTCACCAATTCGCTCCAGGTCTTCCGGGCAGGTAATCCGGATACCAAGATCACGGATAAGCCCATCTTCAAGGCCATAGATCCACCCATGAACATCAACCTGCTGCCCTCGACTCCAGGCATCATTAATAGCACCCGTAAGGCAGAGCGACCTGACCTGGTCAATCACATTGAGCTCGCAAAGCCTCGATTGCGCTGCTTCGGGCGCCAAGGATTCCAACTCAGCCTTGTGCTGGGAAGACAAACTGCGAATGCCACTGAGCCAGTGGTCAACAATACCCTCGGTCGAGCCCCCTAAGGCAGCTTCCACACCCGCACAGCCATAATGGCCGCAAATAATGACGTGCCTGACCTTTATCTGCTTGATGGCAAACTCGACGACTGACATGCAATTCAAATCAGTCTGCAGTACCACGTTGGCGACATTACGGTGAACAAATACTTCACCTGGCATGAGGCCAGTAATCTGGTTAGCTGGCACACGACTGTCTGAACAACCGATCCATAGAAACCTGGGTTTTTGTTGCTTGGTTAAGCGTGCAAAAAACCCCGGGTCTTCCTGCTCGATCTTTTTAGCCCAGGATTTATTTCGCTCAAGCAATTCCTGAATCTCGTCAGCCATGTAGCACCTTATTTACTCTGTAGTTGTCTTATAACGGCAAAGCCGGAACTAGATTAACACCAAAGTGCATGATTTTTTTCATTCAAGATGAGACAGTAAGCGCTTATTCAACGCAGGTGAATCAATGACAGGTACAGTCGATCTAACAGGCAAAGTTGCGGCCATCACCGGTGGTACTCGTGGTATCGGTCGGGGCATCGCAGAAATTCTGCTATCCGCAGGAGCCAGCGTTGCCATTAATGGCAGGAATCCGGCAAAAGGTCAGCAGGCGCTGAAAGAAATGGCCGCAGGTGACAAGGCTATTTTTATAGCCGGCGATGTTACAAAACAAAAAGACGTAGCGATGTTCATCGGGAAAACGATCGAACAATTCGGGAAGATCGATATTCTTGTTAACAATGCGGGCGGATCCGGCGGTTTTGCACCAGTTTCCGAACTCAGTGACGAAGCGTGGCAGGAAGCCGCATCGTGGATATTACATTCTGCCTTCTGGGCCACCAGGGCTGCGCTCCAGGATATGGAACCTCGTCGCTGGGGTCGCATCATCAACATCTCTTCCGTCGAAGGAAAACAGGCCAACAAAGAAAACGTCGCTCATTATATTACGTTTAAACATGCCCTAAATGGATTCACCAAAGCGGTCGCGCTGGAAAATGGCGCCAAAGGTATTACGAGTAATGCCATCAGCCCAGGGGCTATTGAGACCGACCTGATGAAAGAGGCCGGCCCTGCAGCGGCAGAATCAGCAGGCATCACCTACCAGCAGTTTAAAGAAAATTACGCGCAGGATGCTGCGATCAAGAGACTAAACACGGTGGACGAAGTCGCAGGACTGTCACTGTTTCTCTGCTCGGATATGGGTGCCGGGATCACAGGCGCCATATTGCCGGTCGATGGAGGCACAGCGCTCTAGCGCCGCCTGACCCAAAGGCACCCAAAGGCACCCAAAGACACCCGTAAGGACACTATGGTCCTGCCGGATGCCTATACCTCTATGCACGAAGCAGGAAGCACGAAGATAAAGGGTCAGGTGACTGAACTAAGCTCGGTGCCTATCGCCTTGTTGAACAAGGCTAAATTTAACCAAAGGACAACGTTATGAAAACACTAATCCTTCTGCTACTACTGCCGCTTTATGCTGTGGCTGATTCGCACTGCAAGACCTCCGAATGGGGCGCCGAGGACCAGATTGGTGCAGCCAACAGAATCACTGAAATGTCGGTGCTTGCGGCTGCCAAACTGGTCAAGACAGGGAAAACCTATTCACTGGGTCTTACCATTGACGCCGATACACCTGCTTTCGCACCCCGAAGCTTGTCACTGACAGTAGTACAACCAAACCAGCAGGAAGGTGCACGACCTTTGCACAACACGACTTACAACGACGATATTTTCAGTGGTTGGCTAGGTATAGGCTCACAAATTGACGGCCTCGGTCACCTTGGGGAAAACGGCGTGTACTACAACTGTAACAACGCGAAAGATTTTTCTGCAATCGGAGGTTTAACGAAACTTGGCATTGAGAATGTACCCCCAATCGTGACCCGGGGCATCGTGCTGGATATCGCTGCCCACTACGGCGTCGACCACCTAAAAGCAGGTCAGTACTTTTCAGTTGAAGATGTAAAAGCAGTGGAGAAAAGCCAGGAGACGCCGATCCGGGAAGGTGATGTTGTCTTGTTCCACACGGGCTGGACAGACGCGATGCTTGAATCTGACCCTGTTGCCTGGTCAACAGCTGAACCTGGACAATCCGAAGAAGTTGCCGCTTATATGGCCAGCAAGAAGGTCGTGGCTGTCGGCGCTGATACCTGGGGCGTAGACGTCATTCCTCCACAGGTAGCGGAAAGGCCTTACGAGGGTCATGTGGTTTACCTGAAGGAAAATGGCATCTATATTTTTGAAGCCATGAATACCGGACCACTGGTCAGAGACCAGGCCTATGAATTCCTGTTCGTACTTGGACAAGCAAAAGTACGTGGCGCAGTACAAATGATTATTAACCCGATCGCAATCAGGTAAGCGTCGCGGGCTGCCGCCCAATAACCCTGTGATGCAGCACGTGACAGACGACCAACAAAATCATCACGATAAGCAATGTGACAAAGCAGAATTGTATGACACTCGCAATTGAATCTGTCATGTCTACAATCAAGCTGCTAATAATAGGTGCAAAAGTAGAGCCCAGCCCACTCATTAGCTGCAGGTAAACAACATTTTTGTGTGACGGTTGCTCAACGAAGGACAGGCCAAAGGCAACATAAGAATTATAAGTGGCCGATACCGAGATGCCGTAACCATAGGCGAGTAACAGCACGATAGAAGTTGATGAAACGACCGTCAGAGCAAACACCGACAGCAGCGACACAACAACCAAACAATATAAAAGATACTTAACATCAATCTTTGAAGCGGCCCAGGTTCCCAGCAGGCTACCAATGAACGCTGCGGTAAAGACATTCGTCATAAACTGTCCGCCGACCTCTGGCCCCACATCGAACGTCTGCTGTATAAACTGGGGGGCCCACACGAAAATTGAAATTTTTGCCATCATAAATAGCAGAAGCGTGATGCCAACCAGAATGATGCCAACATTCCACGTGCCAACCACGTCCACTTCTTCCTCCGGCTCGAGCACCGGTTCAAATGAAGAGGTTGCCGTAAGCAAAACCACTACGCCAATCAATACCGCAACAATCAGGTAAACAGACGTCCATTCGAACTGGTTAATCACAAACCAGGTCGCTAAACCTGAAAAGACAATCCCCCCGCCGTTGAACATCGCGTCCTGCGATACCAGGATCATCTGTCGCTGTTTGCCGACCCACTGCTGGGTGATTATCATGACACCACCGCAGCCTACAATGGCCATCAATGCACCAATAGTGGTGAGCAGGAAAGGTAGCAAGAAGTATTGAGCACTGAAGTGTAACCAGATGATCAACCCGACGGAGACAACATAACTCCATAGGATGACCGGCTTGATAGCAAAGTAGTCAAAAACAAAGAATGCAAGAATACCACCAACGAAAACCCCGCCGGTGAACCAGGTAAATTGGGACGCAATATCGGTGAGTTCAACACCGTACTTGAGCGCCGCCGGCTCTGTCAGCAGACCAACAGTGGTCACAAACCCTCCCAAAATGAGGGTTGCGAGCAAAGGAATGAACATCAATCGATACTGATTCGCGTTCATCTGTATTGTTCCTCGCTAACCGAATCTATCAAACGTGCTCTTCCCCATTCCATTACCAGAAACCACCTTCCATCATGCCGCTATGCTTAATCTTCGATTTCAAGTGCCCAAGGGTTTGGAGCATATCACCGCCGTGTTAACAATGAGAAGTCAGGCGCTAACAAACGCGGTGTCAATCCGGTGAAATTTCCTCAAGCCGCCTGCCTGCTGTTTCCGGCAAGAACAGCCAGACCATCACTGGCGCAATGAGCGATATGACACAAAGCACGCTGATCGAAGTCCAGTTCGATTCAAACACCGTGTACATCAGCGACACAGCTGTCAGGCCCAGTATTCCAGCCGCCGTGGAAACCATCGCCCGGAATCCCGTTGCAGTTGATCGATATCGTGTCGGGAAAAGTTCAGTACCGTAGCTGGTTGTCGTGACATCACTGCCCATCACAAAAAATATCAGTCCTACCCACAATAGTGGCACGAATACTCCACCGACCGCATAAAAAGCGAGCGCTGTGAGCGAGAACATACCGGTGAACAAAATGGTAATAGGTTTACGCCCAAACCTGTCACTCAGCCAACCCGCAAGAGGATTGCCAATGACCGCCAGCGCACCGCCAGCGAGGTTAAGCATCGCGACGCTGGACGGTTCCCAGCCATGCACATCCTGCAAATACTTGGGCGCAAAAAAACCGGCAGTACTCCCGGCAAGCGCGAGTCCAAAAACAACACCAAAGAGACCTATTGTACGCCTGGGAACATGGCTAAACAGGTCGCCGATATTTTTCATGACCGGTTCATGGGCATGCTCTACTACCTGAAACCTCTGAGTTTCCGGCAGGGAACGGCGCCAATAAGCGATAAGAATTAGCGGTATCAAACCAAGCAGTTTCCACTGGTGCTGACTTAGATCAGGCGGCCGCCCGAGAAACCAGGCAAACCGATACCAGAACGGTACTTCTCTCAAATTGATTATCCGATTGGAGGAAGGACCAGCATAAACGAAGGAACAGACAAATCGACTAGTTTACCCGGCCCAGGGTTAGTTCGGCCTATCGTTCAAAAAATACACCAGCAATGAAGCTCCCCCAGGACAGGCAGTCACGCGGATACTGATCAGGAAACACAAAACCTTCAAACACTGATAAGATCGGGAAAATTCAATCGGGACCAGTATCTTGATAGACCTACAAAGAGAGGGTGAGGTTTTCGTTCTCACCATGGATGATAACGAAAACAGATGGAACACAACCTTTGTCAGGGCGTTCAGCAAAGCGCTGGATGAAGTCGAGGCATCAGAAGGAGCCGCTTCTTTAGTCACCACTTCGTCTTCAGCAAAGTTTTTTTCCAACGGCCTGGATCTTGAATGGCGAATGTCAGAAGGCGAGCATCGGGGAGGAGACAGAGACGCATTCGGCGCTGAGTTTATGACCCTGATGGGCAGAATCATTACCCTCCCCGTACCAAGTATCGCCGCTATAAACGGTCATGCATTCGGCGCCGGTTTTATGTGCGCCCTTTGTCACGACATCCGCTTTATGAGAGAAGACCGCGGATTCGCCTGTGCAAACGAAGTCGAGATTGGCATGGTTATTCCCAATTCAGAGCTTGCGCTTTTTCGGCACAAACTTCCCATGAATACCTTTTTTGAAACCGTGCAACTAGCAAGACGCTGGACGGGTCCGGACGCCGTTGCCTCTGGCGTTGCACAACAGGCACACCCCCTGGAATCATTACTGGAAAACGCAATTACTCGCGCCGCTGAACTGGCTCGCCTTGGTGCAAACAGAAAAGTTTATGGACGCATGAAAGAATCTATCTACGGCGAGAATGCCGCCATCAACAATCCACATGGACCGGCGCATATGCTCAAGAATGCCGACCAGTTTCACTAGGCTGATAGCCACGAGGCTTAACACTACAAAAATTGAACGCCAGCGACCTCGCAGTACAGATTATTGAGCAACAGGAGGGTGATAGCGTTATCACCTTCCTTCAGATCACGAACCGCAGCAGCGATTTGATCGGTCGACAATGGCGCTTGTATTTTTCACTGGGTGTGTCCCCTGTCGCAGCAGAAAACCGAGTTAGACAAACGATTCTTGACGGTCGGTACGGATTCCTTGAACCCACGGCACAATGGCAGGCACTAGAACCTGGCGCCTCAATCAACATCCAGATTAACAACTGGCTGTTCTCTGGCATGCAACTCGTTGCCCGACAGGGTTTTCATGTAACCCGACTAATTGATGGCAGCGAACACCTGCTTGGCGCCCCGGTGTTACTTGAACCAGACCTGGTACCTTTGACCAGACCACGGAATACCTGGGTCAGAGCCGACACTCCGCAACAAGATCAACAC
>JABJED010000343.1 GCA_018665025.1 Gammaproteobacteria bacterium
GAGTCCTTGAACTTCTCCAATAGGTGACACTCTGTTCCATCTTCGTTGATATACCATTCGTAAACCAAGGTATCCGGCTCGCGCAGTTTGGTTACTTCAATCATCGTGGTCACGAACGCTTTGAAATCATCAAGTCGCCCTCCTTTGATAGAAAATTGAAAGTCAGTCTCGATACTGCTTGACATATCCGCCCCCTTTTTTCAAAAAATTGACTCGCACAGTCGAATCAGCATGTCACTTGTTCCTGCCCGTCGTCAAACAAATGGAACAGATGAGCATCTCATTTAAGGGAGTGCTTTGCTCATCGGTTATCATCTTAGGAGGTTTAGCGGTCGAAAAGACTTGCTTGCCATGGATTGCTATCAGGCTCGACCGGGCAGGTAGATAGTCTCAAACAGTCGAGAAGGCTTATGTAGGATATGTCTTAAACGCGCGTGAGTGATCTGCTGCCTATTAAGGCCATACTAGGAAAGTGTGGCTCTATACAAGTCATATACTAAATAATAGATAGTAAAGCTGCGAACACAAGCAAAGCTAACAGGGTAGGCAGCGACAAGAGGGAGTAACTTTATGTACCGCACAAGAACAATGATCTTGCTGTGTATAGGAATAGGACTATTTGGATTATTGGGAACATTAGCCCTAGTAATGTCATAACGTCTTATTCTAGAAACGTTCATCCCATCGACCAAGCTCCATCCCAAGCGAGTAACCATTGAAAACAGCTCTATTTTTACTCTATTTGTACAGCGCAACCGCTAGCGGCCACGGTGGTGGCTTAGACGGCAATGGTGGTCACAACAACAGAAAAACAGGTGAGTATCACTGCCACAGGGAACCGTGCCTCTCCACCCATTAACAAGTCCAATCAGCGACAAAGGAAGCAACGCGTAGCAGTTACTCAACGCTCTACGACAGAGATGACTGGGGCGGTTGGATTGATGAAGACGGCGACTGCCAGAACACGAGAGCCGAGATACTGATACGAGACAGCCAGACCCAGGTCAGCTTCGACGGTTGTCGGGTTGTTAGTGGTCTTTGGAACCAGCCTTATTCTGGTGGATCAACAACCAGTGCCAGCCAAATAGATATTGATCACATCATCCCGCTCAAGTGGGCGCATGGTCATGGTGGTGATCGTTGGTCTGTGTCAATGGCCAATAGAATTGATCCAGTATTGGCCATTAAAATTGACCATTACACATTAATGATGAGAAGAGGATAGGAATTATAACGGGGCTTTTCGATTGAAAGTCTGAGAGTATAGACACGATGAACACCGAAACCCGACTCAAACGATTGGAAGCTGCCGAACAAATCCGGATGTTGAAGGCCGACTACTGCGATCTGTGCGACGCCGGGTACCCAGCCGATGCCCTCAGCAATCTGTTTACCGAAGACGGCGTTTGGGACGGCGGTGAAATGGGTGTCTTTGAAGGTCGGGATGCCGTGCATCGGTTTTTCACGAATATGCCCAACATCATGTCCTTTGCGGTCCATCACGTCACTAACTCGGCTGTTGAGGTCAATGAAGACGCAACAAGCGCACGTGGTCGCTGGTATCTTCTGCAAACCGCCACCATTAAAGAGACGAATCAGGCTGTCTGGCTCGCGGCGCAGTACGATGACCATATTGTGTATACAGACAACAGGTGGGTGTTTCACCGAGTCAACCTCAAAAGTCGTTTCTACACATCACATGAAGCCGGTTGGGCAAAGCTGCCCCACCTACTGGAGCAATAATGACCAACACAGTTGCGGCTAAAATGAATTTTTTACCCGCTGCACTGGCGGGTGGTCCGGTCTACCACACGGACTTTCGCACGCCCGCAGAAGAACCGGAATCAGCAGGATCAGAGGCATCGGAAGATGCGGGTCCTACGGAAGTAGCCGTCATGAATGCCCACGAGCATGTAGACGCTGGTTTGCACGTCAGTGGTTTCGAACTGGTGCACAGCCCAAGCGCGGTAACTGATTTCTACGATTGCGAACTGGTAATGGATACCTACTACTCGGAATGCAAGGCCATCGCTCAAAAACTAACGGGTGCCCATACCACTTTCACATTTGATCACATCATTCGAGAGCCGGGTCAGCAGTATTCGGGCGGCGGTATCGATGGCTCAATGAGGAAAACGGGTGTTGAACGCGGTGGCGGTTACATCGGCAGTGTGCACATGGACTATACGGACAATACAACGTGGGATAAGTACCTGGCGCTACATGGCGAACGTGTCCCGGAAGACGTAAACCATGTTTACGCACTCAATTTCTGGCGGCCACTAAGCCCTTCCGTTGACGACAATCCTTTGGCGGTGTGTGATGCGCGCTCCGTGCAGGTCAGCGATCTTCTGGAAACGGTTGTCTATGGCTATGGGGCGGAGAACTACAGCTGGCATGACATCGGTATCGAAACGTTTAGTGTCAGCGCAGCTGAACACCAGCGATGGTATTACTACCCGGGTATGACACCCGATGACGTTCTGGTCATCAAATCTTTTGACACCGACGGCGTGATCGGCACTACGTGTCCACATGCATCTTTCGCGCACCCCAACCCGAAGGGAGAACCGCGACGCAGCATTGAGCTCCGGGTTCTTTGTTTCTGTTAGTTCATGACTGAAATCACACCGGTAGCGCACCCAACTCTGGCGTCTTCAGAACATGTCGATGTAGTGATTATTGGTGCCGGTTTGTCCGGCATCGGCGCTGCACATCACCTCGGCGAACAGTGCCCGGGCAAGTCTTACCTGATCCTTGGAGGATAGGAATTATAACAGGGCTTTTCGATCGAAAGTCTGAGTATCGAATTAGATCGGTTGCCTGCTTGTTTGATGAAAGCGTGTAGCGGTATGACGAGTAGTGGTTAAACGCTACCAAGTTTTTTGTTGCTTGTGGTGATTGGCTGACCTGGTGATGAGCGATTAGC
>JABJED010000344.1 GCA_018665025.1 Gammaproteobacteria bacterium
GCAACGAAAGAGGCGATCGACAAGGCCGAAGACCGCCAGAAGTTTGATGTCGCCATGAAGTCAATTGGTTTAGAGACCGCGAAAAACGCAATTGCGCATTCGTTAGAAGAGGCCAAACAGGTCCAGCCCATGTTGGGTTTCCCCTGTGTCATTCGTCCTTCATTTACGATGGGTGGTTCAGGCGGCGGCGTTGCCTACAACCTGGAGGACTTCGAAGAGATTTGTCTCAGGGGCCTCGACCTGTCACCAACCAACGAATTGTTGATTGATGAGTCGCTGATTGGCTGGAAAGAATATGAAATGGAAGTTGTCCGGGATAAAAATGACAATTGCATCATTATATGTTCGATTGAAAACCTTGATCCAATGGGTGTTCACACGGGCGACTCGATTACCGTTGCTCCGGCCCAGACGTTAACCGACAAGGAATATCAGATAATGCGCAACGCGTCTCTCGATGTGTTGCGGGTCATTGGCGTTGAGACTGGTGGTTCAAACGTCCAGTTTGCCGTTGAGCCAAATACCGGCCGCCTGATCGTGATTGAGATGAACCCTAGGGTTTCCCGGTCCTCTGCTCTCGCATCCAAGGCAACCGGGTTCCCGATTGCGAAGGTCGCAGCGAAGCTTGCAATCGGTTACACACTGGATGAGCTGTCTAATGAAATCACGGGAGGTGTAACACCGGCCTCTTTTGAACCGTCGATCGACTATATCGTGACAAAGATTCCGCGGTTCACGTTTGAAAAGTTCCCCCAGGCAGACAACACGCTAACCACACAAATGAAGTCCGTGGGTGAGGTAATGGCAATCGGCCGGACTTTTCAGGAGTCGCTACAAAAAGCCTTGCGGGGTCTGGAAATTGGTATTGATGGTTTAACACCGATTGTTCCGCTGGAGCAAAAAGACGCCCGGAGCCGGCTTCGTCAGCAAATAAGGACACCTACCGAAGACCGTTTGCGCTACGTCGCTGATGCGATGCGGCATGGCTTTGAGATTGCAGAGATCTATGAGTTAACTGGCATAGATCCGTGGTTTCTCGTGCAGCTACAGGACCTTGTTCTGAGCGAGCAATCCCTTGAGGGCAGGCCGCTAGAGAGTATAGAACGAGCCGAGCTGTTTCGTTTGAAGCAAAAAGGATTTTCTGACTCCAGGCTTGCATCTGTTTTGGGATGCGAAGAAGAGCTCATTCGTCAGTACAGGCTCGATTTGAATATTCGTCCTGTTTATCGTCGCGTAGATACCTGTGCGGCGGAGTTTCAGTCGTCAACCGCCTATATGTATTCCACCTACGAAGATGAATGTGAATCCAACCCAACGGATCGTGACAAGATTATTGTATTGGGCGGGGGTCCCAACAGAATTGGTCAGGGTATAGAGTTTGACTACTGCTGTGTTCATGCTGCATTTGCAATGCGTGAAGATGGTTTCGAGTCGATCATGATCAACTGCAATCCTGAAACCGTCTCCACCGACTATGACACTTCCGACAGGTTGTACTTCGAACCATTAACGTTTGAAGACGTTATGGCTGTAGTAGATCTTGAGAAACCCAAGGGGGTCATCGTTCAGTTCGGTGGGCAGACACCGCTAAAACTGGCTAACCAGTTGGAAGCGGCGGGAGTACCGATCATTGGTACATCGCCTGATGCGATAGATGAGGCCGAAGACCGTGAAAGGTTCCAGAAACTGATCGATAAGCTTTCGTTGATCCAGCCCCCTAACAAAACTGTCAGAACGCAGGAACAAGCTGTGGTAGCGGCTGACAATATAGGTTTCCCCCTGGTAGTGCGGCCGTCATATGTTTTGGGTGGACGGGCAATGGAAATCGTCTATGACCAGGACGAGCTGAAATCCTATATGAGAGAAGCGGTCGAAGTTTCAGAGGACTCGCCGATTTTGCTTGATCGTTTTCTTGACCAGGCCATTGAAGTTGATATTGATGCAGTCTCAGATGGGACTCAGGTCGTCATCGGGTCTGTCATGCAGCATATAGAGCAGGCGGGCATTCATTCCGGCGATTCGGCTTGTTCCTTGCCGCCATATAGCCTTTCTGATGAATTGCAGGCCGAGATGAGAGACCAGGTAAAACGCATGGCGTTGGAACTTGGCGTCATTGGTTTGATGAACGTGCAACTCGCGGTTCAAAACAACCAAATTTTTGTGCTGGAAGTGAATCCGCGTGCGTCAAGAACCGTTCCGTTTGTTTCCAAGTGTATTGGGGTAAGCCTCGCCAAAGTGGCTGCGCGATGTATGGTCGGTATTTCACTCGAGAAACAGGGATTTACCGAAGAGATCATTCCAAATTTTTTCAGCGTAAAAGAAGCGGTGTTTCCATTCGGGAAGTTTCCGGGTGTCGACCCGATTCTTGGGCCGGAGATGAAATCCACCGGAGAAGTTATGGGTGCAGGTGCAAGCTTTGCCGAGGCCTACGGCAAGGCGCAGACTGCGGCGAGCGACACAATCCCGAACAAAGGCAGGGTTTTTCTGAGTGTCCGTGACGCCGATAAAGACCAGTTGCCGGAGATTGCCAAAGGATTAGTTGAGCTGGGTTTCGCGCTGGTCGCCACACAGGGAAGTGCAAAGATTATCAGCGAAGCAGGAATGGAAGTTCAGCTTGTGAACAAGGTCCAGGAAGGACGGCCACATATTGTAGATATGTTGAAGAACCATGATGTCGACTTTATCGTCAATACAACGGAGGGCAAGCAGGCTATAGCAGACTCATACTTGATCAGGCGAACTGCGTTACAAAACAAGGTGTGCTACACCACCACCATGGCTGGTGGACGCGCGAGCGTTGCGGCGCTTCGCCATGGGGAAGATAGAACAGTCCACAGCCTGCAAGATTTACAACGCAGATAGCTGGACAAAGCACTAAATCTTCTCGACACTAGTCACACCCAATGCGGCACTAGCCCGGTTCTGGGATAGTTAACGTAAGAGATAACAAGATGGACAAGGTTCCAATGACAGTGAATGGCGAGAATCAACTGCGCCAGGAGTTTGACAAACTAAAACTGCAGGAAAGGCCCAGGATTGTGCAGGCGATTGCAGAAGCACGCGCTCAGGGTGACCTTCGCGAGAATGCCGAGTACCAATATGCCAAGGAAGAGCAGGGTTTTATAGAAGGCCGGATTATTGAGATTGAAGGCAAGTTGTCTAACGCTCAGATTATTGATGTGACGCTGATACCCGAGTCGGGGAGAATCATTTTTGGTACAACGGTTGAGCTGTTAAATCTCGGTAACGATGAGAAGCTGACCTATCAGATCGTAGGTGATGATGAGTCAGACATTAAGCTGAACAAGTTGTCCGTCTATTCGCCGATCGCTCGAGCGCTGATCGGAAAAGAAGTTGGCGATGTGGCGTTCGTCAAGACACCAGCAGGAGAAGCGGAGTTTGAAATATGTGCCGTCAGGCACGCATAGTTCAGCTACGCCGCTTAAAGGACGTTGGCCCTGGTAATGTTTGATAGCAGCGGGTTGGGTTCGCGCGAAGCACGATAGACAAGCGCCATGCCTCCGACTACCTGAACAATCGCGGTGTCCGGGATGTCCTTTAACGAAGCAACAACTTCAGCTCGTTCCGCCTTGTCGCCAAACATTTTCACCTTGATCAGCTCATGATCATCGAGGGCGCGGTTCAGTTCAGCAACCACATTTTCTGAAAGACCATTACCGGCGACGGTGACGACTGCCTTTAGTCCGTGCCCGATGGTTCTCAGTTTCTTTTTTAGCTTACCGTTCATGATTTACCCAAATTTGTGGGCGGCGATTGTACCCACGTTACCTCAGGTTTGCGATACTTCATTTCGGAAGGGAATTAAATGACGAAAAAATCGAAATCCAGTGCCCAGTGGCTAAATGATCACGAAAAGGATGAATACGTACTTCGCGCCAGGCGGGAAGGTTATAGATCCCGGGCGAGCTACAAGTTGTTTGAGATTGATGAAAAATTTGGTCTCCTTCGTCCAGGAACTGTTGTTGTGGATCTGGGTGCTGCGCCGGGTGGCTGGACGCAGATTGCGGTAAACAAGTGCGGACCCAAAGGGTTCGTGGTTGGCCTGGATCTGCTGGATATCGAGCCAATCGAGGGTGCCATGCTCATAAAGGGCGATTTCACGGACGAAAAGGTTCTGGCTGAGTTGATGGCAGTGCTGCAAGATCGCCCCGTAGACCTTGTAATCTCGGATATGGCCCCCAACTTAAGTGGTATGAGAGAAATTGATCAACCTCTAGCAATTTACCTGACCGAACTGGCGCTGGAGTTTGCCTGTTCGACCTTAAGACCGGGTGGGGCGCTGCTGATGAAATGCTTTGAAGGTTCAGGAGTCGATGAGATAAGAGAAGTAATTCGTAATAATTTCAAACAGTTAAATAACTTTAAGCCAAAAGCTTCAAGAGGAAAGTCTCGCGAAATCTATGTGTTGGGCCGCAAGTTCAAGGGCAGCTCAATATAACTTATCGCCAGAATTGTAGTCGGATGAACTAATAACGCCGTACAAGTATAATGAACGGTACCTTGGGCTGATACCAGTCCGGGATTGAGGATAGAGCATTGAATGATATGGGTAAAAATCTACTACTTTGGTTGATTATCGCAGCTGTACTGCTGACGGTGTTCCAGAATTTCAATGTTCGTCCGGAAAACGAAGAGATTGATTACTCTGCCTTCCTGGAAATGGTGGACCAAAATCAGGTGCGAACCGTTGAAGTGGATGGCCTGACCATTCGCGGCGAACGTTCCGATGGGCGGGCCTTTGAAACCATCCAGCCGCAGATCACCGATAGTGCTCTGATCGGGGATATGATCGATCGAAATGTTGATTTCAAAGGCAAGCGTCCCGAACAGCAAAGTATCTGGACACAATTACTGGTGGCCAGTTTTCCGATTCTCGTCATTATTGCTGTGTTCATGTTTTTTATGCGTCAGATGCAAGGTGGTGCTGGTGGCAAGGGTGGACCGCTAACTTTTGGGAAGAGCAAGGCAAAATTGCTCGGCGAGGACCAAATCAAAACGACTTTCGCTGATGTTGCCGGTGTTGATGAAGCGAAAGAAGATGTTCAGGAACTCGTTGAGTTTCTCGAGGACCCCAGCAGGTTCCAGAAGTTAGGCGGCAAGATTCCGCGTGGCATCCTGATGGTTGGCCAGCCTGGTACCGGTAAAACTCTCCTTGCGAAAGCGATTGCCGGTGAAGCCAAGGTCCCGTTCTTCAGTATTTCGGGTTCTGATTTTGTGGAAATGTTTGTTGGTGTGGGTGCTTCTCGAGTGAGGGACATGTTTGAACAGGCCAAGAAGCAAACCCCCTGCATTATTTTTATCGACGAGATAGATGCGGTAGGTAGGCACAGGGGCGCAGGCGTGGGTGGTGGTCATGACGAACGGGAACAGACCCTGAACCAATTACTGGTCGAGATGGACGGATTCGAAGGTAACGAGGGCATTATTGTTATTGCCTCGACCAACCGGCCGGATGTTCTGGATCCAGCGCTACTCAGGCCGGGACGATTTGATCGGCAAGTGGTTGTGTCCTTGCCGGATATTCGTGGTCGTGAGCAGATTCTTAAAGTACATATGCGTAAGGTTCCGCTTGACGCAGACGTTGATGCCAGTGTGATTGCGCGAGGCACACCTGGATTCTCTGGTGCTGACCTGGCTAATCTCGTTAATGAGGCCGCGCTTTTTGCAGCGAGACAGGACAAACGAACGGTCACAATGGGCGAATTCGAGCAGGCGAAAGACAAAATCATGATGGGCGCCGAAAGGAAGTCTATGGTGATGTCAGAAAAGGAACGTCAAAACACCGCGTACCACGAAGCTGGCCACTGTATTGTGGGTTACCTGGTGCCAGAGCATGACCCCAGTTACAAAGTGTCCATCATTCCAAGAGGAAGGGCGCTGGGTGTAACAATGTTCCTGCCTGAGGAAGACCGATACTCACTGAGTAAAAGAATGATCATTAGCCAGATATGTTCGTTGTTTGGTGGTCGTATTGCTGAAGAGATGACGCTGGGCCCGGATGGAATTACAACGGGTGCTTCCAACGATATTGAGCGGGCAACCAAGATGGCGAAAGCGATGGTCACCAAGTGGGGATTGTCGGAGAAGCTTGGGCCATTGATGTACGCTGAAGATGATGGAGAAGTGTTTCTTGGTATGTCTGCTGGCTCAGCCAGACCCCAGGTATCTAATGAGACAGCGATGAAGATCGATGTTGAAGTGAGATCGATCATCGATAGCTGTTACGCGACGGCCGAACAAATACTTGAAGAGAATAGGGAAAAGCTTGAGATGATGAAGGATGCCCTTCTCGAGTACGAAACCATCGACAAAGTTCAGATTGATGAGATCATGGCCGGGCGAAAACCAAGCCCGCCCAAAAGTTGGGATGACAAAGACACCGACGCTGCACCAAAAGTCGATGAATCCGATACCGGCAATGACAACCTGGGCTCGGGGCCTGTCGGCGACCCGGCGCCTGATCACTAACTGACAGGGAGATGTCTCGCCTGCGGGAGTTGCTTTTCCGTGATCGACCCCTGGTCATGGGAATCCTGAATGTCACTCCGGATTCGTTTTCAGATGGTGGTCGATTTTCAACCATAGACAGCGCACTCACTCACGCCCGAGAAATGGCCTCCGGCGGAGCAGATATCATCGACGTTGGAGGTGAGTCCACGCGACCCGGCGCTAATCCAGTTTCCGCCTCCGAGGAAATTGACAGAATTCTTCCGGTCATTCAGGCGATAAGACGTGAGTCGGACGTTGCTATTTCGGTAGACACCAGTAAGGCGCAAGTGATTCATGCCGTTCAGTCGGAAGATATTGACCTCATCAATGACGTTTGTGCACTTCGACATGCAGGCGCTATGGATGCCGCTAGTCAATCCGGGATACCAGTTTGCCTTATGCACATGCTGGGGGAGCCGCGAACAATGCAGCAGAACCCTGATTACGGAGATGTCGTCAGTGAGGTGTTTGACTTTCTGGTCGATCGGGTGAGTGCCTGTGAGACTGCCGGTATCCCGCAAAGTCGACTGGTCCTGGACATCGGGTTCGGTTTTGGAAAATCCCCGCAAGATAACCTGAGGCTGATTAACCAGCTCCCGAGATTTTTGGAACTTGGATTACCGATGTTGGTGGGCCTCTCCAGAAAGAGTACTATTGGCAGAATCGTAGATGATCCGCTGATCGGTAGCGTAAGCGGCGCACTTTTCGCACTCAGCAAAGGCGCGCGAATTCTTCGAGTGCACGACGTTGCGCAAACTATTTCAGCAATCAAAGTATGGCAATCTTTTGCCGGAGAACACGTTGTTAACTTTACTATCTGATTACACATGATAAAAAAATTCTTCGGGACCGATGGGATACGCGGCCGCGTCGGAGATGCACCGATTACAGCTGAGTTCATGCTTAAACTTGGCTGGGCTGCTGGAAAAGTCTTCTCCAAGGAAGATCGAGGTCTTATTCTTATCGGTAAAGACACCCGGGTTTCAGGTTACATGTTTGAGTCTGCTCTTGAGGCGGGGCTTGCGTCAGCCGGTGTCGACGTAGCGCTGCTAGGGCCAATGCCGACGCCAGCTATCGCGTATCTCACAAGGACCTTCAATGCCAGTGCGGGGATCGTGATCAGCGCTTCGCATAACGCTTATCATGACAATGGCATTAAGTTTTTCTCAGGCGCGGGTGCGAAGCTGGACGATGATGTTGAGTTGGCGATAGAGAGCGAACTTGAATCAGACATGCAGATGGTTGCTTCAGATCAAATCGGCAAGGTATCCCGTATCAACGATGCGGCCGGCCGGTACATAGAGTTTTGTAAGAGCTGCTTTCCTTCTCAAGGAAACCTCCGGGGTATGAAGATTGCCCTTGATTGCGCTCACGGTGCGACCTATCACATAGCACCCAATGTGTTGCGGGAACTGGGCGCATCAGTCATTGAGCGGGGCACCGAACCGGATGGGTTCAACATCAATGCCGAAGGAGGTTCTACTAAACCCGAGTTGCTGCAGAAGCTGGTGCTGGCAGAGGGTGCTGATCTTGGGATCGCCCTCGACGGGGATGGAGACAGGCTGATCATGGTCGACAGCGAGGGCGAAGTTGTTGATGGCGATGAATTGCTTTTTATTATTGCGAACGCGGAGCATCGATCAAAGAGACTCAGGGGCGGAGTCGTTGGCACCCAGATGAGCAACTTCGGGCTTGAGGAAGCCCTGGGTGAAAAAGACATTCCGTTTGTTCGCGCTGCCGTTGGTGATCGTTATGTGCTGGCGGAACTAGATAGCCGAAACTGGGTGCTTGGCGGAGAAAGCTCCGGACACCTTCTGTGCCTGAATGTGACTACAACGGGTGATGGGATTATATCGGCTCTGCAGGTACTTGCTGCGATGCTCGAATTCGACAGTTCACTCGGTGAACTAAAGGCCGGGATGAAAAAATACCCGCAGCATATGGTAAATGTTGCTTGCCAGAAAAAAATCGACCTCGGCGGCCACGTGGCCGTCACAGAAGCAGTAGCTCAGATTGAAAAAAAATTAGGAGGCCGCGGGCGTGTGCTGCTGCGACCCTCAGGAACCGAACCGGTGGTCAGGGTGATGGTTGAAGGTGAAGATGCGACTATAGTGGCCAGTCTCACGGAGGAACTGGCCAGAGTTGTCTCAGGGGAACTTGGATAGGTGATCTGGTTTGAATCTTACGGACAAAGCCGTTAACATCTGCCGCCTTTTTCCCGGGACCTATTGATGAGCGAGCGAGATCCGCTGGTCGCGGGTAACTGGAAAATGAATGGTGACGCCGGCAGTCTGGATTTGCTGTTGGATGGAGTGCTCAGTGAGCTCTCAGTGTTAGCGCTCAGACGATGTAGTGTTCTGGTTTTCCCGCCCTATGTTTATTTGGGTCAAGTAGCTCAAAAGCTGCGAGGATCCATTGTTGGGGTAGGTTCTCAGGATGTAGATCAGCGAACGCAAGGCGCTGTTACAGGAGGCGTCTCTGCGGCGATGGTGAAAGACGCAGGGTGTGGGTTTGTTCTTGTTGGGCATTCAGAGCGCAGGACATTGTTTGCGGAATCCGATGAGTTGGTTAGCGACAAGTTTGAACAATGTGGGTCTCAGGGGCTGGTTCCGATAGTTTGTGTAGGTGAGACGCTGGAAGAGCGTCGGCGGGACCGAACGATAGAGGTAGTGACACGTCAGTTAAGGGCGGTGACTTCACGAGTTGGGCTGGCAGGGTTTGACGGCGCCATGATTGCCTATGAACCAGTATGGGCTATAGGCACAGGGGAAAGTGCGACTCCTGAGCAAGCGGAGGAGGTGCACGCCGGGTTGCGTAAGTGCCTGGCGGAGTTGGATGAAGACCTCTCCAACAGAACGAGAATACTGTACGGTGGCAGTGTGACCGCAGATAACGCAGTGGCATTGTTTGGAATGAAAAATGTGGATGGCGCGCTTGTTGGCGGGGCATCTTTAAAAGCTAACAGCTTTGCTGAGATTTGCAAAGCAGCGGAAGAGTCATAGTGAGTTATGGAAACGATTGAAACATTAGTGCTTGTATTCCACGTGTTGGCAGCGTTAGCGGTTATCGGCCTGGTGCTGATTCAACATGGTAAGGGTGCGGATGCCGGTGCTGGATTTGGAGGCGGTGCAAGCTCGACTGTGTTCGGGTCTGGTGGTGCAGGTAATTTTCTACAACGGATGACGACAGGCATAGCCATCGCGTTCTTTCTCACGAGTTTTGGGCTGGCCTTCTATGCAAAGGAAACATCTCAAGCGGCAAGCGGAGTAGGTATACCCGTTGTCGTTGAGACGCCTGCTGTAGGGGTACAGGAAGACGAGGAGGGCGAGCTTCCAGCCTTTGAGTCTCTTGAGCAAGACTCAGAGATACCGGAAGGTTAAGAACCAGGCTCCGTGAGTGAGGCTCGTTGGCGTTTGGGGTCAAAGTATTGCCGAAGTGGTGAAATTGGTAGACACGCTACCTTGAGGGGGTAGTGGGGGAAACCCCGTGGAGGTTCAAGTCCTCTCTTCGGCACCAATAAAAAAGTATTGCTTACCATCGTCGCGATACTCGATATCGAGCTACCTCCACTCCCCCGTGGAGTCCGGAGCGCCGGACCGTCAAGTCCTCTCTTCGGCACCAATAAAAAAGTATTGCTTACCATCGTCGCGATACTCGATATCGAGCTACCTCCACTCCCCCGTGGAGTCCGGAGCGCCGGACCGTCAAGTCCTCTCTTCGGCACCAACCATAAAAAATGCGCTACAAGTGGTTTTTTACGGTTTCCAGAGCCTCCAGGGCTCGTATTCGACTGTCGGTCTTGCTGATTTTTCGCGAGTCTATTCCCGAGTATTTCTACTGACTTTATCCCTAAATCAAGGGCCAGAATGTAACCATTCGGGCCCTTGAACTACGTCTCAAGCCTTTTTTCAGAAAAATCAATAAATTACATTCGCATTTAAAGACGATTTCGGGGGTATGTGTGGTTGACGCTGTTAAGCGACACCCCTATAATCCCGCCCCTCGTTGTTGCGGGGTGGAGCAGTCTGGTAGCTCGACGGGCTCATAACCCGTAGGTCGTAGGTTCAAATCCTGCCCCCGCTACCACTTTATACAAGCCCCTTATTGGGGCTTTTTATTAACTTCGGTTTCAGACGCCGAAGTACAGGTGGGGCGACAGGCCCATCGTTTACGCAATGGGCTTTATGCCCATTTTTTGTTTTCGCAATCCGAAAATAGGGAAATAGGCGAGGGGGGTATGAGTGATCAGCTGAACGAGCTAATCCAGCCGGTTGTGGAGGCAATGGGATGCGAACTATGGGGAATTGAGCAACTCTCCATGGGGCGGTATTCAACGGTAAAGATATACATCGATTCCAAAAAGGGAGTCGACATTGAAGATTGCGCGAAGGTGAGTCGGCAGGTGAGCAGTTTGTTGGACGTCGAGGACCCGGTGAACGGTGAGTATACCCTTGAGGTCTCGTCGCCAGGCTTGAACAGAAGATTGTTCAAACTTGATCACTACGCAGCGTTTACAGGTTCGGAGGTCCGGATCCGACTTAAGCGGCCTTATGAAGGTCAGCGCAAGTACTCGGGCCAGTTGAGAGGTGTCGAGGGAGACGAAATTATTCTGGGTTACCAGGACGAAGAGATTTTGTTTCCCTTCGAAGAAATTGAGAGAGCAAATGTCGTCCCCTCTGTATAGGGCGAGGTGAGGTAGAAGCGATGAGCAAAGAAATATTGTTGGTTGTTGAAGCAGTATCCAACGAAAAGGGTGTGTCGGAAGACATCATCATTGAGGCGTTGGAGTTAGCGCTTGCGACTGCAACAAAGAAGGGTTACGACGAGGACGTCGAGCTTCGTGTATCTATTGATAAGGAGTCAGGAGAGTATGAAACTTTCCGGTTCTGGAATGTTGTCGAGGATGATGCGGAAATTGAGTTTCCCGGAGCACAACTGACTTTAACCGAAGCAAAAGAAAAAGATGCTTCTCTGGAGGTTGAGGGTCGTTACGAGATTCCGGTCGAGTCTGTAGAGTTCGGTCGTATCGCAGCACAAACTGCAAAGCAGGTCATTGTTCAGAAAGTTCGGGAAGCAGAGCGCGCGCAGGTTGTTGAAGCCTATAGAAGCAAAGTCGGTGAACTGGTGAGCGGTCAGGTTAAGAAGGTGACTCGCGAAGCGGTCATTGTGGATCTGGGTAGCAATGCGGAGGCGATACTACCGCGGGAAGAATGGATTCCTCGTGAAACTTTCAGAGTTGGCGATCGGCTCCGGGGCTTGCTCGAAGAAGTTCGGCCCGAGGCAAGAGGCCCGCAGTTGGCATTGACGCGAACCTCACCTTTGGTGCTGATTGAGCTGTTCAAAATTGAGGTTCCAGAGATTTCTGACGGCATTATTGAA
Organism: Gammaproteobacteria bacterium; assembly: GCA_018665025.1. Lineage (GTDB taxonomy): Bacteria > Pseudomonadota > Gammaproteobacteria > Pseudomonadales > Azotimanducaceae > UBA9659. The sequence goes on from JABJED010000344.1 coordinate 11,890, forward strand.
ATTCTTGGCTGCGCCCGTGATCCGGGCTCGCGGGCCAAGATCGCGGTAAAGACGAACGACGGAAGAATTGATCCTGTTGGCGCCTGCGTTGGCATGCGAGGTTCGCGGGTTCAGGCGGTGTCCAATGAGCTGGGCAATGAAAGAATCGACATTGTTCCCTGGGACGACAACGTCGCCCAGCTAGCTATTAATGCAATGTCACCTGCTGAAGTTGTCTCTATCGTAGTTGATGAAGAAACCCGAAGTATGGATATCGCTGTATCGGAAGAGAACCTTGCCCAGGCGATTGGCCGAGGCGGCCAGAATGTGAAGCTCGCGAGTGAGTTGACAGGCTGGGAACTGAACATCATGACCGAGGAAGAGGCTGCAGAGAAGCACGAAGCTGAAGCCGGTTCGGTCATGGAGAGCTTCATGCAACAGTTGGATGTTGATGAAGACGTTGCCGTCGTTCTTGTTGAAGAGGGATTCACAAGCCTTGAAGAAGTAGCCTATGTGCCCATTGAAGAAATGATTGCTATCAATGGGTTTGACGAGGACATCGTTGAGGAACTTCGGTCACGAGCCAAGAACGCGATAACCACGCAAGAACTTGCGACTGAAGAAGAGCTTGGTAGTACAGAGCCTGCGGAAGACCTGCTTAACATGGAAGGTATGGATAGACGCCTGGCCTATTTACTTGCAGGAAGGGACATCATCACGATGGAAGATCTGGCAGAGCAGGCGATTGACGATTTAATAGATATTGAAGAAATGACTGAGGAACGTGCCGGTGAGTTGATAATGACCGCACGAGCGCCCTGGTTTGAAGACGAAGAGTCTGAAGGCACAACGTCAGAAGCC
>JABJED010000345.1 GCA_018665025.1 Gammaproteobacteria bacterium
AGCGAAAATATGCGGCACGCCAATGTTATCCCAACAAATCTCAAGGCTGGCGTCGGCTTCAGGAATAGCAAAAGTCATGGAGTACCCGCTGATGTGTTTCCTACAAGGTACCTTCCGTCAATGCTATGGGCAAGGGTCAGAGGACGATCAAATCAGTTGTCAGTAAAATCCCTAAGATCTTCAATGAACGCATCCTGTTTACGATCACTGCTGGTTGTTCAGATGAGCTGTGATACAGCTGCCAGCTCTCCTTACCACCTGAAATCATCAATGTTGTTTTGTGTCGATTCGGTTTGGTGTACTCATTTTCCAACCATCGCTTGAGGGCAGGTGTCGCCTGCCGCATTCGCTCGACCGGATGAAAGCCTATATAGCTTTAATCCTTCTCCTACATCCCCAACCAGCCCCAGCTGAGACTATCTACCTGTCTGAGCGGGCCTGGCAGCAAGATCAGTGAGGATGTGGTGCTGCCGGGTAGGGTGGTCAACGCGAACCCCTGTGAGCGTAAATCGTCGATTCGACGGGAATCTGGGTGAAACAAAACAAGTTGAAGAAAGCATTTGGCGTTTAAATGATTATATGGATAATACTGTATATATAACCAGTTAAAAAACAAAGAGGAAAAACAATGTCCGACCTTGAAAATAGCGGTTCGCAAAAAGACTCTCAAAAAGACTCTCAAAAAGAGAAGGCGCTAACAGCAGCACTTTCCCAGATCGAGAAGCAGTTTGGCAAGGGCGCTATAATGCGTCTTGGTGATTCTCCTCTGGAGAAAATCCCGTCAATATCGACCGGTTCTCTGGGCCTGGATATTGCGCTGGGGATAGGTGGATTGCCTCGTGGGCGTATTGTTGAGATCTATGGTCCGGAGTCTTCGGGCAAGACAACCCTGACCCTGCAGGTCATTGCCGAGGCCCAAAAAGCAGGCGGAACCTGTGCCTTCATCGATGCAGAGCATGCTCTGGATCCCCTGTATGCGCAGAATCTTGGCGTAAATATTGATGACCTGCTGGTTTCCCAGCCGGACACGGGTGAGCAGGCCCTTGAAATTTGCGACATGGTGGTCAGATCTGGCGCTGTTGACGTGGTGATTGTGGATTCAGTCGCTGCATTGACCCCGAAAGCAGAAATCGAGGGCGATATGGGTGACCACCATGTTGGACTACAGGCCCGGCTAATGAGTCAGGCGCTGCGTAAGATGGCGGGCAATATCAAAAATTCAAATACCCTGGTTATCTTTATCAATCAGATCCGAATGAAAATTGGCGTGATGTTTGGTAGCCCTGAGACTACCTCTGGCGGTAACGCGCTGAAGTTTTATTCCTCTGTTCGGCTGGACATACGTCGCATTGGGGCTGTCAAAGAAGGCGATGAGGTTATCGGTAACGAAACTCGCGTTAAGGTAATCAAGAACAAGGTTGCGCCTCCCTTTAAGCAAGCCGAATTCCAGATTATGTACGGCAAGGGTATCTATCATATGGGTGAAGTGATCGACCTGGGTGTCCAGCTTAACCTGGTAGATAAAGCCGGTGCCTGGTATAGCTACAAGGGTGAACGTATTGGCCAGGGCAAGAAGAATGCCTGTGAATATATCACAGAGAATTCACACATCGCTGTAGACATCGAGCAACAGATTCGGGCGAAGCTGCTTGATCACAACGAAGGCTCGGAAGATGAAGACCTGGATAATGTCACGCCTATTTCGGGTGCCTGAGAGCAATAACAGCATGAGTCTAAAGCGAACCGGCGTTGCCGGCGGTAGTTCTAACGCTGCAGTACTAATCGGACAGTACTAATTCGGCAGTACTAATCGGACAGTACTAATCGGACAGTACTAATGAAGGAAAATGACAGACATTAAGCCCTCAGATGTTCGCCGCGCAGCAATGGATTTGTTGGCGCGCAGAGAACATTCTCGCTATGAGCTTTTACTTAAACTAACTCGGCGTCTTGGTGATAATCCCGAGCTCTTTGAACAGGAAATCGGCAAGCTGACCGATGAGGGCTTGCAGAGTGACCGCAGGCTCGCTGAAGCATTTATACGCGCAAGAACTAATAGGGGGCAGGGCCCCGTCAAGATTAAA
>JABJED010000346.1 GCA_018665025.1 Gammaproteobacteria bacterium
GCACCCGTAATCAGGACTACCTTTTCTTTGAAATCAAACATTGTCGTTTTTCCACTATGTGACCAAAACCCCATTCTAAAGGAGATGACCTGAAGGAGATATTGCTGCTTGCGGAAAAACATGATGTAGTCACTCTACTCAAGAGGAATAAGCCCGTGATCCCAAAAAATATCAATGAAGTCTCTACCAGCTGGTTGAGCGAAATTCTGGACGCGGAAGTTATTAGGGCGCAGCCAATGCAGATTGGCCAGGGCGTCGGGCTGATGGGTGACATCTTTCGGGTTGAACTCAAATACGAACAGGCGACTATCGGACAACCGGACAGCGTCGTCGTAAAGTTACCTTCATCATTCGAAGAAAATCGAACCCAGGGCGTAGACCTGGGGATGTTCGAAGCCGAGGTGCGTTTTTACAACGAGTTGGCACAGGATGCGACAGTCGGCGTTCCAGAGGTGTATTTTGCTGAGATCAAAACCGGTACAGCGGACTTCGTCGTTGTTATGGAAGACCTCAGCCATCTCGAGATGGTAGACCAGAGCACCGGCATGAACGTCAAGCAGGCGACGAGCGCGGTGGAGGTTCTGGCGAGCATTCACGCCGTCTGGTGGGACCGTGTGCAGGTACCCGAGATGGACTGGATCCCTACAATGGTTGGACCCAGAATTGAGTTCGTTGACCCGCTGCTTGCGCAAATTTATCCAGTATTTGCGCAAGGGTTTGAGCAATACCTCCCGGAAGGTGGCCTCGAGATTTACGAACTGTTCGCCGGCAATTATCTCAAACTGACCACAGCCCTTGCGTCGCGCAGTCCCTGGACACTCGCACATCAGGACTACAGGGTCGAGAACCTGATGTTCGGTCCTACAGGTTCCGAACAGGTAGTCGTGCTTGATTGGCAGGGCATCGGGCGCGGCCCTGGCGCATACGACCTTGCCTATATCCTTGGCGGTTCAATGGACACAATGCTTCGACGACAGCACGAACAACAACTGGTTTCCACCTACTTTGAGCGTCTCGTCGAACACGGCGTGAAAGACTACTCACATGAGCAGCTCTGGGAAGACTACGCACACGCACATCTTCTGGGCGGTATCGCCGTTCCATTATTAACGGGAGGCAGCATGGACCTCAGTAATGAGCGAGGATTGCAGCTTATCGCAACCATGGCTAATCGACATACCGCCGCCGCGCTGGATCATGATGGCGTGGAACGACTTAAGAAAATCATTGGCTAGCTAACTAGCCCTTATCCGACGTTTGGCTAAAGATGTACCCTGGCCGTAATCGTAAATTGTCGGGAAACGAAATATCTCCAAATGGCATCTTGGGAAGCCCATTGCCGCCGTGCTCTGCTATTTCTCGACCCCGCTGCGTTTGCAGTACACATGCCGCCTCAATGCGCTCCTCAGACGGCAGCTCGATAACCCCGTCGAGGTCGCCAGCCTCAGCGCTAAGAGGTTCGGGTAGACCCAACCTTACATACTGTTCCGGCGGACATTCGTTCCTGGCCATTTCATGCAACATGAGCTTAATCATACGAATCTCAAGGCCTGCATCAGTTAACGGGTTTGTCTGGCCCGGGTCTGCCTGAACATCGAATAACAGCGTCGCTGTTCTGCCTTTCCCGTAGGGATTATCTTGCGCCAACAGAAAGCGAGGTGTCCGGGAAGGAATCTGCATGACTGGACAGGCTTTTGTAAACGAAAAGTCCTCGAACTTCTCCCAGCTGCTTAGTTCGCGAACTGAAAACAGACTCTTCATATGTGTGGGCATCAACGTGTATTCAAACAGTGGTGAGTTGTCTTCTGTCACATTCCCACGCATGTAAACATATTGACCGTCGGTGACGTTGACCTGCCCGCCCATCACCCCATAGAGCGCAGCTTCCCGAACAGGTTCATCATTCAGCATCGCCCCGGTTAATGATTTTCCCTGCATATCCCGCGTGGCCGGAATGTCGAAGTAATCCAGGATGGTCGGCGCCAGGTCGATTGTCTGAACCACTGAATCCCGCGTTTCCCCAACGCAATCAGGATGGCGCGGATCATAAATCCAAAAAGGTATGTGAGCGACTTCCTGGAAGAATGGCGTCACCACCTTGGCCCACCAATCGTGTTCACCCATGAGGAAACCATGGTCAGTATTCACCACCAGCATGGTGTCCTGCCAGAGATCATGCTTGTCGAAGACATCCAGCACGCGGCCTAATTGCTGGTCGCAATAAGTTACCAGCGCGGCATACATGTAGCGGATGTGTTCTACCGTCAGGTCGTCTTCCCTGACTTCTCGATAGGGTGGCCAGTCAAATGCAGGACCATCGTATTCATGAGGATACAAATCCTGAAACTCTTCCTGGGTGAAAAATGGTTCATGAGGATCAAAGGTTTCTATCTGCAAATACCAGTTGTCTGATTCGACGTTGCGGTCAATAAATTCGAGGCCAAGGCTGAAGGTCTTGTGTTGGGGTTGCAGATCAGAACTCACCATATGTTCGCGATTAATATTATCCTGCTTGTGCATCGGTGAATGTCGGTGTTCCGGCCATCTGCCTTCGCCGCCCTTCGGATCGCGAAGTTTTTCAACATCACCGATCCACTTATCTCCTTCCTGGCCACGCACAAACTCAAATGTGGAGTAACGCTGATGATAGGTTGCACCACCGTCTTCCCAGTAGTGCTGGTGATCCGTCACTTTATGGGAATGAACCCCGTGGCTATTCAACATAGCAGGCATTGAGTCATCGAATGGCTCCAACGGACCCCAGGACCGATGCAGGAAGTTATACCTGCCAGTGTGCATCTCACGTCTTGCAGGCATACAGGGCATGGACCCTACATAATAATTCTGGAACTGAACCGTGCGCTTTGCCAACCGATCAAAGTTCGGCGCCTTGACCCACTCGTTACCATAGGTCGGCATGAAGTGACGACACAGCGTGTCATACATGACAACAACGCAGCGTTTCTTCTGGCCACCTGAAGCTGTCACGAGTATCTAACCGATGAACCTAGCGTGCGATCGAATAATGCGAGCAGCCTGGACCAGGCTCTCTCCGCCTGCACCTTGTCGTAAACCTGTGAATCGGGAGGACACCAACCATGCAGGGTGCCTTCGTAGACCTCTATCTCCGCGTCAAGCCCTGCGACTTCATAGTTATCGCGGAGGACTTCCTTTACCCCGGGGCTTTTCTTGTCATCGTTTTCAGCGATAGCGATGAGAAACTCTGCATCCATCTCCGGAATCAGCAGATGCGGGCTATCCGGCTGGTCCGTCACAAGGCCACCACCGTGAAAGGTCGCTCCCGCGCCAATACGATCAGGGACCGCTGCGGCGGTTCGAAGTACGATCGGACCACCCATACAGTATCCTGTTGTGCCGATTTTCCTGGTCACATCAACGGGTTTTTGTGCATCAAGGAATGTCACGAAGGCCTTTGCATCGATCAGGTTCGTCGCAGTTGTCGCAGTAGCCTGGTAATAAGGCATGATCCTGGCCCTTACCTTCGGATCACCGAAGCTTTCTCCTTCTGCTACTACCGGCGCCTTAGCGCTGCGATAAAAATGGTTCACACAAAGGACCGCGTACCCGGACTCTGCCAATCGGGTTGCCATCATTCGAAAGGCTGGTCTTAATCCCCGGATGTCGGGCCAGATGATGACACCGGGGTGCTTGCCTTTGGATGGATGAACGAAAAAGCAATCAGCAACCCCATCCGGCGTCGTTACATTCACTTCGTTGCCAGTAACCTCCACCGCACCAACGATGCCTGGAAGGGCCATCATCACTGCACCACCTGCGGCCAGTGTATTAAACTCACGCCGGGACAATTTGGATTTCAGATATTCTGCGGCGTCTCTTTCAGTATCTTCATCACACATTAACAATTGTTCCTGTTCAAAGGGTCCTTGCTCCGACTTTACCTTGCGAGGCTCTTCAAAGGAACAATCCGGCCATCGCTGTCAGCGGGACCCCTGACCTGGAGCTAACCTTCCAGTTTCACGAAAAACCCGCACGAAATTCCCGCCCCATATTTTCTCAATTTCTTCAGCCGAATAACCCCGCGCCAATAGTGCAGTGGTCACATTCAGCGCTTCACTGGCATCAGCAAAACCTTCTATACCACTACCGTGATTAAAATCAGTACCGATCCCCACATGGTCAATACCGACTCGCGCAACGATATAATCCAGATGCTCCAGCATGTCGTCAATCTTTCCTGGCCCCAGTAGCTCACTGACAGATCCAAGGAATGCTTTCTGTATTTCCGCATCGTCTATTTCCCAGTACAACTCAAAGGGGTAGTAATAGTCTTCTTCGATACCTGCGACACGGCGAACGGCGCGAATCTGGTCATCCAGTGCTTTATCGGTGGAGTCAAACAGGTATCCCCTAAAAGGGGCGACATGGATCACCCCACCACTTTTCCCAATGCCGTCTATTTCCTGGTCAGAAAGGTTTCGACTCACATCTGAAAGTTGCCGGACATTGGAATGGCTGGCAATGACAGGCGCGCTGGACAGGTCCAAAACCTGAAGCGTCGCCGCTCGTGATAATTGCGATACATCAATAATCCCACCCAGCTCATTGATCCGTTTAATCGCAGACCTACCAAGCTCTGACAGGCCACCGTGCTCCTCAACTGGTTCATGAGCACCTTGTTCCGCAATGTAAATGGGCCGCGACGAATCAGCAAAATCATTGTGGCCCATGTGCGTTAGAGCAAAAACTCGAACACCAGCGTCGAAGAAACTATCCAGTACAGAAACGTCAGTACCCAGGATCCTTGCGTTCTGAAATCCGAGAATGAGCGCACCCTTGCCACTTCTATGAGCGCCTATCAGTTCGTCTGCGGAGAGCGCCAGGACCAAATTGTTAGATGGATCCTCTGTCAGCTTTATTACCGCGGCGAGTTCTTCTTCTGCTTTGGCCCGCGACTCAGCGTAGCCTTGCGCATCTCTTGGCCCGGGTCCGACTGCAACGGCCATTACCACTGCATCCACCCCGCCGGCCCGCATTTTGTCTGGCGCGACCTGTGAACGGCCATCAGCCCCGGCATACCGGGATTCCTTGCCGGGGATCTCGATATCCGCATGGGCATCAAGCACCAGCGCTCGCTGGTGGATTTCTTCCGCACTTGGGCTCAAAGCCGCTGTTTGTGGTTCCATGACATCAGGCACAGGTTCAGTGCAAGCGACGAGCATTAAAAGCCCAAACAACAGGAAGGTAAAACCAGGTTTATAGATCACGCGATGACTCCGTATTATTGAACTGACTCTAACATGACCGACAAGCATCAGCTGTCGGCTCTTTGTACAACGTCCCATAGGTTCCCGAAGGGGTCTTCGAAAATAGCGGTGATCCCATACTCCGTCTCGATCGGCTTTCGGTGAATGGTTAACCCCGCGTTCTCGATCAGGGCCATAAACGCAACCACATCAGCTGGCTGAAGAATAAAATCGACGACCCCAGCGGATCTTTTTAGCGTCGCTATTTCTGCTTGCGCTGCAAATTCAACAATCTGCAGCTCAACACCAAACGATTCAGAGCCCATGGTCAGGAATCGCTCACCGGTGACCGTAAGCTCATCGGTGGTAACCAACAACCCTAAAACACTCCCGAGAAACTGCTGTGCAATGTCGACATCCGACACCAGATAAATAGCATGGGTCATTTTTAGCATCGTTTTACCGTGAGTTGCTTGCAGGTTTCTCGTCTCGGTCAGGCTGGAATGCTGGTGCCCGCTGCATTGTGACCCACAGTGTTCTGGGGAACTCCCGGGAAGATCTCCCTGAATAAATTTAGCATGCTCATGGTCGAGCGGCGATCAGCATCCTCATGCAGATGCCCGGGGGGCCCCAGGCTTTCGGGTAGTGCAAACCCGTGA
>JABJED010000347.1 GCA_018665025.1 Gammaproteobacteria bacterium
GCTATAGCAAGGCAAAGCCATTGATCTCAGAGGTTGAACCCCAGCAGTTGGCGGCATTTGAAGAGTCATTACGGACTCTTTGACCGCCGGCACAGGGCTTAACCATCAGATTTCAATACCAGGGTTCAACACTGGGTTTCAACACCAGGGTTTCAACACCAGGGTTTCAACACCAGGGTTTCAACACCGGGGTGGAAGCAGTTTGAACTGCTAGATTATTGGCAGCACAGATCAGCACGGCTTCAACTTAGCCTTTTAATCACCCCTGAAAAAAGTCGTTTCAGGTGGGCCAATAGCAGTGGCGTACTTTCATATCTGGCACGCATATAAGCGGCGTCCGGAAAGAGTTGCTGTTTGATGAAGCCGAACTTCCTGAACCCATCGACCGCGCAAAAGCTCTGCCACTCACTTGACACCCGGCTTTCAAGGCTGGCCATTGAGAGTTGACCAGGTGCCTCCCGAAGATCACTCAGCACCCATCCCGGGACTTTCCCGCCAAATAACAGGCAACTGCGCTCCAGGCCCGAAATAGCAAACTCAGAAAACCCCCGATTAATGACGATACCCGACCAGTACACCCACTCGGAATCTGAGAGTGATTCAGACAGCATGTGGATGTCGTACAGCCATAAAGTACTGTCGGATTCGAGCCGACTAAAGTCACCAATTTTATAAGCAACCTCGTCTAAATGCGCACCACGGTGGACACAGGCAATTAACAACGCAAATGGATTAGTGCAGGTCCAGGCATGCGAGCCAAGAGCCCGCAGCGGAATTCTGTCTCGCCAAAGTTCTTCAAAACCAGCGGCACCTGCCAGCATCCAGTTGTTATTAAACCGCCAGTGTAGATCAATCGAGTGCCCTGCACCGAACCGATCAGTTCGTTCAAAAGCACACTCACCACATGCTATCCGGCCTGGCATCGACACCTGCTGCTGGAAACCCGCGTCCCGCAGAGCAGAAAATGCAGCATCAACATCCCGCTCCCGAATCCACAAATCAGTATCAACACGGCTGCGATGCCAGGGTTGCTCATAGTGTGAATAGGCAAGTGCGGTACCCTTGAAGACAAGACAATCGATCCCGGTTTCACCGAGTTGATCCAACAGCTCGATGACAACTAGTTGGTGTGCCAGTTCCACTGCAACATTATGTGAATTCTCTTTCCGGTACTGATCCTTGAGCGCCGGCTCAAATTTTCGCGCCAGAGGGAGCAATCCTTCACGCTCGCAACAAGGATACTGTTCCTTCGTTAAGGTCTGTTCGCCAGTAATAATTCCAGCCAGATATTTATCCTGCGAAGAGATCATTTCCCACCTGCAACTATTGGGCTTCCGCCAAACTTCTGGGCGGCTTCTTTGCCAATAAAAAAACCACGGAAGCTATCGCGCACCGGCCAAGCCAGCTCATCAAGGCGCAGCTGTTTATCGAAACTGCCTGACAGGAATTGAACAGCCCGGCCCCTGGATTGAAGGCGCGGGTTGGCGTTGGCGAATATTCGTTCCAGTTCAGAATACGTGAATAGATTAGATAGAAGTGTCGAGGCCAGAGCGCACTCATAAAAAGCGTTAAACCCATCATCCAGATTGGTTGAGTAACGACTTACAGGTTGTCCATCACTCATTGTTGACGTTCGATATTGACATCAAGTAGTGGCGTAAATTCTTTCTGCTCATTCATTTGGCCGATCACGATTTTTCCCTCATGAAGCACCCAGGCGTGTGCTTCAACCGATTGGTCGGATTTGTATACCCCCAGCCTGATCGTGCTGCTTATTCCCATTACTCCCAGCATCCACCAGACTGTAATCGCCTGTTCAAGACATCGCGCCTTGTAGGGACCTCGAGCAGCGGCAATGCTGACCATTCTTGCTGCCCGCTCTACCCTTACCGGCGACGCTTCTGGCTGAATACCCAGGCGACTAAACAGCGCCATGAATCGTTCTGTTTTTTGGAACCCGCGAAGTTTCAACAGCACTGACACAACAGGAAGTGTCAGCACCGACACCACCAGCATCAGAAATTCAGAAAAGGAAAGTGCGCGAAGTTTGTCGAGATTACTCACGTTGCTCCGAAATTGTCATCCGAGTTCGGCTGCTAATCAACTAGCCCAACCCCGACACATCAACATCCAGTATTGCCTCAATCAATCTTGGGCCTGGCTCTTTCATGGCACGCTCAAACATCAGGTTGAACTCGTTCGCCGTAGTTGCCTTGTATCCGGCCACGCCCATGCTGTTAGCCAGACCAACAAAATCAAGATCCGGGTTGGACAGGTCCAGCATATCGAGGGTTTTCTTGTTCATCGTCTGAGCGCCAACCCTGGCCAGCTCTATTTGAAGAATCTGGTACTTGCGGTTAGCAAAAATGACAATACAGATGTCGAGCTGCTCTCTCGCCATCGTCCACAAGGACTGGATCGTATACATGGCACCACCATCACCATGCAGACACACAACCTTGGACTGCGGCCTCGCAACTGCCGCACCGATTGATGCCGGTAAGCCGTAACCGATCGACCCCCCAGTCAGCGACAACCAGTCGTGGGGTTCTGCGGTTTCAGTTAACGGATAGGTTAAAAAACCAGCCGTTGCACTTTCATCCACTACAATCGCATCCGTGGGCAGGAACTCCGAAAACGCTCGAGCAATACTTTCCGGGCTGATTTCACCACTCGACAAGCCAGGATGCTTGATCGGGTTCAGCCTTAAGGTCTGGTTTTGTGCGCCCAGTTCGGCCACCAACCCTTGAAGTGCAGCTTCAGCATCTTCATGCACATCCGCCAGGCAATGAATCTCACACCCCTGCGGATAGAACTCACTGACCTTGCCTGGGTACGCAAAAAACCCAATAGGTGCTTTGGTGCCAACTGTAATCAGTTGCTCAGCGTGAGCAATCTGTACAGTCGCTTGCTCGGCAAAGTATGCCAGGCGTTCTACACTGCAGCGGCCTTCACCCCGCGGCAACCTTGAAGTAAACGTATCGCAAAACACCCGGGCGTTTGAATACTGCGCCACCTGGTCCGCGAATCGAAGCGATTGTTCTGTCAGGGCAAGGTTTGACATCAGGATTACGGTCGGCTTGCCATTACCAAGCATTTCAGACGCTTTAGTGATCGAAAGCTCATTCACTCGAGGCGCCGACGGCATTTCCCTTTCAGCAATAGGTTCAACCGATTCATCCCAGGCGCAATCAGCTGGCACGATCAGGGTCGCTATCTGTCCCGGTTTTACATTTGCAGCAACGACTGCATCTGCCGCATCTCCAGGCAAAGAAACAGCATCAGCAACACTTCTAACCCAGTGCGAAACAGGCTTTGCCAGCCCAATAACATCCGAGTTAAGCGGTGCATCATATTTCTTATGGTAAGTTGCGTGATCCCCAATGAGGTTGATCACCGGCGAATTAGCTTTCCTGGCATTGTGCAGGTTAGCTGAACCGTTAGACAAACCAGGACCAAGGTGCAACAGGGTACAGGCCGGCTTGCCTGCAATACGCCCATAGCCATCGGCCGCACCTGTACAAACACCTTCGAACAAGCTCAATATCGACCGCATTCCTCCGGTTTGTCCTATAGCCGCAACCATATGCATTTCGGAAGTCCCGGGATTGGTAAAACATACGTCAACACCATTGTTGGTCAACGTCTTAAGCAAACTCATCGCTCCATTCATTCAACTACCGTCAATAAACTGATGTATAGGCCGCCAAGTATACACCCAGAAACCCATGCCTGAGGCGATTGGCGAGTTTCACTATTCTTTCGTGAATTTGATTCAATTTACCCGCCCAGAGGCCATCACCATTCGAACCAAATAATGATTATTTTTTATAATATTCAAGTGGTTAGCTGCAGAAATAAAAGTTGGCATGGAAAGTGAAATAGGTAAGCCAAGGACTACATAAAGCGTTAAGCAGCCAGCGACTGACTGCCAGTAAGTTGAACAACATTGGAACCAATATGACTACAGCCGCATAACATTTCAGGCCCAGGATGAACTGGATCTCAGCGGCGCTACTGACCACGTTCGTCGTTTTACCTGGCATATTTGCGCAGAATCATATTCGTTCCGGTATGACTATTCAGCAGATGGTAACGACGTTCGAGCTGACACAACGACCGACAAGAACCTGATTTTCGTGAGGTAGCACTAGCGCACCATGACGGCTAATGAATGCGTTATCAGTAACAATCCATTCGTCCACAGCAGGAAGAAGCAAAATGAAAGACATATTTAATGACAGACAGGAAATTTATCTGAATGCCGACCACAGGAAACTCGGTGGAGTTTGCTCTGGAGTTGCAAGGTATCTTGACATCCCCTATTTCTGGGTAAGGTTAGCCGCAGTCATTGGTCTGCTCATTCACGCCCCAAGTGTCCTGATTGCTTACGGCCTGGCCTACCTGATTCTTGAAGACGAACCCACACACTACGACGAGATCAGCCCCGGGCGATCCGGGCGCTGATTAGCGGGGTATAATGGCGCTTTAAACAATGAAGTGCTGCGACTTGAAACAGGTATCTAACCGTATTGGTATTGATCTGGGAGGCACCAAAATAGAAGGTGTTCTGCTGGACTCGGCCGGCGAGATAAGACGCAGAGAGCGACTCCCAACTCCGCAGGAAAATTACCCAGGTATTCTGGACACGATTTCGGCACTCACCGCACTGTTAACTAACGACAAGCATCTGCCGATTGGTATTGGCACGCCGGGGTCTGTTTCTCCCCTGTCACCCGTGATGCGAAACTCCAACAGCACCTGCCTTAATGGCAAACATCTACTGGGTGATCTGGAGCAACACCTGGATCGCGCCGTGAGATTAGCTAACGATGCAAATTGCTTTGCCCTTTCCGAGGCTTCTGATGGCGCAGGGAAAGACAGCCCTGTCGTCTTTGGCGTTATTATCGGGACCGGCGTAGGGGGTGGAATTGTCGTTAATGGCAAGCTGGTACAAGGCCCGAGTGGGATCAGCGGCGAATGGGGCCATAATACAATGCCGGAGCTGGAAGATCTGAAACGCGGCAGGGAATGTTTCTGCGGCCGTCTGGATTGTGTCGAAACCTGGATCTCTGGTCCAGGACTCGCAAAAACTTATGCAACTCATTCGCGGAAAACGCTTTCCGCCCTGGAGATCGCGGCGCTTGATGTCAGCGGTGAATCAATGGCAAGACAGGTATTGGACGGGTACTTTGAACAACTCGCGGGGGCGCTCGCTGGCGTGATCAACATACTGGATCCGGACACCATTGTACTTGGTGGCGGAGTATCCAATATCGGCAGGCTCTATCAGGAAGTGCACTCCCGGCTTGGGAAGTATGTTTTCTCAGATCATGTTGGCACGCGCATCGTTAAGGCTCAGCATGGAGACTCTTCTGGTGTCCGGGGTGCAGCCTGGTTATGGCCCTGAGCCAGGATTATCCCGTTGCTGCTTTTCAATCAGCGCCCGCAACGCTTTGACCTCTGCGTAAACATCTTCCAGATGAAGGATGTTCGGGTCTTCATCCCTTTCTTTCTGGTGTTCCTCCTCAAGTACATTGACGACAATCCCAATGAGCATATTCAGGAAAGCGAACGCCGTCAGGAATATAAATGAAACATAAAAAGTCCACGACATTGGGTATATAGCCATTGTTTCGTACATCACGTCCGTCCAGTCCTCAAGCGTCATTACCCTAAACAGGGTGAGCATAGCGATACTGATATCACCCCATAGTACCGGGTTGATGTCCTCAAAGATCAGGCTACCTATGGCCGCATAAATATAAAAAATGATAAACATCAACGCCACGACGTAACCAAGCCTGGGCAATACCTTCAACAGCGAATTAAGCAGTATTCGCAGCTCCGGGATGATACTGATCATACGAAGTACACGGAATACCCGAATCAGCCTCGCCACCAGCGCCATATCGCTATTGTCTATTGGTATCAGACTGACGATGACGATCAGGGTATCAAAGATATTCCAGCCATTTTTGAAGAAATTCGATCGTGGATGGGTCGCCAGAAACCGCACGCTGATCTCAATAATAAAGATCACAGTGATACCTATATCGGCAACTTCCAAAACTGACAGCCAGAACGGCGTGATGTCATAGGTCTTGACACCAATAGTCAGCGCAGATGCGATAATGATAAAGATAATGAAAAACTCAAATATCTTATTGGAGATTATCTCTTCAAATCGTGATTGCCAACTCATAGTGTGCCTGCCGCTTATCTGGTAAAAAAGGCAGGATTATAAAGATTATTCAGTCGCAGGTTTACCTTTCATGAAGCGAATGATCCAGCGCGCAATAATATTCTTCTTCAAAGGTTTAGCCAGCGACGCAACGCCCTCACTGTAGGTTTCGACACCGAGTATTTCCCGCCGCATTTCCATCAGATCTCTTGAATATTCTCGCGTGAATTCGGGATGGCCTTGCATAGTCAGTATATGATCGCCTATGCTATACATACTGTTCGGGCACTGCTCTGCTGATGCCAGCAATTGAGCGCCTTCCGGTAATTGAATGACCTGATCCTTATGTGAAACGATCAGCGTAAACGGGTCCAGTTCTTCGTCGCTCATGAACCATTGGGATTGGATTACTTCACTTTCATGGATACCGACACACCAGCCTACGTCTGCGCCGAGCGTTTTGCCCCCCAGGGCCTCTGCGACTAACTGATGGCCAAAACACAGTCCAACTAATTTCTTTTCTTCCTGATGCAATTCACACGTGTATTCTTTTAGCGCCGCTATCCAAGGCTCATCGTCATAAACACTTTTTTTGCTACCGGTGATGACATAAGCGTCGCATTCATCAGTAGCATCGGGATAGATTCCATGTTCGACGTCGTAGTTCCGGAACTCTACATCCAAATTCAATTCGGTTGCTGCACTACCCAAGATGCCTGCAATCATGCCAGGATAATTCCCGTGCACCGATTGAAACTGCTCGATCACAGCGTCTGCCTGAAGTATGCCTATTCTCATTATCGAATCGCGCTTTGTTTATATGATTTCAAAGTATCGACGAAGCTGCCAGTCGTTTACAGCGCGTTCGTATTCTCGAACTTCCCAGTCACGGGAGGCTGCGTAATGCGCCACAAAAGTATCGCCAAACATCTGAGTGGCAACCTTTGAATTCACAAACTCGCGATTGGCGTCTCGCAAATTGCCGCACAGCTGGTAGTCCTGCGGTAACTCACTTTGCAATTCATAGGCGTTGCCAACCGCCGCTTCACCGGGGTCCAGCTTCTCGGAAATGCCTGTTAGGCCCGCGGCCAGGTTTGCTGCTGCAACCAGGTAAGGGTTTGCATCCGCAGAGCCAACGCGAAACTCTACCCTCTGAGACTTATCAGATCCCTCAATGACACGCAGGGCAGTCGTTCTGTTCTCGACGCCCCAGGTCGCCGCAGTAGGCGCCCAGGCACCCTTAACAAGCCTCGTATAACTGTTAATTGTTGGGGAGGTCACGGCGAGTAGTGGTCTCATGTGATGGCGAAGCCCACCAACATAATGGTGCATGGTCGCGCTCATTGAATGAGGTTCGTTTGCATCAAAGAAAACATTCCGGCCGTCTTTCGTTGACAGCAGCGACTGGTGAACGTGACCACTTTGGCCTGGATAATCCATAGACCACTTAGCCATAAAAGTCGCAATCATGCCCCTTTTCTGGAAGAAGGCTTTGGCAAAGGTCTTGAACAGGACAGCCTTATCAGCGGCAGCAAGCGCATCATCAACAGCAATGGCCGCCTCCCATACGCCCGGTCCTGTTTCACAGTGCAACCCTTCAATCGGGAAATCATGAGCCAGGCAATAATCCATAAACTCATTAAAAAGATCTGACAAGGTCATGGTTCTTAGAACAGAGTAGCCGAAATTCCCGGGAGACAAAGGCACCAGATCCGTATAATTTTTTTCTCGCACAGACTGGGCCGTCTCATTAAAAATAAAGAACTCGTACTCGAAGGCAAGCTTTGGAAGGTAGCCCATTGACTCGGCAACGCCCAGGATGTGCTTCAACCTGCTACGAGGGCATATCGGGTGCAGGCCGCCATCGTCGGCGACAAACTCAACCAGGAAGAATGGCAGGTTATTCTCATCCTGCAGGCGCCTTTCGGTCGCCAGGTCGACACGAAACGCCGCATCCGGAAAAGCGGTATGCCAACCGGTGTATTTCGCGTTGTCATACAGCTGGTCGTTCATGTCCCAGCCCAGGACGCAGTCACAAAATCCTGCTGTACCCGCCGCGATACTCTTGAATTTATCAAGACTGATGTACTTGCCGCGAAGCACACCATCGATATCCGTAAATCCTAGCTTTACGCGATTTATGCCTTCACTCTCGTACTGACTGATCAGATTATCTGCTTCAATCATGATCTGGCCTTCTTGTCATAAAATGGTTGGGAATGATTTTCTATGGGAACACCGCTGTCGCAAAAGATCAACAATAACGCTCAACAAGACTCTCCTATGAAGGCACCCTGATATTTTCAACCAGCGCCTGTACCTCGGCAGGCGGCGGTGGCGTGAACCTGCAAACAATCAACGACACCACAAAGTTAGCCAGCATCCCCAGCGTTCCAATGCCTTCAGGAGAAATGCCAAACCACCAGTGATCTGGATTGTTATCAGCAGGATTAATAAACTTGAAGTAAGCGATATAAGCAAAGGTGAACACAAGGCCCGTAATCATGCCTGTAATAGCTGCTTCTTTATTCATTCTCTTATAGAAGATGCCAAGCAGCAGCACCGGGAAAAAACTCGCTGCGGCCAACCCGAAGGCAAATGCCACAACCTCGGCAACGAACCCCGGAGGATAAATGCCAAACAAACCGGCGATACCTATAGCTACTGCAGCGGCTATTCGAGCAAACAGGAGCTCCTGGCGTTCAGTGATCTCCGGCTTGAATGTCTTTTTAAGCAGGTCATGGGATACCGCGGAGGAAATAACCAGCAGCAATCCGGCCGCCGTTGATAACGCCGCAGCAAGTCCGCCCGCTGCGACCAGGGCAATCACCCAATTCGGTAGCTGCGCAATTTCCGGATGAGCCAGCACAATAATATCGCGGTCTATGTATAACTCGTTTTCGCTGGCTGAACTGCTGTTTCCAAGTAACCGTTCGCCACTGCTTCCGCGTTCACCGGTAAAGGCAGGTTTCGACGGCTGCAACGCATTGCCACCCCGATACTGGACCACACCATCGTCATTCTTGTCACGCCAGGCAATTAGCCCCGAGTCTTCCCATTTACTAAACCATGACGGGGCATCCTCGTAGGTCATACCATCGACATTGTTAATAATGTTCATTCGGGCAAAGGCTGCGACCGCAGGTGCAGTCGTATAAAGCAGCGCAATGAATACCAGGGCGTATCCCGCCGAAACACGGGCATCCCTGACCTTAGGTACGGTAAAGAATCGAACAATCACGTGGGGTAACCCCGCGGTTCCTGCCATTAAGGCTGCCGTAATAAACAGCATATCGATTGTGGATTTGTTGCCTGACGTAAACGCGGCCATACCCAGTTCAGTGGTCAGGCCATCGAGCTTGTCCAGCAGGTAAACACCACTGCCATCGACCATCGTAGAACCCAGGCCAAACATTGGTAGCGGATTACCCGTCAGGGCGATAGAGATATAAATGGCAGGTACCAGATAGGCAAAAATCAACACACAGTATTGAGCCACCTGCGTATAGGTGATGCCCTTCATGCCACCCAGTACAGCGTAGAAAAAAACGATGCCCATGCCGATGATAACACCGGTATTGATGTCCACTTCAAGAAAGCGGCTGAACACTATTCCAACCCCTCTCATTTGCCCCGCGACATAGGTAAACGAGATAAAAATAACACACACCACCGCAACAAGCCGAGCGGTCTGTGAGTAATAACGATCTCCAACAAAGTCAGGCACCGTGAATTTAGAGAATTTCCTAAGGTAAGGTGCCAGCAACAATGCGAGTAATACGTAGCCACCTGTCCAGCCCATCAGGTACCTGGCACCATCGGCGCCCTCAAATGCAATAATCCCTGCCATTGAAAGAAATGAAGCAGCGGACATCCAATCCGCGGCAGTCGCAGCCCCGTTTGCAATGGGGCTAACGTGACCACCAGCCACATAAAACTCTTTGGTGGACGACGAGCGGCTCCAGATGGCAATACCGATATAAAGTGTGAACGAAGCGCCGACAAACAGGTAAGTGAGTAATTGTGCAGACATCAGCTACTCCTCGTCTACGCCGAATTTTTTGTCCAGGGCATTCATACGCCACGAGTAGACAAAAATCAGCAGAACGAAAAAGTAGATAGCACCTTGTTGCGAAAACCAGAAGCCAAGCTTGTAACCATACAGACGAAACTGGTTGAGGAAATCCACAAAGATGATACCCGCCAGAAAGGACACACTGAACCAGATGACCAGCAATACCAGCATCAACCGCAGGTTTGCCTGCCAATAGGCGTGATTGTTTTTCTCAGACATTATTTTCCTCAGACTTTTCTTTCAACTTAAATTGTTTTCAACTAACACTGTTTTCAACTAATACTGGTTGAAACAGACAGGGGCTCCCCCGGCATTGCCAGGTTATGTACGGATTTCCTGGCTGTCGACCGATGAAATAGACCGAGGAGTCTCGCGTTCTGGCATTTCAACCAGGTTACGGGGTAACGATTTACTAACCTTCGCGCCCAGTGCTTTCATATCTTCTGCACGTTTTACCAGATTACCCCGGCCACTGCCGAGCTTGTTGTATGCGTCCTGGTAGGCTCCCTGCGTGGATTCAAGCCTGCTGCCGATCAGTTCCAGGTCATCTACAAAGCTGACGAACTTGTCATATAGCTTGCCAGCCCTGTCTGCGATTTCTTCTGCGTTCTTATTCTGTTGCTCGACACGCCACATATTCTGAATCGTACGGAGCGTAGCCAGCAATGTTGATGGCGTAACGATGACGATATGCCTGGAAAGAGCATCCGAATAAAGCGCCGTATCTTCCTGGGTTGCCACCGAGAATGCAGACTCAATTGGCACAAACAACAAAACATAATCCAGCGTTCGGATCCCTTCAAGTTTTTGGTAGTCCTTAGCGGCCAGTTCTTTGATATGCGACCTGATTGATTGTGTGTGTGCCTTCAGTGCCCCTTTCCTCTCTATCTCATCTTCCGCCGAGCAGTAACGTTCATATGCGGTGAGCGAGACCTTCGAGTCCACGACTACGTCTTTCCCTTCGGGAAGACGCACAATAGCATCAGGCTGGTATCTCTTACCGTCATCCTGTTTGAGCGACACCTGGGTTTCATACTCCCGGCCTTTTACTAAACCGGAATTTTCCAGCACTTTCTCAAGCACCATTTCACCCCAAATTCCCTGGGTCTTGCTCTCGCCTTTAAGGGCATTGGTTAAATTAACTGCATCCTGGGCAATCCTGCTATTAAGTTCCTGCAGGTTCTTCACTTCCTTGACGAGCGAGAAACGCTCTTTTGCTTCATCGCTGTAAGTCTGTTCAACTCGTTTTTCGAAGGATTTTATTCTTTCATGCAATGGATCCAGCACGCCGCTGAGCTGTTCCTTACTCTGGGCTTTGAATTCCTTCTGCTTCGATTCAAAAATCTCGTTGGCCAGGTTTTTAAACCCATCGTGAAGGGATTCTTTCGCCTCCTTAAGGAGGGTGAGTTTTTCTTCTGCCTGTTGTTGTTGCTCACTCAGGGTGGTTTCGAGCCGTGAGATTTGGTCGCGGGTTGAGATGAGGTTAGTTCGTTCCTGCTCTAGTGTCCCATTGAGATTCGAAACCAGCAGTTCAAGTTGGCCAATCCTGGCCTCCCTGCCCTCAAGTCGCTCGAGCAAGGAAGCGTTTAGAACTTGCTGTTCGGTCAATTCTCTTAGGCTGTCGGCAAGCTGGCTGCCTATGGCGTCTGCTTTTTCTGTCGCGGATCCCTTCTCAAACCTTGATACCAGGAAGTAAGTGAAAATGGCTGAGAGGAAACAACCTGTTAGGAAAGCCGCAGCGAGCTCCGGTGTCATTTAACACACGCCTTATTTCAAGAACTTACCAGCGGAAGTTTAGCAGATACTGTATGGGTTTACAGATTTGGCGGGCATGAAGAGTGGGAGAAGTCACTGATTGTAGGCCTGGTAAATGCGAAGACCTCAGAAAATCTGAGATTACCGTCCCACACTAACTACTCAATGTATTTACCATGAGTAGTTAGTGCTACAACGGACTTGCATTAAGTTGGCGACGCTAACTTAATGCAAGTATGTAAACATTTTCCGTCTGTAGCTCGTGGCGAGCTCATTACCTTTACCCAGCATATTGAACACCTTAATCATGGTGAGCCTTGCTTTCTCTTCACCCCAGGTTTTATCTACCTGCAGAATCGCAAGAAGCGCCTCCAGCCCGGTTTCAACCTGGTCATTCACAATCAGCTTAATCGCATAATCAAATCTGGCCTGGAGATCAGCCGGGTCAACTTCTGCTTTTGCCCGCTGCTCATCGAGTGTTCCCAGGTCACCGGCCAGCTCGATAAACTCGAGACGGCTTTTAGGTTTGTCGATACCCTCGGCATCAGCCGGAAGACCCTCTAGTATCTTGCGTGCGTCATCAACCTGGCCTTCCATAATAAGAAGGTCACAGAGCTCCACATGTAAACCGAAATTTGCTGGCTCATCAGCCATAACCTGCTGCAACATTTGGATCGCTTGTCCACGCTCACCCTGTTCAAGCAGAAGATCAATCTGATCGCGAACCCGATCCATGGGGCTCATGGTTAACTGATCCAACGCCTCACGGAGCTGTTGCTCCTCTGCGGGACCTTCGAAGTCGCCTGCCATCTGGCCCTGGAAGATAATCTTGACACTCGGTAGCGCCCGAACCTGCAACTGTTGAACAAGCTGCTGGTTTTGCTGAATATCAACCCGTGCCAGTAAAAACTTACCCTGGTACTCGACGACCAGTTTTTGAAGCAGGGCAGTTGTAGGTGCGCACTGCTCCGCACCTTCCGCATAGAACTCCAGCAGTACTGGAACCTGCTGGGACTTTTCCCCGACCTCAGATTGAAAGTTCTGGGCGTTGATTTCGACGCTATACGAGTCAATGCTCACCGGTGCTTCTCCGAAAAACGGCTAGCGTAACAGAAGACGGGATTGAGGTTAAGAAAGGTGATTGTTTTTAAGACGTTACGTTACGTTACGCTACGCTTCGAACACCTTCACGGCGCAGCGCACTTTGCATGATTCTTGTTGATCGCCAGGGATTCTCCTTGCCACGATACAGCACGCGATTGCCTTTGCTCATCAGCCAGATGTCCAGTGACCTGATATGTCTTACTCTCATTATAATCTCCTCAATTGGCCCGCCCGGTGTGCCTGGTTGTCAGCCTCTAGTTGCCAGCCTCTCGTCGCTAGCCTCTAATCGTTCACTGCTAGCGGTATGCACATTCGGATTTACTGTTGATTCATACAGTACTGTATGAATCAACAGCATTCAAGCCTTTTTCAAGATTACTCCAAAGAGATCCAGCCAAAGCCTTCTTCCTGGCTGGCGATCACCAGCGAGCCAGACCACCCTGATAACAAGGGCTGTACGGCATCCTGCGCCAGATTGGGGAGGTTATTTTTCCCCGAGATGTGAGAAATGACCAGGTGACGCAGCCGCTCGAGATTGAGGGTCTCCAACAGTTCTGCAGCCTGTACATTATTCAGGTGGCCATAGTCACCTCCCACCCTTTGCTTCAACTGATAAGGGTAAGGCCCATCCTGGAGCATCACCACGTCGTGGTTGCATTCGAGCAACAACGCATCACATTCACGATACGTTTCTCTAACGTGCGGCGTGATATGACCGAGGTCCGTCAGCACTCCAACTGTTATCTCATTCGAGGTAACAAGATACTGACAAGGTTCTTTGGCATCATGAGGTACTGCAACCGGAGTAATAGTGAGTGAACCGACTTCAAATGGACTGTGACAATTGATCTTGTTCAATACCGGCAACTCACCCATTTTTTTGTGCTGGTAAGTACCTGGTGTCAGGTAAACCGGTGTGCCAAATTTTCTGGCAAAACCGGCAACACCGTGAATATGGTCTGCATGCTCATGGGTCACCAGAATGGCATCGACGTCTTGGGGCATCAAACCCAAGCGAGAGAGTCTTCGGACAGTTTCCTTAATGGTGAAGCCAAGATCGATGACCACGCAGGTACTGCCGTTATCGATCAGGGTCGCGTTACCCTTGCTGCCACTTCCCAGGGAAGCGAATCTCACTGGCATGCGCTCTGGTCCTGAATCACTAGGTGGAGTATTCCTTGATCAGCTTTAGTAACCGCTCTTTCAGGATCAGACTGTCGGTCTCCGACGCCGCAAGTTCGCTGGCAACGCCAACCGTAACCCTGATTTCTTCACCTTCCGACTCCAGCTGAACCGTGAACCTGTGCCCTGGATCAGCATCTTCTTTACTATCGCCACCACCAAATACCTTTGAAAAGAATCCCGGATCAGGATCATGGCGAGAGCTGTAGTAGACATAATAGATAGCAGAAGTACGGTCCAGGTCTTCTACACTGATTCGGGCATCTTCAAGCGCAGCCCCAACCGTTGCCCAGGCCCGATCGAAGTCAAGTTTGTATTTTAGGACCATACCCTCAGGCTCGGCCACAAGGAACGCCTTGCTTTCCTGCAGGCCGGCGGCCAGTAACGACACACTCGGACCCTGCGCAACCCGGTCACCCAGGTAGTAAGCCAGTGTAGTCAGCATCTTTCCTTCAAGTTCAGGATTATCCGATTTGCCATCCCAGTCGGTCCGGTCATCGGGATCAAAACCACCCAGAGGACGCTCTGCCTGCTCGATATAAAGTTCTGTGCTGGACGTCCTGACCCCTGGTTCAACTCGCACAAAAAACTTGTACTGCTGGGCCATGGATTGCTCACCCCATGCTGAGCCGCTGGTCAGGCTCTCGTAAATCTCATCAGGATTACCACTGGTACCAATGATCCACGCTGTTTCCAGGGTGCCGTTTCTCGGATCCAGCTGCTCCACTGGCAGATGATTTTCTTCCCAGAAAAGGACTACCTGGGGCCATATCGTCGCGGTGGGCAGGTCGAGGAATACCCACCTGGACTCACCCAGCTTTCGGATCACAATCTGCTCTACACCAAAGGACGTGCTCAGCGCATCAGGAAGCCTCAGTTCAATCTCTTTGTCAGCCAATCCCCTATAGTCGATCACCTGGGGGATAGGCATCTGGTCATTAAATGGAGGCTTGTCCAGGCTTCCAGGTATTTCCGTTGGGGCACTGGACCCCGTCTCAAGCGTCAGTTGTTCATCGCTCTTGCCAAACCAGCCAAGCCAACCGCAACCACCGAGTAGCAACACTCCACATACCAACAATCCACGAACGATCAATTAATTACCCCCGAATGGTGCATCGCTGCACGTAGTTCAACATGATATTTTTCCGAAAAAGGCGTCATCGGTAACCTGATGCCTGCCTCTATTCTACCCATTTGGGACAGTGCCCATTTAACGGGAATAGGATTCGACTCAAGAAACAACTTCTCGTGCAGTCCCTGCAATTTTTCGTCAATTGCCTTCGAGGTTTCTGCATCACCATTTACCGCGGCGACAGCCATCGCAGACAGTTTAGCCGGCGCGATATTAGCCGTTACGCTGATCGTACCTTTGGCGCCTTCCAGCATCAGGTCACAGGACGTCGCATCGTCTCCCGAGTAAATCGGAATGTCGCACAGCTCACGAATTTGTTGGCCACGTTTAAGGTCACCAGTTGCCTCTTTAATGCCAATAACCTGAGGAACTTCAGCCAGGCGGGCAACCGTTTCCGGCAACATATCACAGGCAGTTCGACCAGGAACATTGTAAAGAAACTGCGGCAGGTCAACTGCCTGGGCAATGGCCTGGTAGTGACGAAACAAGCCTTCCTGAGTAGGTTTGTTGTAATAGGGTGTCACCAGCAGGCAGGCATCAGCACCTAGCGCCTTCGCTGAAGACGTTAACTCGATCGCTTCCGCTGTGGAATTACCGCCAGTGCCTGCAATGATGGGAACCCGCCCGGCAACCGTATCAACGGCGAACTTAACAATTTGGCAATGTTCATCGACTGTAACGGTCGAAGACTCACCGGTCGTGCCCACAGGCACGATTGCCGCTGTCCCCTGTTCAATATGCCACTCGAGCAGGTCACCAAGTTTCGCCCAGTCGATCTCACCATCTGCGTGCATGGGGGTGACCAGGGCGACGATACTTCCGGTGATCATGATAGCGGCCTTTAGGAAAAGTGGCTCATATTACTGGCGTGCGAATAGCTTCACAAGCTCGGCGGTTTCGGCAATTAACTCAGGCTTTCTTCAGCCAGTGAGTATATTGGCCGTCAGATTCTTCCTGTCGCAACAACTCGTTGCCACTTTGTTTGGCAAAGACCTCAAAGTCTCGGACAGATCCGGGGTCTGTACAGACGACCTCGAGCACCAGACCGCTATCAAGACCGTTTAGCGCTTGTTTTGCTTTCAGCAACGGCAATGGACAGGTCAATCCACAGGCATCCAGCTTTCGATCAATATTCATGGAAGGGATTATAACGGAAACTGACCGACCCTTGACCCTCTATAGGCGAAGATCTGAACGTAAAGTGAGATAATCTGTCCAAATACGCTGGCACACCCTAACCTGAACCTGAAAAATGATTCGTATTTCTCTAATCCTGAGTAGCATCCTCTGGTGCCTGACCTTGTCAGCCAACCAGGACCTGCCGACGTTCGGGGACAGCACGTCAGGCATTATTTCGCTCGAGCAGGAGCACAGGCTCGGACAACAGTTTTTACGCTCGATCAGGGCCCAGGCACCTACACTGGATGACCCCGTCCTCCAGGACTTTTTAGAGCATCTCATCTATCGCCTTGCCTCACACAGCCAACTTGAAGATCGCCGACTCGACATTGTGATTATCCGGAATGAGTCGCTGAACGCTTTCGCGGCGCCGGGCGGGATAGTAGGTGTTCACCACGGCCTGTTCCGCTACGCGCAAACGGAACATGAAATGTCGGCGATCCTCTCCCACGAACTGGCTCACCTGAGTCAGCGCCACTTCGCCAGAAGAGTAGCCGAGGGTAAAAAAAGCGCAGCCATTAACATTGCCGGCTTGCTGGCCGGGGTCATTCTTGCAGCAACTGCCGGTGGGGATGCTGCGCTTGCGGCATTCACCGGAAGCCAAGGGCTGGCACAAAACCAGGCCCTCAAGTATTCCCGCGAACGAGAAGCAGAAGCTGACAGAATCGGTATTTATACTCTGGATGAGGCCAGCATGGATCCACGAGCTATGGCTTATATGTTCGAGCGATTGCAGCGCGCCAGCCGTTACAGCACAGGTAACAATATCCCGGAGTTCCTGCGAACCCACCCTGTAACCAATGACCGGGTAGCGGATTCGTATAACCAAACCCAGAATTACCCCAAAAAGCAATTCCCTGCCATCCTGGAGTATCAATTGATGCGCATCCGGGCACGCGCCATCACCAGCGGGAACCAGCCACAGGAGATAAAGCATTTCGAAGCCGCATTTAAGGAAAGCAGTAATGCCATCCAAAAAACTGCAAACCAGTATGGCCTGGTCATCTCGCTTACCAATTCATTAGCCTTCGACAAAGCCCGCACACATATCCGGGAGCTTCGTGAACAACACCCGTTGAATATCCCCTTTCGAATAGCAGAGGCTGCGATCTACACCAGTGCACAGCAACCGGAAATTGCGCTCGACCTTTTGGAGGAAGCTTTGGAAGTGTCACCCAACAACTACCCTTTATCCGCCACTTACGCGCAGACACTTCTTGCCGCACGCAAACCACACGCAGCGCTGGAGGTGTTGACCAAACTAAGCGTTAAACGACCTAACGATGAATATGTCTGGTACCTGCTGGCGGAAGCGTATGGGCTTGCCAACAATATTCCTGGGGTGCACGAAGCTCGAGCAGAATTTTTCGTGCTCAACGCCAATTACGACCAGGCGATCAAACAGCTCGGTTACGCACTACCCCTGGTACGGCATAACTTTCAGCAAACCGCGCGCATTAAACAAAGACTGGAGGATATCTGGATGATGAAGGATGGAGGCTGAATCCCTTAGATACCAATATTACTTCGCCTTCATTTCAGGCTTCAGTTCTTCGAAAGCCGACACCACAAACCCGGCAGACTTTTCAATCCCGGACTGGCGCCCGGCCGGGCATGCTCTGAAGCCAGGGTCTGATAGCAGGGTCTGATAGCAGGGTCGGGTGCCAGATCAGGCGCGGACCCTTTTCAGCTTCTTATGCGGATTTCCCCACTGGCCTGAAACGCGACCATACGCTGAAGCGGCACCAGAGCTTTCTGCCTGAGCTCTTCATCGATCAAAACCTCATTACTCGCTTCAGCCAGGGATGACTCAAGGTTTTCCAGCACATTCATTCCCATCCAGGGACAATGCGCGCAACTCCTGCACGTTGCACCACTGCCTGCCGTTGGGGCTTCAATAAATATCTTGTCAGGTGCGAGTGACCGCATCTTGTAAAAAATACCCTTGTCCGTCGCGACAATAAACTTCTCATTCGGCAGTTCCTGCGAAGCGCGAATGATTTGCGTGGTTGAACCCACCACATCAGCAAGATCGATCACTGAGGGTGGCGACTCCGGATGCACAAGTACCGCAGCCTCAGGATAGACATGCATCAAGTCCTGAAGACCTTTCGCCTTGAACTCTTCATGCACAATGCAACTGCCGTTCCATAGCACCATATCGGCGCCGGTCTCCTTGTTGATATACGAGCCAAGATACCTGTCCGGCGCCCAGATGATCGGTTTACCCTCGTCCATCAGATGCTCGACAACCTCCAGCGCGATACCGGACGTCACCACCCAATCCGCGCGCGCTTTCACGGCTGCCGATGTATTCGCATAAACGACAACGGTATGGTCAGGGTATTCATCGCAGAAAGCAGAAAACTCATCAATGGGACAACCCAGGTCAAGTGAGCAAGTTGCCTCAAGCGTCGGCATCAAGACTCTTTTTTTCGGAGAAAGAATCTTGGCAGTCTCGCCCATGAACTTAACACCGGCTACTACCAGAGTATCGGCGTTACACTCAGCACCAAATCGCGCCATTTCAAGCGAATCAGAGACACAGCCCCCGGTTTCTTCCGCCAGTTCCTGGATCGCATCGTCAGTATAGTAATGAGCCACGATCACGGCGTTTTCGCGTTTAAGCAGCGCTTTAATTCGATCCTTATAGGCACGAACTTCACCATCACTCAGCAGATGGCTTTGATGAAGTGGTACGTCGAATGCAATGTTGGACATCAGTCTTATCGTTAACCGGGATAAATGGAGGCGCTATTATAGCGCAGCCAAAGCCGTTAAAGTCACCACTGGTTTATTCAAAACGCATAGCTTTCATTTCATGGCACGCATCGCACTGCTAATACAGGAGACACCGACACTGGAGGATGGTAATTATCTCAGGTTCGCCCGTGAACTGGATAAGTCAGGCCATAGCGTCGACATTATGTTTGTCGATTCCCTGAGACTGCTTGCGGGTCGGGTTACGGCTGACGCATTCTCCTGGCGCTCACACCTGAAGTCAGGCTCACCGCTGCCGACGAGTGCTGAATGTAAAATCGATCACGATGTTGTCTGGGTTTTTGGCCTGGGTGATCGAGAGAACTTCCTCGATAAATACCAACTGCTCTACTCCCTGCCCGAAAGATGCAACATCGTTAACTCACTTGACGCCATCATGCATCTTAAAAGCAAGTATTATCTTGCCAGCCAGGGCGATCAGTTTCCGAGTCCGGAAACCTACGCATCAACCTCCGCTGAAGAACTGATCCGTATTGTTCAGGCTAATGAAGGAAAGTGGATTGTAAAACCTCCTGCAGGGAGCCTTGGTAGAGATGTCTACTTAACTCACGCCGGGGACAGTCAACTGACCGTGATTATCAAAAAGCTCTGTGGCGCGGATAACAGCAGGTATACGATGCTCCAGAGGTACATCCCTGAGATTGAACAAGGCGAGAAACGGGTTTTATTGGCCGGTGGCCAGGTGATCGGTCAATACCTGCGTCGCCCCCTGGGCGATCACCGCACCAATATCACTGCCGGTGCCAAAACTGAGCCCTGTGACCTCTCTGAGGCAGAACGCGACTATTGCACTAAATTGGCCCAACAGATCCTGTCAAGAGGCGCCTGGTTCGCAGGGGTGGATCTCGTTTACCCGTGGCTTATCGAGGTCAATGTGATTAATCCAGGCGGAATTACCACCATTGATAAACTGACCGGTTGTGACCTGAGCGCAAAAGTCGTCGAAGCCGTCATGGCTAGTCTCGATCAAACCCGAGTTCCTTGAACTTTGGGCGGGAATCGGTATGATAGCCGCCTTTCCTTTCGGGCCGTTAGCTCAGTCGGTAGAGCAGTTGGCTTTTAACCAATTGGTCCCGCGTTCGAGTCGCGGACGGCCCACCAAAAATGGGGGCTCCAGCTAGGAGCCCTTATTTTTTTAGCCCACAAGCAGGACTAAAAATCCCTCTATAGCCAATTGCACCTTACGCAGGCAACCTTGCGGCTCAAAGACATGCATTTCCACTGGCTGCATCCGACGGTAATAAGCGACTACAGTAAGTTTAAAAAACGGCATGATGCGTGATACGTTTCTTGAAACTTCCGGCCTCACCGTACTACCTCAGAGGAAGGCAACTTAAATATTTGGATTAGTTCGATCTTACTTGCGGTGATGAGCACCCCACAGCCCCTTCACTCAAGCTCCTATATCACATGCCTTTCTGACGATGTAATAACTGATAGGACCATAAACCAATTTTGACATCCCGCCAGCATTGTATGTGGATATACTATTACAGCAGCCATTAGCTGACATCTCGAAGATTCAACAATTCATTTCCAGGCCAGATGGTTTGCAAGCTAGTAGCTTATTTTATGTAAGCTACAACGAGTTAATAGATGCCCTGAAATTCTTCCTGAAATTCCCAGAAAGGTATTGTTATCGAGACCGCCGTCGTTAGCCTTTTCTAACGGTAGTAAGTATTGCCACTGCAATGCGGCTACTTAGCAGGTGTGATGTCGCCGGAGTCGAGCAGTAATTGACGGATATTTTGTACTTGCTCTACGGTGATTTTTTGGTTGTTCCCCCAGCTTAGGCGAATGTAGTTGCTTAGTGCGACTATTTGCTCATTACTCAGAGTTTGGTTAAAGCCGGGCATAGGCAACATTGTGATATCGGATTTAGGAATGCCTTGTAGTATAAAAATGATGAGGTTACTTGGGTCGGTTGCTTTAACGGAAGCGTTGCTACCCAGTGCTGGCGCGACAGGGCTACCCTCGCCGTTAGTGCCGTGGCAGCCCGAGCAGCTATTGGTGAACAAGGCTTTGCCTTCGCTTCCTTCCTTCTTGGTGAGCTTCGCCGTCACTTCGCGTTCTGCCAAGGTGGTATCGGTATCATCAAGTAGATAGGTCGCTACAGCATTGAGATCGTCGATGGTCAAATGACTAAAACTATTTAACACGGCCTCAAGCATTTCATGATTAACAACACCCTGGGCAGAGTGTCCTGTGTGGAGTAAATCGACCATAGAGGCTCGGCTCCAGCCCTGCTTACGCAGTTCTACCGGCGTAATATCAGGCGCATATATATTGTTCAAAAAACCGCCGCTTAAGGCTTTGCTTTTATCCATCGCCATCGCAATATTGCGTGGCGTATGGCACTCCCCGCAATGGGCTAAGCCCTCTACAATATAAGCGCCTCGATTCCATTCTTTAGACTTTTGGCTGTTGGCAATGAAGTCTGTATTGGCCAGGAATAACAAATTCCAACTCTTTAAACCGAAGCGAATATTGGCCGGGAACATCATTGTATTCTCGACGTTCGGGGTGTCACTGGCGGGGATCGTTTGCAAATAATGCCACAAATCTTCTAAGTCTTTATCGGTGACAATATGGAAAGATGTGAAGGGCATAGCGGGATATAAGTTGCCACCGGGTGCAATACCTTCGCGCATAACTTTGACAAAATCTTCGTCGCTATAGTTACCAATGCCGTGTGTTTTGTCGGGGGTAATATTGGTGGAGTAAACGGTGCCAAACGGCGTAGGGAATGCATAGCCGCCAGCGTACTGATCACCACCTTCAATATTGTGACAAGCCGCACAGTCGCCAGTGTAGGCAATATAACGGCCACGCTCGACACTATCGTCTAAAGCGACGGCCGGGCTGATGTTAGAGAAAGTCAGTGCCATTAGGGCAAGAGATATTCTTACTATTGTGTTCAAGAGCCCACCTACAATTATTATCGACTTTTGCGGTCCTAGCTCATTTTGCGGTTGCCTTTGGGGCAACGAGGCTAGGGAATTCCAATGTTTGCCAAAAATTTCGCCTTTGAGTATAGGATGGATTAACGCCCTTTTCAGAGAAATCATCAAGTAAGGTTTGATCGCCACAGGCAATTTTCTACAGTAACGTGGGGAATTAGCAGAGAGCTTACATCGCTTTTGACAGCATCATGATCAGAATTGAGCTGATGACTTACACGTCGTTACTCAAATAATATCTTAAGGACGTACTAGCTTATGATGAGTTTAATCTTCTTGCTTCTATTTTTTGCGATGCTCTGCGCGTTTAGTGGCAAAAAAAACAGCAGTTACACACTATTTACGGCCTCTGTCATTATAGGCTTGTTCTGGTTTCACCATCATGCAACAGACTCTCTGTCCATTTTATTGTAGGGGGCACATATGAACAGTAAAAATATCACCTTACTCAATATTCTCGGCCTACTCGGTATTACGTCTGTATTGTTAATGGGTGCAGTGCTTCAAATCGCATGGAATGAGCTTCCTTGTCCGCTTTGTCTTCTACAGCGTGTTGGCTTTGCGATGGTCATGTTCGGCTTTATGCTCAATATTATTTACGGCACACAACAACGTCATTATGGAGTGATCTTAGTAGGGGCTCTATTTGGCGCCGCTACGGCATTACGGCAAGTCTCTTTGCATGTCATACCGGGCACTCCAGGCTTCGGTAGCCCTATCCTGGGCATGCATTATTATACGTGGGCATTTGCAATTTTCATGATGGCGATTGTCGGTGTGGCTGTGTTGCTGATGCTTTGGAATAATAGACCGTCAACAAAACATTATCAGATGAACGTACTAGGTAAGTTCGCTTGTGTCCTGGCCATTGTAGCGGTGTTAATCAATGTCCTTTTAACTTTCGTTGAATGTGGCCCATACCAGTGCCCTGATAACCCTGTGACCTATTGGCTATTGGATATGTTTTCATAATTCGCGGATTCAGCGCACAGGAAGGATTAGTACCCGCGATCACCCTAAATATGCCATCGCACAGCGGGCAGACTTAAATATCAATATTGAAAATATGCTTGAACCCCGCTGCGCACGCTTCAACATCAAAGGTCACAACGTGAAAAAGCCTTCGCATTGCGCAACTTGCTACATTTTTTTGCGAGATCTAAACCCTGTTAGACCGGCCCCGCGTCTCTTAGTATGAGATGATTTTTACTGAAAACAGCGTTCTGTTCCTTCGCGACCAAGACGCCATGCCTATGAAGATGCTTTTGTATTCGTGGCAAAACGCGATTTGTAATTCCTCATATAGACGCCCCTTTTGCAACCTGATCTCTTGTGCTCTATAAGTGGCTTATGACCATGGACTGAGCATCCTCATATTCGCGTGCTGGTTAACGCATTAAGATCTGTCCGCTTCGGGGTTACCACAACCTA
>JABJED010000348.1 GCA_018665025.1 Gammaproteobacteria bacterium
CTATTTCCAATCCCCGGCATGGTTGCGTTTCCTGGCACCATTGTCCCCTTGCACGTTTTCGAGCCCAGATATCGGCAGATGGTGACGGATGCTGTGGAGCAGAACCGCATGATCGCGGTCTGCCATACAAAAAAAGAAATCCGTCCTGCCAAAGATGGACAGAGCATGCAGGATGCCCTCAAAAACAATCAGGCCACCTACCAACCCGTTGAGGTGTTTTCAGCAGGAATATGCGAAATCATTGATACGACCGCTGACGGCAGGGTCTACATTCACATCTCGATGAGCAAGCGCCTGCAGCTTGTCCACGAAGTTCAGACGCTACCCTACCGGATCGTTGCCTGTAGTGAGCTTGAGGACGTAAGCCAGCTTGCCTCTGATGACGAGTTAATGGAATACCAGACGTCCATAACCGATTCAATCGTCAGAATGATTGGTAAGCATAATCCAGCCAAACTTAGCGAGTTCAACAGCGACGAGTGGCTTGAGCTTTCCCCAATTGAGTTTTCTTTTAAAGTTTTTCAGCTCGTGCGTTTCGACGCTGACACCATGCAATCAATACTGGAAGTCACCAGCAATCTTGAACGACTGAAAATGGTTGCTTCACTTGTTCACTCGGGAGAAGCATGAGCGCTGCAGGCAAGATTAAAAAACTCGGCGTCATTGGCGATGTTCACTCGGAGCATCATCGACTGGAAGCCACTCTGGCACATCTGGAAGGTCTGGATACGGATGCAATAGTCTGTACTGGTGACATTGTTGATGGCATTGGTTGTCCAAACGAAAGCATCAAACTACTCGATAGCGCTTCAGTATTCACCGTACGAGGTAACCATGATCGATGGATACTCGAAGATAAAGCCAGACATATCACGGACGCACATAGCGTGACTGAACTGTCGGAAGAATCACTCTCATACCTGACTTCGCTGCCAAGTCAGGTGACGCTGGATACCATTAGAGGGAAGTTACTGCTTTGTCATGGCGTAGCCGATGATGATCTGAGAAAGGTCTGGCCTGGAACAGAGAGGATGGCCATCGAACGCAGCCACCTGCTGGACAAAATAATCCTCGAAGGGGAATTTCAGTATCTCATTAATGGTCATATGCACTTTCGAACCCTGATTCATTTTGAAGGACTAACCCTCATTAACGCAGGAACGCTCAGAGGCGAACATTGGCCTGGTTTCTCGGTCATCGATTTTGAAGCCGAACACATTACTGCATTCGAATTCTGTGATGACCAGATCAGGCTGGTAAAGACACATGACCTGACTCAGGAAGCACACACAATTTGGTCAAACACCCAGTCATTTTGTGGTGACTGGGATCCAGTGAGGTTATTTTAGAAGTGCTTGTTTTAAAGTTCGCGGTTGATAAACCAACAGCAATAGGGTTAAAGCAACTTGCCTGTGCTTCTACCAGATACTTTTGTTTATCAGCGGTAAAATTCGCATTTACACTCGAATCGTTTTATGACCTGAAGGATGGCTAAACACCATGAGATGGATCATCTACCTTATTCTTGTATCGGGTAGTCAACTCGCATACGCACAGAACAAAACCACCTTTGGCTCCGACAATGCGACGCGTTGTTACCACGAAAGTAATACGCCGTTTTCTACACACGGGCTCACGTTTTGTAGCGACGCAATCAGAAACGACGATCTGCTCCTCCGGGACCTTGCGGCTACTCATACTAATCGCGGAATTATATATGCGGCAAACGGTCAATTAGATAGAGCGATGAAGGACCATAACAAAGCCGCTTTGTTAGCGCCCGGAATGGGCAAGATCTATGTCAATCGAGGCAACGTATATCACCAGACCCACGAATACGTCACAGCACTTGCGGACTATGGCAGAGCGCTGGAGCTGGCGAATGTTCCGCTTGATATTGTCCACTACAACAGATCATTAACGCTCATTCGATTAAAGCGTTGGGACGATGCTCTTGCCGCACTGGAAACCGCGCTTGCAATAAACCCTGAATCAGCCCGTGTGAAAAGAAAACTTGGCCAGCTCAACGCGCTAAAAGAAAAACCCAGCACCACTGTGGTTAATCCTGATGACGAGCTGAGCCAGTGAGCCTCGATTCTATTCGTCTACCTCATAACGGTCGATCACTGACCGTACCAGGCCGCTACGAACAATATCATCACGTTCAAACTCATGAATACAGACGGCTGGAAGCCCCCTGAGCCGTCCAACGGCGTCCGCCAGTCCGTTACTTCCGCGAATATCGCTCTGCTTCACATCGCCGTTCACCACGACTTTACAATCCTCACCAATGCGGGTCAGGAACATCTTCATTTGGGCAATCGATGTGTTTTGAGCCTCATCAAGAATGACGAAAGTATCACCCCCGAAAGTCTTCCCCCTCATGAAAGCTAAAGGCGCCGCGACAATACGACCATGTCGCAGGTTATATTCTACTGTCCCTTTACCAAGCCGTTCATTCAGAATGTCGCGGAATGGATCGATGTAAACGCTGAACTTTTCCTCCAGATCTCCGGGAAGGTGGCCCAGTTGCTCTCCCGCCTCGACAGCCGGCCTGGTAAGAATGATTCTTTCAATACGTCCATTGGCCAATGCTTCCGCCGCCATGGCAGTCGCGCAATAGCTTTTGCCGGTCCCTGCCGGACCAATACCGAAGGTCAGACAATGACTTTTGATGGCGCACATATATCTTTTTTGGGACTTGGTGCGGGCTTCGAGGGGCTCCCGCGTACTGGTAGGGGTGTAGGCTGTTTCAAGATGAGAATTGATCGGGTGCAAAGTATAGATATCTGCACCACCGAAGTTGGTTGAAGATTGCCTGTTAGGTTGCCTGGATTTTCTCCCGTCTTGTTTTTGTCGACTAGATGCTGAGCGTGCTCTGTTTCTTTTCGCCATAGAATAAATTACCCAAATCGTTAACCGTGAAGTGTCCTGTGTTTTTTTGCACCTGGTTCGCCTCCTTAAGAAATAGGTAAATGAAATATCCTGATAAAATCATAATTGAAAATAGACAAAGTACAACGGTTATTTCTTTTATATGGGGTCAGGTTTGAAAAAACCCGGCAATAAGGCAACCGGGAGGCGGCGGGTGACCCAATGCGCAAGCACCCATCCCTGGGATAACGCTCAGGTCAGCAATACGAAATATAATCGTCACACCGCCAGAATCGGGGTATTTTCAGTAAAACGCTGATTGCGTGTTTTTGTGACCTTGGCACTCGGGACGTTGCGTTCTGCTCAAAAGAGGGGGCGAAAACTCCTCAATACCGAACCGGGTAACGAACCTGCCAACACGATATAATACCAATACTAAAACCTGGCTGACTAACTATGAGCGACTTCATTCAACAACGCCTTGAACTGGTGCGCCAGGAAATGGCGAAATCAAACCTGGACGCATTCATCATTCCCCGCGCGGATGAATACCTGGGCGAATACGTACCGCCACAAAACGAACGACTCCAGTGGCTCAGTGGTTTTTCCGGATCTGCTGGTGTCGCCGTTGTGCTGAAAACGCGAGCGGCGATGTTTGTCGATGGTCGCTATACGATACAGGTCAAACAACAGGTTCCTGAGGCGTCATTCGAGTTCCATCATCTTATTGAGGAACCACCCACTGGCTGGCTGTGCGAAACGTTGGGGGAAAACGCCAGGATAGGGATCGATTCTCGCATGCATACGCTTTCCTGGTACCAGGCCACCAGAAAGGCACTTGCCACGAAAAACATTGAACTGATTGAGCTGGATCATAATCCGATCGATCTGCACTGGGAAGATAGGCCCGTTCCAGATCTCAAATTAGCCATGTTGCTTGGCGAAGAGTACACAGGCGTTAACAGCGAAAAGAAAAGACAAATGATCAGCGCCGAGATACAAAAATCCGGTGCCGACATCGCTTTGATTTCGCAACTCGATTCCATAGCCTGGCTACTCAATATCAGGGGGGGAGATGTACCAAGGCTGCCAGTACTGCTTGCATTTGCAACACTGGACAGCACAGGCGATATGGTTATCTACACAGACCCACGCAAACTACCTAACGATTTCGCCGCTCACGTTGGAAAAGGCGTCACCGTTAAGGAAGAAGACCAACTGGAGCAAGCCCTTCATAATCTTGGCAACCAGGGGAAACGCGTGATGGCGGACCCGACTATGGCAAACGCCTGGTGCCAACTCAGATGCCAGAATGCCGGAGCAAGATTGATCGCCGCTACGGATCCTGTACTCATACCCAAGGCCCAGAAGAACGAGACAGAACTTGGTGGAATTCGTAACTGCCATATACGCGACGGTTCCGCCGTGAGCCGCTATCTGGCATGGATTGATAGAGAGGTGACATCAGGAACGCTTTACAACGAGGCTGAACTCGCAGACAAACTCGAATCATTCAGGCGCGAACTCACGGACATTCACGACCTTTCCTTCGACACAATCTCAGCTGCAGGTAAAAACGGCGCACTCTGCCATTACAATCATATGAATGGCACACCGGCCATGCTGGAGATGAACAACCTCTATCTCGTGGACTCCGGTGGACAGTATTCAGACGGCACCACCGATATCACTCGCACTGTGATCATTGGGGAACCCACGGCCGAGCACAGGAAAATGTACACGCTTGTCCTGAAAGGTCACATAGCGCTCGCTCGGGCAGTATTCCCAAGGGGTACATCGGGTGTTCAGCTAGATGTCCTTGCCAGGCAGTTTCTCTGGCAGGAAGGTCTGGACTACGACCACGGCACGGGGCACGGTGTTGGCGCGTTCCTGAGCGTGCATGAAGGACCCCAGAGGATCACCAAATCGGGCCCGCAACAGGAACTGTTACCCGGCATGGTTGTCTCAAACGAACCTGGTTACTACCAGGAAGATTGCTTCGGCATCCGGTGTGAAAACCTGGTCATTGTTATCGCACGGGAAGATGACTGGCTCGCATTCGAAACAATTACCTTCGCACCATTCGATACCAGACTGGTTGATACTTCTATCATGAGCCAAGCAGAAATTGACTGGCTGAACGATTACCACGAGAAAGTTCACACCAAGCTGGCGCCAATACTTGAAGCTGATGACCTTCATTGGTTAGAAAGGTCAACACAGCAGGTAGCCTGAAATGTCAGGCGCACCGCTAAATCATGCGAGGAAACCCGACACAACGCTGTGCAATGCATCCCTGTGATCCTCCAGTAACAGGGAGTGCGTTCCCCCACCAATAACGGTCATTCTTTTTTCACGGGCATTGCCAAGCTGCTCAAAAATCTTTTTTGCCTGTTCAGGGGTCGTTTCCCTATCGAGTTCACCGACCACAACCTGCGTCGGCGCCAGGATTGCCGTCGGCTTATACCAGGGCTCACCTGTACGGGAGTAATTCATGAAATCCTTGACCACTCCTGTTGGCGCACGTAGCAATCCGGACTTGTCGCCAATCGGATCGACAAGCACGGTATCTGAACACCACTTGGTAACTCGTGCCGGGGGCACTACGGCATCAATTTCATCCTCGGATAATCCTATCGCCCAGCGTTTCGCCATGGACGCTGCGTCCACCGTTCGATACGCTCCAATATCTGCACTAATAGTCTGCGGCGTTGCGCCCTTCTCAACCCAGAGCGCACCACTCAACACCAGGCGACTTACTTTTCTTTCAAACTGCCCAGCGTACCGCCCGCATATGGCACTTCCCCAACTGTAGCCAATCAAGCTGAGCTGATGAATAGCCCTGTCTTTCAGAATAAAATCCACCGCTCGGTCTACCTCTGCTATGGCATGAGCAGTATCGACAATCGGGTCATTCAGGTCAGCCGCGACCAACATTTCCTCGGGCCGGTCCGACTCGCCATACCCCAGGAGGTCCAGGCACCAGACATCAAACCCCTCTGCCGCCATTTTGTCCATCCACGACTCGCCTTCAATCTCATAGTCGAAAGTTGAAGTAGACCCGTAGGTCGCCCCGTGGATAAACAATACGCTGTTGCCTGGCAACCGGTGCTCCGCATCATTTAAATGCTTGTTTCGCAGCAATAGGCCATAGCCATCGGTGACACTGGCTATGCGGTAATCACACTTGATAATCATCTATTTCTCCCTCTCTGACTAACGTATCATGCTAACTGCTAAATATTCCAATATTCCAAAAGGGTAGTTGCATGAAAGATGTCGCAGGGAAAGTAGCCTTCATTACAGGTGGTGCCAGCGGTCTTGGTTTAGCCATGGCACGATCATTCACCGGCGCTGGCATGAAAGTCGCGATCGCCGACGTCCAAGATGATGCGCTGGCGGCCGCTCGAGAAGAGTTTTCCGAGTCTAATGCCAATGTCATCACCATAAAGGTTGATGTAACAGACCGCGATGCGCTTGAAGAAGCTGCCAAAGAAACCGAAGCTGCATTTGAGAAGGTTCATGTCGTCTGCAACAACGCTGGCGTCGCCGTTAGCGGTAACATCAAGGATCATACTTACAAAGACTGGGATTGGGTCATGGGTGTTAACCTTGACGGCGTAATCAACGGAATGCAGGTATTTTCGAATCGCTTGATTTCACACGGCGAAGGTGGCCACTTCGTCAACACTGCTTCGATGGCCGGGCTTATTGGCATGCAGGGACTAAGTATCTACAACACTTCCAAGTTTGCCGTCGTGGGAATGTCAGAGGCCATCGCAGGCGATCTTGCGCACGTCGGAGTGGGTGTCTCAGTATTGTGCCCTGGGTTTGTCGCAACGGGTATTTACACCTCAGAACGAAACCGGCCACAACAACTTGGTGGTGCTGCCGCTTCAGTGTTTGATCTTTCAAAAGATGAATTCAGGACGGAAGAAGAAATCGCCAACATGCAACAAAGCCTGGACGGGATGCTTGAGCCCTCGTTAATCGGGGATATGGTGCTGCATGCCGTTCAGGAAAATGAGTTTTGGATTCTCTCTCATCCGGAATTCAGAGAGGGTACTCAGGCGAGAGCCCAGGGTATCAGCGATGCATTTGATCGCTGGGAAGCTTTCCGGACAGACTACGACAAGTAACTTTTCAAAGGTTTTATTAGCATGAGTGTTCCTCCCGAGATCTACCTGGATATGGACGGGGTGTGTGTCGATTTCATCGGAGCAGCGATGAAAACCCAGGGCTACGATGCCGACCAAATGTTGAAAGGGTGGCGGAACGAACATCCTGGATCGCTCTACCCTGAACCATTGATGGACAAAACCGCTGCGGAGTTCTTCACCCACAGTAATATGCAGGCGTCTGAGTTCTGGTCCGGCCTCATAGCTTACTCGTGGTTCGAACATCTATACGAGGAGTTGGGCCGACTCGGACACGTGGTTTTTCTGACCGCACCAACCGGCGCACCCGGGTGCGTATCCGGTAAACTCGAATGGCTCATCGACCGCTTTGGGTCGGATTTTACGGACTTTATCTTTACCCGCCACAAAGACAGGCTCGCACATCCCAATGCCTATCTGGTTGATGACATGCCATTCAACATAGAACCATTCATCGCCAGAAACGGCGTCGGCGTACTATTCCCCCAAATCTGGAACGAACTCGCTCACATCGAGGAGCCGGTTCCTCATGTGATCAGCACGCTTGAGGCTGCAATAGGACGCCAGCAATAACTCAACAGCCTGTTTCGCTGTTCGTGTGGTCAAAGCTCGCGCCTGTTGTTTACCTTCATTTCTGTCAGCACCTTACCCTCCCGAAGTGAAGCTACTGCACTCATGTCGCTAGTGACTCCCACGGCAATGGTGTCATCCCAAAAAACCGGCCGACGAAAATAGATATCAAGGTCCACCTGTTCAAGGCCGCGCCCCCATATAGCGGCCATAAGAAAGTGCACACCTTGCCCGCCGCCGATAATAGGAGCCCTGAAGCCCGCGGTGTTTGCTGCTTCCATCTCGTAGTGAATCGCGTTGCCTTCGCTGCTGTAACCTTTCGTGCCTTTCGGTGTTAAGCGGTGCTGGCTGACTACCTTCAACATGCCGGTATCTTCAACCACAGGCGCGGGCCTCTCCCCCGCGCCTCGACGCCCAGCTTTCGACGGGTCCGGTTTTAACGAAACCCGAGGCACAGAAATAGCCCTTTCGCCGTCGCTACCCTCAAACCACACATCGGTTGAGATACGCCACCCCCTTGGGACATCTTCAACAGAGACAATCCTGCCTTTCGATATCAACGCTTCACCCAATACCACGGGTCGATGCTGGACAATCCTGCTCAACATATTGACGTTCCCCTCAGCTGAAATACCGCTCGCAATCCCAACCCTGATACCGATACCGATGTAGAATGATGGGTCAACATGATTACCAAACAACGAGGCATCCAGCCCCTGAGACGCCAACTTTTCAGCCTGGTATTCCTTTGTGACGATCGATTCTTGCCGATTAAGCTCAAAACCGGCAACGGGCTCTAGCCATTCATTTGACATGACACTTGTCTCAAAATTTTATTGATGAGCTGGCAATATAACACTCCTTTTTACACTGCCTCGAGAATAAGCAACCAGCACTCCCTAGCTGTCCCCGGAATTGGTATCATCCACAGCTTGATCGTCGCAAAAATATCAGGCCAAAATTTAGATGAATTCAATTGCAGTTGAACGCCTTTTGAAAGGCAAGATAGCCGTCGATGAATATGTGACGGTTGAAGGTTGGGTGCGCAGTAAACGAGACTCCAAGGCAGGCATCAGCTTTATTGCCGTTCATGATGGCAGCAGTTTTGACCCTATCCAGGCGGTCGTACCCGACACTCTCCCCAACTATCGCGAGGAGGTCCTTCAGATCACCACCGGCTGCGCAGTCCGGGTGACGGGCCAACTAGTCGAGTCTGAGGGCAAGGGGCAACAGTTCGAAATACAGGCAACTGAGATTAAGGTGCTGGGATGGGTTGACGACCCTGAGTCCTACCCAATCGCGAAGAAGCGACACACGTTTGAATACCTTCGTACAGTCGCGCACCTGAGGCCAAGAACAAACACCTTTAGCGCAATAACGCGCGTCAGGACAACCCTGGCCAATGCGATTCACAACTACTTTTTTGAACGGGATTTCCACTGGATCAATACTCCCCTGATCACAGCCAGCGACTGTGAAGGTGCCGGTGAGCTGTTCCGGGTCAGCACCCTGGATATGATGAACCTGCCTGTGGCCGACGGGAAAGTGGACTTCAGCAAGGACTTTTTTGGTGCTGAATCTTTTCTAACGGTGTCCGGCCAATTAAACGTTGAAGCTTATTGTCTGGCTATGTCCAGGGTTTATACCTTCGGGCCGACCTTCCGAGCCGAGAATTCTCACACCTCCCGCCATCTGGCTGAGTTTTGGATGGTTGAGCCTGAAATCGCCTTCGCTGACCTGAATGACAACGCCGACCTTGCTGAAGACCTTCTAACTAGCGTATTAAGCCGCGTAATGGAAGAACGGGAAGACGACATGGCATTTTTCCAACAGCGTATCGACAAAACAGTCATCGAAAGAATGAGATCCATCATCGACAATAAATTCGAGCGCATGGAATACTCGGAAGCCATCGATATCCTTAAGAACAGCGGGGAGAAATTCGAGTTTCCAGTGGACTGGGGTCTCGATCTGCAGTCGGAACACGAAAGATACCTCACGGAAAAACATGTCGGCAGGCCTGTGATATTGATGAACTACCCTGCAGAAATCAAAGCGTTTTACATGCGCCTGAATGACGATGAGAGAACCGTTGCTGCCATGGACGTACTGGCACCTGGTATTGGCGAAATTATTGGTGGCAGCCAGCGTGAGGAACGCCTGGATGTACTGGATGCCCGTATGCAAGACGAAGTCATGATCGAGGAACTCTGGTGGTACCGCGACCTGCGCCGCTATGGAACCGTACCTCATGCTGGCTTTGGTCTGGGGTTTGAACGCCTGCTGACTTACGTCACCGGCATGGAAAACATACGGGACACGATTCCGTTCCCAAGAACACCCGGGTCAGCTGCTTTCTGATTTCCCGCTCTTAAGAAAACGCTGCCTTTTAGTTTTCCGCACTTAGGCGAACAATGCGCTTACAAAGTGTCCGGAAACACCAGGCTAATTCAGTGAATTTCATTTCAAACCTCATACGGTCTTAACAATGAGCATAATCCTGGAGCCTTCGGTAATAGCCATTGGCGGCTCGGCAATAAATCGATAGATTAAAATCGATAACCCTTTCGCACCTAATTACCAGAAATAGCAAGGCAAGGCCCATACTGGTGAACAATCGTCAACCACTGACGCGATCAACGAGTTGCAACAGATCTTCGTAGGCCGCCATACCTTGTGCCTCTCCCCGTTGCGCAGTGCGGGCAAGAATAAGCTCGTCTGCGACACCCTCATATTCCCTGATTCTTGCGGTGCATTCATCAAGGTTCCCGGTAATAGTCATAGTGTCTATTACTTCTTCAGGGACAAGGCCCATTGCCTCACGCAAGCGCCCCTGGGGCATCAATAGCGCCGCCTGATCAGCGAATTCGCCGTAGCCGAGTTGTCGAAGCTGAGAATCATAGTATGGGTGAGGAATAGGGTGAAAGAGTTTGCAGATCGACGCGCGCGAGGCATCCCGGGCGAGTTCTGAGTCATTATTAATACTGACCGTAGCGGCCACAGGAAACGCGAGAGCGTCTGGGTCTCTGCCGGCAGCTTCGGCACCACGTCGTGCATTGGGTTGGACAATATCACGGACAAAAGCCACCGAAGACATGATACCCACGCCTACACCGTCGGAGACTTCTCCTGCCAAACGCACCATTTTTGGACCCGACGCGGATAGGTAAACAGGAACGCTTGCTGTGGCTGGCTCCCAGGTTGCGCGCCAGCGAATGCGATGAGTCTTGCCCTGGTAACGAACCGGTTCCTTTGCTTTACCGGAAACGACCGAGCAAACAATTGTCATAAAATCGCGCATTTTTGTCAGAGGTTTGGACGAATCAATACCCATATACAGATCGTTAAAGTGAAGGTTGCCGGTGCCTACACCCAACACAAATCGCCCCTCACTGAGCTCGTTTAAATCACGCGCCTCTATCCCGGTCATCCAGGGTTCCCGGGCATAAGCATTAACGATGTAGGTTCCTACCTTTGCTTTACTGGTTACATTGATAACCGCTGCGGCTGTAACTGTTGCACTTCGCCCGGCATCTACCGTGTAGAGTGAATGCATTCCAGCGCGTTCAGCTTCACTGGCAATTGTAGTGATGGTCTTAATAGAGTCTTCGAACCCTAACATCATACCGACTTTCATTTGCGGCTCCCTATTTCATGTCAAATTTGCTCGCGAACCCGTGAGCAGAGTCGGTAGGCAATATATCAATGTTGTTCAGCTTCTTAGAAGCGTTCAGATAACATTTGATCGGATAGTAACAGCTACCACTTGCCCATATTCGCTTCGGATCGATTGCTGGCCTGCAATCATCACCCAGGGTTTAGGTCAGTTCATCTGCCACCCGTTCCTGCCCAAAAAAAAGTAAACCGATATTCAGCGCCTATTCCCAATGGGCTTTTAGGCTCGAGCATTGATGTCATTGGGCGCGATCATTGTAGCTGATTCTAATAGACCATGATCCGATACTGCAGCATAGTAGAGACATGACACTGCGCTATTTAACATTCCTGGTACTTTTGAGCGGTTCTGCCATGTCACTGGCTACCGCGATCGAACCTACAGAGAAGTTCTCGAAACAGACCATCAAAGGTTACCTTGACGGTGTTCCAATGCACTATATCAATGTGCAAACCCGCAGCCATGACACCGTAGACATCAAGCTCGACGGTTTAGTTAATGAAGCGATCTGGCAGGAAATTCCTGCGTTCGACAATATGCTGGTATCGGTTCCCGGTA
Organism: Gammaproteobacteria bacterium; assembly: GCA_018665025.1. Lineage (GTDB taxonomy): Bacteria > Pseudomonadota > Gammaproteobacteria > Pseudomonadales > Azotimanducaceae > UBA9659. The sequence goes on from JABJED010000348.1 coordinate 11,836, forward strand.
CCGGCAAGCCCGGACACTACCTAACCGAAAATCGTTTGTTAGCGACGGAACAAGGCCTCTACGTGAGTGCCGTGATGTATCAGCCACCGGAAACCATCGTCATGCGGATGACCAATCGTGATAGCCATACCGATCGCGATACCTTTGGAGTCACCCTGGATACGACCGGTCAGGGTGAATTCGCCTATTGGTTTGCCGTTGGTCTGGGTGACACCGTGATGGATGGCAAAGTGCTGCCAGAAAGGCGCTACTCCAGTGATTGGGACGGGACTTGGCTCTACAAGGCTGCGAGGTTTGATAAGGGCTGGAGCGTTGAGATTTTTTTCCCCTGGTCGATGATGAACTTGCCGGAAATTGAAGGCCGACGTGAAGTCGGTTTTGCGCTGAGTCGGCAGGTTTCCCATACTAACGAGCGCTACTACTGGCCGGGGCATACCTACTCTTCGCCACAATTTGTTACCGCGCTCAATAGTATGCGCGTCGAGGGCATTGAACCACGCCGGTTGATTTCCGTGATTCCGTATATGTCCACAACGCTAGATAAAGCCCGCGATGATGACGATACCCGAATCGGTGTCGATATCACCTGGAAGCCGTCCACAAAAGCTGAGTTGACGGCGAGTCTGATTCCTGATTTTGGTGCGGTTGAAGCCGACAATGTCGTTCTTAATCTGACTGCATTCGAAACCTTTTTCCCTGAAAAACGTCTTTTCTTTCTCGAAGGCAATGAAATATTTGAAACAACTCCCAGGGCTAATAGCGGCAATCCACTGCGCGAACTCACTAATGAGAATTTTTCGACAACGTCAAGGCGAGCCTTTGTCACTGCTCATCTGCCGACACCCATTTCGCTAATCAACACGCGAAGGATTGGTGGCACGGCAACCCAGGTTTCCTTACCCGCTGGGGTTTTGCCTGACAGAGGCGACGCGGGCCTGCCAACAGACCTTCTCGGTGCAGTGAGGCTCAACGGCAGAATTGGTAATGTTCGGTATGGCGTGCTGAGTGCCTTTGAAGATGAGGTCGAATGGCAGGGTACAAATCAATCTGCTGTTCCTGTTGATATCAATGCAGATGGTCGTGATTTTGCCGCTCTGCGCTTCAGCTATGAGGATTCAAGCAATCAGAACTTTGCGTTAGGCTATCTCGGCACCTTCGTCAATGGACCAATTTATGATGCCGAGGTTCACGGTCTGGACTGGCACTACCTGGCCGAAGACGGCAAGTGGACACTGGATCTGCAGTTGATGCACAGTGACGTTGCCGAAATCAGCGGGCAAGGCGCTATCCTTGATCTGTCTTACTCGGTAGATTCAAGATTCCAGCACCTCTTGAAGTTTGACTATTTTGACGAAAATGTTGAAATCAATGACCTGGGCTTTCTTCGACGCAACGACTATTCGGGCTTACTGTACGCCTTTCGCTACACTGGAAAAAGCAGCGCCGATGGGTTCGTTCGAGCCAATCGTGGCACGGTGACTGTTCAGCAACAGTACAACATTAGTCAAGGTCAGGTGGTCGATAGCGGAATCTATTGGCGCAATACACTGGAAGTCCCCGGGCGCAATACAATTCGAACCGCACTTGCCTGGCTGCCGCGACATTACGACGACATCGACTCCCGCGGTAACGGCGCTTATCAGACAGAGGATCGTATCTGGTGGAACGTGCTCTGGGCGACCGATGCCAGCAAAATGTTCAGCTGGTCATTCGGTGTGGGTGGTATTCAGGAGGACCTTGGTGACTGGACAGGTCAGTACTCTATTGGCGTTACGGCAAGGCCCATCAACTCGCTGATGATTAAGGCCGATATCAAGTACAAGCGGCGCGATGGCTGGCTGGTTTATCAAGGCGGTAACAATTTTGGTGCCTATAACGGCATTGAATGGCAGCCAGCTATTGAGATGAACTGGTTCATGAAGCCCAGGCACCAACTGCGATTTTCTATGCAGTGGGCCGGGGTCAAGGCCGGCGAGCAGGGATTTTTCGAGATTAGCGATTCTGCCAAACTGATACCGGCGCTGCGAACCCAGCCTGATTATGACTTTACCGTGAGTCTGTTAACCGCGCAGCTTCGTTATCGTTGGGAAATTGCCCCGCTCACTGACCTTTATGTCGTCTACAATCTTGGCAATCAGCTACCTTCTCAACACAAGGATGACTTTTCAAGCTTGTTTGAAGATACCTTCGACGATCCTATCGTCGAGTCGTTTGTCGTTAAGCTACGTTATCGATTTGGAAATTAGAAGAGCCGGTCCAGCAATCACTGATCCGATATTTCTTCCTTTTCGTCGTCTTCGGGATTGAAATAGAGAAGTGTGAGTGGTGCAGCTGATACTGCTGCTTTGATTATCGTTTTGATTGTTCTTATTCTTTTTTAAAGCAGTTGCTATTCAAAGATACAGCGGCCATATGGTTAGCTGGCCAGGTCGAACTATCGCCTGAAAAACGAGGCTCGCCCCTTCCCAATCGATCCCAACCCCGTTGATGAAACGCGGAACCGTTAACGGATAACGCCTTTTCTACTTTGCGAACTCCGTATGGAAACCAAATGCTTACGCTTTCGGCCTGCAACATTTTTTTAAGCTGCTCTTTACTCAGGGAGGGCTCTTCTTCCTTCAACAGGAAAACCGCTTCCTGAATACACTTGGATGTATGAAGCGCCGTCCATTTCAGTTTCTTATATACCCGCCCATCCCTCTGGTTAGTTAACACCTCGTCTTGCTGACCGTCTTCAAACTCTTTCCTGGTGGCTCGCATTCCCTGGATTGTTTTTTTGAATTGGTCAAAACAAGCGAAGTTCTCTAGCGTCTTCATAACATTGTCACCCTGCTCTTCTCCATGAGGTACATACACGCCCGTTTATCGGATTCATGTAGGTAGATTTCCAGTTTTTACCGACTCCGCGGCGATTATAGAGCGAAATCAACCGCCCATCATCGTCTTCCAGGTTTCCAGGTCATTGATCCGCATATAAGTGTTGTGCTGTTTTGTCTCTCCCATCGTGGCGTGCGGGACAGCCGAATAATTGTGGCCCGGTAGCAAAATCGTATCATCAGGCAATGAAGCCAGTTTCTGAATGCTGTGATACATATCCTCAGAGTTTGACCCTGGCAGGTCTACCCGGCCACATCCATCTATGAAGAGCGTGTCGCCTGACACCAGCGTCTGTTTGATCCTGAAACATTGGGAACCAGGCGTGTGTCCGGGGGTATGCAAAAACTCGACCTCTACATCACCGACATCGAGTTTATCTCCTGAGTCGACTTTGACTATGTCGGAGTCAGTGATACCTGTAACTTTCTTAACGCCATCTGCTTCCAGCTTATGGGCATAGACTTTTACTGGATTCAGCTCCAGTAGTTCAGCAACCCCGTCCACGGTGTTCTGCCCAAAACTCCCACCGCAATGATCCGGATGGTAATGGGTGACCAGTGCACCGGTAAGTTTATAGTCACGCTCGTTAATCAGGTCCAGCAGGCCCTGGATATCCCAGGCCGGGTCGATCACCACGACTTCACGGGTGGCTTTGGAGCCAATGAGGTAGGCGAAATTTTCCATTGGGCCTACCTGGATTTGTTCGAGTATTAGTTCATCTTGTAGTGACATGTTGACTCCTTTTGCAGCGCGTTTTCCCGAGCTTAGTCTTCTGAGTTTACTGATACGAGCTTATTTCGCCTGTTCCTGCTCAGCCACCGCACGGCAGGGCGCAAAAGAGAGACGATGAATCGGTGATGGGCCATGTCGCTTCAGGGATTCAAGATGCGCCCGGGTTGGGTATCCTTTGTGCTGAGCAAGCCCATACTCTGGATAGATTCGATCAAGGCGCTTCATTTCGCTGTCTCGGGCAACTTTGGCGATGATTGAAGCAGCTTTA